>JBDTOR010000101.1:0-9005 GCA_039933175.1 Hyphomicrobium sp. | reverse complement strand
CGCTCGAACGACGGCATCAGCCATTCGGGTATGTCGCCGGCAACATGCAGCGGCGTGCCCGCGGGTAGTACGCCGGCGAGGCCGGCTTTCTCAGCCTCACTTAACGGCGCCATGGCGTGCTCGCTGCCGTCGGCCGTAGCACTGACTTCCTCGGCGGTCATGCCGAGCGCCCGCGGAGCGCCGCCAAGCGCCAGCGCGCGCGGGGTATCCGCGCCCATGCAGGCAGCGATGGACAACCGGCGGCGCAGCGCGTCGAACACGATGGTGCCGATAGCGGCGCGGTCGCCCGACCCGGCAAAGCGATGCGCCTTGCCCCAGTCGGCCAACGCCGTGGCAGCCGGGCGATGCCGGGTGAGGATGTCGTCGAGGACTTCCGCCGCCGCCGATATCCGCGCGCCTGCGCGCATGGCTCTAGTGTCCCGATTCCGAAGTTCGCCAAAGCTTGCCGTCAAGCCCCGGAGCGAACTTCGGAATTATAAGGGACACTAGAAGCACAGGTTCTCTAGTGTGATTCAGATCGAGAAATTCGCTCGATCCCTCGCGGCCGATGATGGCGAATTTCCCGATCATCACACTAGGCTCCGGTGATGAGAATGCGGATGGCGAAGATCACCCACATGGCGACGAGGGCGATGGCGCCGATAGCGAGCGCTACGGATCGCGCGTAGAGCTCGTTCGAGCCGGTGTGGATGTAGGCGTGCACGAGGCGCGAAAGCACAAACACCCAGGCAAGGATGACGAAGATCAGGCTGTTGGTGGAGGTGATGAGGATGAAAGCCACCAGCACGTAGAACAGCATCGGCAGCTCGAGCTGGTTGTGGAAGCTGTTGGCGACCTGCAGGACGCGCGTCGGCCACTTCGGCTCGCGCAGGGAGATGTCCCCGGGTGTCACGGCGCCGGAGCCGAGAGCGCGGCGGCGCAATGCGCCCATCCAGAACATGAGGAAAAAGGTCAGCCCGACCTCGACGAACACCGGCAGCAGCAGATCGGTAACGGTCATGGCCATTTCCTGTTGTCGCCCTCAGAACCGCCTGAGGATCGACGCATCAACGGGCTCGCCCGCCGATCGTTGCCGCCAATTCACAAATTCTGTCGCGCAGCCGTGAACCGGTGACTAAACGTTGCCGGGATAGTTCGGACTTTCGCGCGTGATGAGAACTCCGTGCGGGTGGCTTTCGTGAATCGCCGCCGGCGAGACGCGGATGAACTTGGCCGTCGCCCGCAGATCGGCGAGGGTGCGGGCGCCGAGGTAGCCCATGCCGGCACGCAGGCCGCCGACGAGCTGGTGCAGCACGTTCTCGGCCGGTCCCTTGTAGGCCACCTGCCCCTCGATGCCTTCCGGCACCAGCTTCAGGGTGTCCTTCACCTCCTGCTGGAAGTAGCGATCGGCCGAGCCGCGCGCCATGGCGCCGATGGAGCCCATGCCGCGGTAGGCCTTATAGGTGCGGCCCTGGTAGAAGTAGGTCTCGCCGGGGGCCTCGTCGGTGCCGGCCAGCAACGAGCCGATCATTACGCAGGAGGCGCCGGCAGCGAGCGCCTTCACGGCGTCACCCGAATACTTGATGCCGCCGTCGGCGATGATGGGCACGCCGTGCTTGGAAGCTTCGTGGGCGCAATCAATGACCGCGGTAAGCTGCGGCACGCCGACACCGGCGACGACGCGCGTCGTGCAGATCGAGCCGGGGCCGATGCCGACCTTGATCGAGTCCGCGCCGGCGTCGATCAGCGCCCTGGTCGCCTCGGCGGTCGCCACGTTGCCGGCGATCACCTGAACGCTATTCGACAGTTTCTTGATCCGCGTCACTGCCTCCAGCACGCGGCTCGAGTGTCCATGTGCGGTGTCGACGACGATCAGATCGCAGCCGGCCGCCATCAGCAGCTCGGTGCGGAGGAAGCCGTCCTCGCCCACCGTGGTCGCCGCGGCGACTCGCAGGCGGCCTTCGGAATCCTTCGACGCGTGCGGGTGCTTCTGCGCCTTCTCGATGTCCTTGACGGTGATGAGGCCGATGCAGCGATAGCTGTCGTCGACGACCATCAGCTTCTCGATGCGGTTGGTGTGCAGCAGCCGCTTGGCTTCCTCCTGCGACACCGACCGGTCGACCGTGACCAGCTTGTCCTTGGTCATCAGCTCGGAGACGGGCTGATCGAGGTTGGTCGCAAAGCGCGTGTCGCGGTTGGTCAGGATGCCGACGAGGCGCCCCTTGTCGGAGCCGTTCTTCGGGGTCTCGACGACGGGAACGCCGGAAATGCCGTGCTCGGCCATGATGGCCAGCGCCTCACGCAGGGAAGCGCCCGGGTTGATCGTCACCGGATTGAGGACGATGCCGGACTCATATTTCTTCACCAGCGCTACCTGCCGTGCCTGTTCCTCGGGGGCAAGGTTGCGGTGGATGACGCCGATGCCGCCTTCCTGCGCCATGGCGATGGCTAGGCGCGCCTCGGTCACGGTGTCCATGGCGGACGAGATGACCGGGATATTGAGGCGGATGGAGCGGGTGATCTGAGTGCCGACGTCCGCCTGGCTGGGCAGTATCTCTGAGGCGGCCGGCACAAGGAGGACATCGTCGAACGTCAGCGCGACGGCGGAATCAATAGTGAGCGGGCCATGGGACCGTGCGGCCATGCTTTTGCGGTCTCCTGAGGGGCTGGGCGACAAGGTTCCGGGGCCCAGCGCGGGAACGATGTCGGCACGGCTATATCACCTGAGTCGTGGGGAGGGAAGCGATGGGCGCCTCTCGCGGCAAGGTGTCCCTCACCGCGATTAAAATATCGGTGCACACACCCCATTAAGTGGAGATGGGGGCGGCGGCCGGGCCTGCGGCGTTGACGGCCTCGGGCAGGTATTTAGCCAGCGCATCCAGGACCGTATCGAGGGGTATGCCGAGAGACTTGGCGATCTGCTGCACGTGCTGGTCGCCGAGTGCGGCACGGAGCTGCTCGGGCGTGATCGGCAGGTTGTCTTTGTTCTTGTCGAGCCAGGACGACACCTGCGCGGCAAAGCCAGCATCCTTCAACTTGGCAAGGACGGCTTGCAGCCCTTCGGGCCCCATGAAGCGGTTGATGAGTTCGGGTACGGCGGCCTGCTCGGCTTGTCCGATCAAACCCTTTACGGCGTCGGTCCAGCTCATATCTCGGTCCTCCGGCGACTGATTCAGAGGGGAGGCTAGCACGCGTAAACCTTTCCCTCCGCTTACGGATTTGTATGCTCGCGCACCCTTGCCTCGTCGCGAAAAGGGGTGACCTTGGAGCGGCCAAGCCTATGGAGGAAACGATGAGAAAGCTGTTTGTGACTATGGCTGCGCTCGGCGGGTTTGCCTGCCTGGCAAGCGTCCCGGCCCTGGCCGATAACTGCGCCACTCAGGCCACCGCCAAGAAGCTGCACGGAGCTGCCGAGACCAGTTTTGTGAAGAAATGCACGTCCGATGCGAGGACGAAGTGCGAGGCCGACGCCAAGGCGAAGAACCTGCACGGGGCCGCGGAAACGAGCTTCACGGCCAAGTGCGTGCGGGAGTCGGGCGCTTAGGCGCCTCCCGTGAGGCCGATCAGCGGATGTCTACGGCGGCCGTCACCAAAGGCTGCTGAACCGGCGTGCTCCACTTGGATACGTGCACGCCGGTAAGGGCCGCGGCGGGTGCCGGCAGGGTCGGCACGAACAGCGCGTAGAGGAACAGCATGCCGAGGCAGGCCGTCGAGGCTGTCATGGCGGCGAGGGAAACCGTTAGGAGGCGCATGGCTTTGTCTCTCAGGACGTAAGCTGAACCGATTGTCTCTGCGCAACAAACTCGCCGCGGACCTCGCCGGTTCCTTCTTTTGTTAAAGCATTGTCTCAAGTTGGCGCAGCGCGCCGTCGCAGGCCGCCGCAATGGGCGCGTGGAGCGGCCACCTAGGCCTTGGCGCGGGCCTTCTTATACTTGTCGTCCCAAGCGGAAAGCTCTTCCTTGAGGTGCTTGGCGAAGCGCTTGGTCGCCTTGCGCAGCTTGTCGGTGCCGGGGCCTTCGCCCTCACCCAACGAAACCACAAGACGTTCGGCGTTCTCGATGGCCCGCAACGTGTCGTGGCGCACAGCCTTCACGTACTCTTTCATAACGGCCTCTCGTCGCATCCAGTGGACAAAGAGCTTAGCGGCCGAGGAGTTCCCCGTCACGTTGAGGCGCGCAGTTGCGCGCAAGTGCATCGAGGGATCAGCCGGCGATTTCGATTTCGCCTTCATCCTCGCCTTCCCAGTACTTGATGCGGCGGGCATGCACCTGGAGCAGGACCAAGCCCGGCGTATCGATGCCCTGCTGGAACCAAACCTCGAGATCGGGGGTCCAGTGTGTCTTGAATTGGGCCTTGTCGCGGATGACAGCCGCCTTGCCCTCGACAGCGACGAACAGGCCGGCGCCGTCCAGCAGCCCCGGCTCGACGGAAAAGGCCAGCGACACGCGATCGTCGCCCTCGATATCGGCTACGACACGCGAGGCGTCCCAAGTGAAAAAGTAGCTGTCGCCGTCGTAGTCGACGTCGCCATTGTTGCTCATTGGCCGGCTTGCAATCTCGCCGCCCTCGGTCTTAGTAGAAAGCATCGCGATATCGATGCCGCGCATCTTAGCCGCGATGTCAGCCAGGCTTTTCTGCGTCATTGGTCTCTCCGGCGCTTGGGGTCGGTATTTAACGGCACGCGCAGTATCGCGGTTCCCGATACTTAAATCGGGTGTTCGAACGGGGATGGTGAACGATGAGCGGTGGCTTGCTGGCGCTGTTGGACGACGTAGTGGCGTTGACCAAGCTGACGGCGGCGACGATCGATGATGCGGCCGCGCAAGCGGTGAAGGCAAGCGCCAAGGCCGCCGGCGTGGTCATCGACGATGCCGCGGTGACGCCGCGCTACGTCACCGGCCTGGCGGCGCAACGCGAATTGCCCATCGTTGGGCGCATCGCCGTCGGCTCGCTGCGCAACAAGCTGCTGTTCCTGCTCCCCGCCGCCCTGCTGCTCAGTGCCTTCCTGCCGCAAGCGATCACCCCGCTGCTGATGCTGGGCGGGCTCTACCTGAGCTTCGAGGGCTACGAGAAGGTGCACCACATGCTGGCGGCGCCGAGCCAGACGGCGCAGAGCGCCAAGGTCGCGGCGCAGCTGGCGCAGGGCGACAAGGCGCTGGAAGATCAGAAGGTGTCGGGCGCGATCCGCACCGATTTCATTCTATCGGCCGAGATTATGGCCATCGCGCTCGCCGCGATCACGGCGCCCGATCTTCTCACGCAGGCGATCGTCCTCGCCGCCGTCGCGGTTTTCATCACGGCCGCCGTCTACGGCGTCGTGGCGTTGATCGTGAAGGCCGACGACATCGGCGTCAGGCTGGTGCAGCGGGGCGGCATCATCTCCGGCCCGCTCGGCCGCGCGCTGGTGTACGGCATGCCGCCGTTCCTCGAGACGCTGAGCCTCATCGGCATGCTGGCCATGCTGTGGGTCGGCGGCGGCATCCTGGTGCATGGCCTCGCTACATTTGGCGTAACGGCGCCCGAGCACATCATGCACAGTATCGCCGAGGCGGTGGGCGGGGCGGTGCCGCTGGCCGGCGGCGCGGTGGCCTGGCTGGTTTCGGCCACGGGCTCGGCGATTGTCGGTCTCATCGCTGGCGCTATCACGGCGGTGATCGTCGCCGTCGTGGGCGCACCCTTCCGCAATACGACGGCGGGTCACTAGAGGCGTGCAGCGCCTCGCGAAGCGCGAGGCGATCCATGTGTTCCGGGTGTCG
Source organism: Hyphomicrobium sp. (assembly GCA_039933175.1). Taxonomy (GTDB): domain Bacteria; phylum Pseudomonadota; class Alphaproteobacteria; order Rhizobiales; family Hyphomicrobiaceae; genus Hyphomicrobium_A. The sequence goes on along the minus strand of JBDTOR010000101.1, from coordinate 3,270 downwards.
CCTTAGACGCTGCAAAATTGCAATCTCGCAACACGAACCACCAATCCGCCCGGTGTGATTTTGAATGCATCCATTTAGAGTCGACAATCCATCGGATGCCGTTAAGCTTTGACCCGGGTTGTCGGCGCCGGTGCGCTCGGCTGCGACCGAGCGAAATCAGGCCAATCGACACGCGGGCGATGCGCGGCCCCGGCTTCGCCGCCGGAGCGGAGTTTGCTCTGGTGTGTTACGACGGGAGATCACGGCAGGTTTGGAACATCTCAGCACCGCGACGGTCGCGCTCGTCACCACGGCGGGCACGCTGCTGCTTTGCGGCGGCATCGCGCTGCTGCGGCTTTCCTGGCTCGGTAAGCGGCCGCGCAACCCGCCTTATCTCATTGCCGGCTGGATCTTGATCACGGGCGGTATCGCCGCCTTCGATTATGCCTGGGACGCAGAGGTCGGCATGGCCTACGGCCTCATCGCGCTGTCGCTCGTGGCCTATCTGGTCATCGCCGCCGGCTTTGACGACCGCGCGCACAAGTCGCCAAGGCTGCTGCGCGAGGTTGCGCTCGAGCCGGAGGACCGGCCGGCCAACTGGCCGCGCGCCGTCGCCAAGGCGCTGCTGTCCATCGTCCTCGCCGGCATCGCCGCCATCGGCGTCGGCGTCGCCTTTGCCGTCGCCATGCCGATGGGGGCGCACGACCGCATCGTCGTGGGCGGCCTGCTCGTGCCGATCCTATGGGGCGCCGGGATGGCCTGGACCCTGAGCGACGCCAAGCTGCTGCGCGCCACCCTGGTGCTCGGCTCAGTTTCCGCGGTCGGCTATGGCATCGCGTTCTTGCCGAAGGCGCTTCTCTGATGGATCAGCGCGTCGAGGCGAAACCGAAGAAGCGGCAGTTCCTGCCGCCGGAATTCGTGCGCGCCATGCTCGCCGGGCACTCGGCGTTGGGGCTCGCCTTTGCCGCGCTCATCTTCATCGTCTGCCTCAGCGGCACGGTGTGCGTGTTCATCAACGAGTTGCAGCGGTGGGAGCAGCCCGACGCCCCGGTCGTCACGGGTGCGCTTTCCCCCGACGTAGTCGGCGCCGCCGTACAGGCCGGATACGCGCAGGCCGTGGCCGAAAAAGCCGCGCACGACATGTTCGTCATGGGCCCCGGCGTGTCGGCCCGCCTCTACGTCAACTACCACGACCATGAGACGGGCGTTGATGGCAGCTGGCTCGCCGACGCGGATGGCCGGCTGGTCACGCGGGTCAAGGCGCCGTTTTCGGATTTCGTCGGTGGGCTGCACATGAACTTGCACCTGCCGCGCACCTGGGGTCGGATGCTTGTCGGACTGATCGGCGTGGCGCTGCTGTCCTCGTTGATTTCCGGCCTGCTGTCGCACCCGCGCATTTTCAAGGATGCGTTCGCGCTGCGCCGCGGAGGCTCGAAGCGCCTGCAGGAGGCGGACCTGCACAACCGCCTCGGTGTGTGGGGCCTGCCGTTCCACGTCGTCGTCTCGCTGTCGGGTGCGCTGCTCGGCCTGTCGACGCTGATCGTCGGCGTGCTGGCCATGGCCGCCTACGACGGCGACTCGGACGCGGCGTTCTCGGTGATCCTCGGGCCGCGTGCCACCGCCGAAGAGGCGACCGCGCCCGTTCCCGACGTCGCCGCGATGATGCGCCAAGTGCAGGCCGCAAAACCGGCCGCGCAGTTCACCAGCGTGCAGATCGATCATGTGGGGCGGGCGGGCCAGGTCGTGCATCTGGGCATGCGCACGCCGGGGCATGTCGCCCTGGGCAACACCTACTACTTCAAGGGGGACGGCACGCCGCTCGGCGATGGCGGCCTGGAGACCGGCGGCGTCGGGCAGCAGATCCTGGGCGTGCTGCAGCCGCTACACTTCGGCTGGTTCGGCGGGTATCCGATAAAGATCGCCTACGGCGTGCTCGGGCTGGCGCTCACCATCATCACCCATACGGGCGTGACGATCTGGCTGGCACGGCGGCGCGACAAAGGCCGCCCCGCACCGGGATGGGAGAAGGTATGGGCGGCCGTAGGGTGGGGCCAGCCTGTCGCCATCGCAGCGAGCGCCATCGCGGCACTCTACGTCAACGCGAGTTTCCTTCTGGGCATCTATCTTGCCGTCGTGTTTGCCGCGTTGTTGCTGGCCGCGGTGTTGCCGAACGCCGGCGTCCTCGAGCGGGTCCTGCGGCTGTTGGGGTCGCTGGCGATGATCGGCGCCGTTGGCGCCCACGTCGCCACCTGGGGCATCGGCGCCGTCGACCCGATGGCGTGGATCGTCAACGGGGTAATCGTGGCGGCCGCGATTTGCCTCGCCTACCCGCTTGCGCGCGCGGTTCGCGGCTCAGCGCTCGTTAGTGCTGCGGATAGTTGATGGCCGCGGTGTCGCCGCCGGGCGGGCACTTCAGCTCGCTGGACGACACCGGCGCCTCGGTGCACTCGGCGCCAAACTCTGCAGCGCCATCCTGCGTCAGCGGCTGCAGCGTTGCCTTGCACACCATCGACTGGCCGGAAGCCGTATCGGAGCGCAACTGGACGCTGCGGCCGACACCGACCTCGAAGCGGAAGGTGCAGCTCTCGCCCTTCGGGCGCAGCAGCACGGTGACCATATTGTCGTTGCGGGAGATCTGTTCAACGGCGAACTCATCGCCGGAGCCGCCGCCCAACGTCACCACCTGGCTGGGCGCGACCGAGAACGTGTCGTCCGCGTGCGCGCTGAGCGGAAGCACGCAGGCAAGCCCGAAACTTGCAATGCAAAGTGAGACGAGAGACGGGCGTGGCATGACCGATAGCCTCTCTTGAGCGCACTTCATCGTAACTGATCTCCGTCTTGAAGTCCTTAAGTCCCTGGCTTGTGCACTGATGAAATTCTCGCAACCTTCAGCCCACGCCGCGATGCCCCGCGCATTTGGTTAAAACGCAACCGAGGGCCCACCATCCCGCCATAGCTGTCATGCGCGCGTCGTAGCTGTTCCCCTGGGAACCACTGCTACGATGCGGCGCGGGCCGGGATGCAGCCGATGGTCGATGTCACGTTCCCCTTCATCGTTTTGCTCGGCGGCCTGGTCGTCGGGGTGGTCACCGCCCGCGTTCGCGGCCACACCGGCAGGCGCAAGGCGGCCGATATCCTTGTTGCCGCGATATGCGGCCCGATCGCCACGTCGGCTTGGGTAAGCGTCGTCCCCCGCCTCTTCGCCCGCACGCCCGATGAGCCGTACATGAGCCGCGAGTGGGCGTTCTTCCTGGCCGACGTGTTGTGGTTCTCGCCGGTGATCGGCGGCTT
>JBDTOR010000100.1:0-9023 GCA_039933175.1 Hyphomicrobium sp. | reverse complement strand
ATTGGTCGTTCTGGATGTTCGGCTATCCGGCGGTCATGGTCACCGATACCGCGCCATTCCGCTATCGCGACTATCACAAGCCGACCGACACGCCCGACAAGCTCGACTACGCCAAGCTGGCGCGAATCACCTTCGGCATCGAGAGAGCCGCGCGCGATATCCTGCGGTGAGGCCTTCCCTTCCCGCGCGACCCGCCAGTTCCGCTCAGGGCCGGTAGCGGAGGTGGCTTGGCGATGGAAGCCCGCTGCCGAGATATCCGCTGGCAACGTTTAGAGCATTGCGACGCGCCGGGCCGCGGGCCATAAAAGGTGGACCGAGGTAGTATTTTTTGTGGCGCAATGGCGGTCTCGTGGACCCTTGAGAAAGAACTGCGTGGGCTCGTCAAGGCGCGGACCACAGGGGAAGCCCTGTGGCGTCTTGGTCTATCGTCGGACCCCCGCCATTCGCCACTCCTCGAGGAGACGCACGGCTGGCAGAGGGGCGGCCCGGAAACCTACCACTATCGGTTCAAGGTCATAGACCAAGGGCAAGAGCACGATGTGCTGTTAAAGGCGGTGACCGCCTTTTCGACGACGTGCACGTTACGCGAACTCGTCGACGAATGGGTGTGTCGGCGCCACCTGCTGGCGTCAGGTGGTGTTCGGACGCCGAAGTTCTATTTTTCGGGCCGGGGGCTCCTGGTGGAGCAATACGTAGGGCAAAAGCTTGCCCACCGGCTGCGTCGCCGGCCCGGCAATAGTATGAAATTAATCGATCAGGTGTTTGCCTTGGCGGGGGTTATGGACCGGCTCGGTTTTTCACCCGTATCAGCATTCAACCGTCTTCGAACAGACGGAGAGAGTGTCTATATGGTCGACTTCGGCCAGGACCTCGGTCCGCCCGGCATCAAGCGGCGACGCGAGGGAGGCCTCCTTTCCGAGGCCAAGCATTGGCTCACCAGTGTCGGGAACCAGGTCGTCGATCCAACGCGGGCCCGAGCGGTATATGCCTTTCATTTAGACGGCGAGGCGAAGAATGAACAAAGACCGACTTAAGCGGGAAATCATTCGGGCCGTGACCGAGGTCGGTGCGAGCGAGCGGCCTGCCCAGGAATGGCTGGTACCGCTCGGTGAGCGTGAGCCCGACAAGCGCAATCACTTCGTCCTGTTCCTGAAGCCCGAGCTGTTGGCCGTGCGCGAAGGGGCAAAGCTCGGTCCCATCCTCGACCTCATCGGAGCGGTACTCCGCAGCAACGGCATCGAGACGGGCGCCATCCGCGTTCTCAACGGGCCCTACCTAGCGCGCCACAAGATCATGGAAGAGCATTACGGCGTAATCAATCGCGCCTCCCGCTTGGGACGCGCCGCTCTCTCCCCGCCGACGCGTCAGAAGCTCGAGGCGGAGTGCCCCGGCATCAAGAGCATTCTCGGCGGGCACCAGTTCCTAGGGCAGTATCAGGATGTCTCGGCGTTCGCGCTCAACATCGTCGCCGACACGCTCGGCAGCAAGAAGCTCGCAAGCGGCAAGTATTACAGCGTGCTCAATGTGCAGGGCGAGCGGGTCGTGGTTCTCAATGCATTTCACCCGCAGCAGCTCCTCCATTACACGCGTCCGGGCCAAACGCTGGTGGTTTTCGAATGCTGGTCCGACATCGACTGGCAGGCTCTCCGCCACAACGTAACGGGCGCCACCGATCCCGCCCGCGCCGTCGAAGGCTCGATTCGCCGCGCGTTGCGGGAAAGGAGCCGCGAGCTCGGCCTCGCCGAGGTCACGACGGCGACCAACGGCGTGCACTGTTCGGCCGGACCCTTCGAGGGCATGCTGGAATACTGTCGCTTCTTCTCCGACCATGCCGGCAAGGCACTAATCCGCATGAGCGCCACGCCGTTCGGTCAAATGCTGCAAGAGCGCGGATTGAAACAAAAGGATATCGCTGCACTGGCCAAGAACCCACTGCTCGGCGAGGGAAGTACTGCGGCCTACGTCTTCAACCAGACGGAAGAAAAGAACTCCGACGTTGCCGCCGATCTCCTGGCTAGCGCGCTGCGTAGTGTAGCAGCCTAGAGAACTCAGCGCGGTCCGAGCAGGATGCCGCCGGTCATCGGGGAGGGCGCGCCGGTCGTCTCCGGGAAGGTGATCGGCAGCTTCAGGGCTGAGCGTACGGCGAGATAGGCCCAGGCCTCCGCCTCGATGAAGTCGCCGTCGAGACCCAGCAGCTCGGCCGGCACCACGGCGTTCTGCACATTGGCGGCGATCATGCCCATCAGCGTGCGGTTCTTGCGCCCGCCGCCGCACACGACCCACAGGCGCGGCTCCTCGGGCATGTGCTCGCGCGCCTTGCCGATGGCGGCCGCGGTGAAGGCGGTGAGCGTCGCCGCGCCGTTCTCCAGCGACAGCGCCGCAGCCGGCGCCGACGAAAAGTCGTTGCGGTCGAGCGATTTCGGCGGTGGCATCCCGAAGTAATTGTTGGTCAGCAGCTCCTGCAGCACGTCCTCGTCGCAGTGGCCTTGCGCGGCGAGCGCGCCATCGGCGTCGTGTGCCGCCCCGGTGCGGGCCAGCACCCAATCGTCGATGAGAGCGTTGCCCGGCCCCGTATCGAACGCCAGCATGCGTCCGTCGGCGCCGATCCACGTCACATTGGCGACGCCGCCGATATTGAGGAAAGCCGCCGGCAGCTCGGGCACCTGCGCTGCCAGCGCGCGGTGATAGACCGGCACCAACGGTGCCCCCTGGCCGCCGGCCGCAACGTCGGCGGCACGCAGGTCGAACACCACGTCGACGCCGGTGCGCTCGGCCAGCAGGCGGCCGTCGCCGAGTTGCACCGTCAGCCGGCGCGGCGCGTCGTGCAGCACCGTCTGCCCGTGATAGCCGATGAGGTCGATCTGCCCTTTATCGATACCGTTCGTGCGCAGGAAGCGATCGACCGCATCGGCATTGAGCTCGGTCAGCGCGCGCTCGATGTCGCCGAGGCTGCCGGGACGCGAGCCACGCTCGCTCAGCGCCTTGGCCTCACTCAGCGCCGCGCGCAGCTTCACCTTGATCTCGGCCGGATAGGCATAGTTCGCCGCCGGCCCGTGCCGCAGTTCGCGGTCGCCGTCGGTATCGAGCAGCGCCACGTCGATGCCGTCCATCGAGGTCCCGCTCATCAGCCCAAGCGCGCGCCGCAGCTTGCCCATTATGACCATCCCGTGCATGTTCCCGCCGCCGCCGCGACGAGCCGGCTGACTGTGATAGCGAAGCTATGGCCAATCTCAAATCGGACTTTCTGAAAATTCTCACCGAGCGCGGGTTCATTCACCAGTGCTCGGACACGGCCGGCCTCGACGATCTGGCCGGCAAAGGCGGGCTTATCGCCTATGTCGGCTACGATTGCACGGCGCCATCCCTGCATGTCGGCAGCCTCATTTCCATCATGATGCTGCACTGGCTGCAACAGACCGGCGGCAAGCCCATCGTGCTGATGGGCGGCGGGACGACGCAGGTGGGCGATCCGTCCGGCAAGGACGAGACGCGCCGGATTTTGACGCTTGACGACATCGAGCGCAACAAGACCGGCATGCAGCAGGCGTTCGCCAAGTTTCTCACCTTCGGCGAGGGCAAGAGCGACGCTGCCATGGTCGACAACGCCGAGTGGCTGTCGCGCCTCAATTACATTTCATTCCTGCGCGACGTCGGCCGCCATTTCTCAGTCAATCGCATGCTGACGATGGACTCGGCCAAGATGCGCCTCGAGCGCGAGCAGGAGCTGTCGTTCATCGAGTTCAACTATCAGCTGCTGCAGGCCTACGACTTCGTCGAGCTGTCGCGCCGCTACGAGTGCCGGCTGCAGATGGGCGGCTCAGATCAGTGGGGCAACATCGTCAACGGGATCGATCTCGGCCGCCGCATGCTGTCGAAGACGCCTTCGCCGGGGGGCACGCCGCAACTTTATGCGCTCACCTGTCCGCTGCTGACGACGGCGTCGGGCGCCAAGATGGGCAAGACCGCGGCCGGCGCCATCTGGCTCAACGAGGCGCAACTGTCGCCCTATGACTACTGGCAGTTCTGGCGCAACACCGAGGATGCCGACGTCGAGCGCTTCCTGAAACTCTATACGACGCTGCCGCTGGCCGAGGTCGCCAAGCTCGCCGGACTGCATGGGGCGGAGATCAACGAGGCGAAAAAGACCCTCGCTACCGAGGCGACGGCACTGCTGCACGGGCGCGCGAAGGCGGAGGCGGCGGCCGACACCGCGCGCCAGACGTTCGAGCAGGGCGCCTCGGCCGAAGGCCTGCCGACCATCGAGCTGGCACAGGCGGAACTCGCGGCCGGCATCGGCGTGCTGACGGCTTTCGTGCAGGCGGGACTGGTCAAATCGAACGGCGAGGCCCGCCGGCAGATTCAAGGCGGCGGCCTGCGCGTCAACGACCGGCCGGTGGCCGACGAGAAGGCGTTGCTCACAGCGGCCGACGTCGCCGCCGACGGCACCATCAAGCTGTCGCTGGGCAAGAAGAAGCACGTGCTGCTCAAGCCCGTCTGAGGCGACGCAAGCCTCTACTGCTTGCTCTTCTTGGGCGCATTCGTCTGCGACGACCAGCCGTCGACGGTGTCCGACCCGATGACGGTGCCGGGCGCCGAGGTCGGCTCGGCCGGAGTGCTCGAAGCGCGCACGTTATCGTCGGCAGGCGCTCCCGGCCCTTCGTCGCGCCGCTGCACCTTCGGGTCGAACGGCGTCATCTGGAAGATGTCGCGGAAGATGCCCGGTGCCAGCATCGACAGCGGGTTGACGATCACCTCGGGCCTGTCCATCGGACCTTGAATGGCGAACGTCATGCCGGAGATGCCCTCGCACTTCGGGCCGGTGAGGATCTGGCCGAACAGCGGAATCTCGCATAGCGCGCTGTTCAGACCCTGCAGCGGCACATAAGTGCCGCCCAGATTCACCCGCCGCATTTTGAAGTCGACCTTGCCGCGAATGGATGCGCCGAGCATCGGCCCGCGCAGCTGTGAATCGCTCATGACGAACTGGCCATAGCCGACGGAAAACGGCACGCGCATGGAATTGAACTCGAACACCTCGCGCGTGACGCGTTTGCCCCGGCTCCCGGGGGCGCCCCCCCCGTCGATCGCCGGGCGGCCTTCGTCGGCGTTGCTGAACACCTCGGACACGACGGGGTCGCCGAGAATCCTGAAATTCTCGACCCACAGGAAGCCAGTCTTTTCGGCCGCGCCTTTGCCGTCGAGATTGACTTCGAGTTGCACGCGGCCACCCTGGATATTCGGATAGAAGTCGATCAGCTTGAATGCCTGTCCTGCATCCGTTGAATCGGCGACCAGCTTGCGCGGCTGGCCCGCATCCTGGCGCAGCAGGACGGCAAACGGCTTGCCGCCGTCGAGCGTGCCGCGCGCGTCGAGCGCGGTCAGCTTTTCGCCGCGCTTGCCGAGCTTCACCTTGAGACCGCGCAACGACACTTCCGAGTGGCCGATTACGGTGCCGATCTCGGCTTCGAGATCGATGCCATCGCGCGGGTTCTTCGGCTTGGGGGCATTCTCCGAGAGCTGGCCCAGCGAAAATAGCGAGCGGAAAAAATCGCGCCCATCGAACGTCGGCCCGCTCGCCTTCACCTTCCAGATATTATTCTTATCGAGGACGCCCTGCACCTCCATGCGCGTGATGACGTTGAGAGAGAAGTCAGGGAAGTAGAACTCGCGCAGGCGGTTCTCTGCGTCGATGGCCGCCCAGCCCTCGATGGCGATGTCGTCGCCGGCGACCTTGAAGTTCTGCAGCTCCGTCTTGTACGTCTTGCCCTTGGCGACATCGAACTGCAGCGTGGCGGCGCGCCCGGGCGGCTTGCGCCACGCGACATTCTGCAAGATGAGGTCGGCGTTGGTGAGATCGGCGTGCAGGCGCACTGTCTGCTGATCGTCGGCGCCGCGGCCGACGGTCAGTTCGATCGGCACCACGCCCTGCACGATATCGTTGATGTCGAGGCCTAGCTGGTTGCGATCGGTATTGTCGAGCGAGGCCGTCATCCGTAGCGGCGGCTGCTTGTCGAGCGGAGCGTCGAAAATACGCTGCCAGCTCAGCTTGGCGAGCACGCCGTTGACCAGCATCTGGCCGTTGGCGCCGGCCGCCTTCTCCGACACATCGAGGTCGAAGCTGGCACTCTGCACCTGATAGGTGCCGAGGAACTTGTTGATGCGGCCGTCGGTGATCTTCGCCTTGGCCTCCACCTTGACCGAGCTCGCCGGCAGCTCGGCGAGCAGCGGCAGCCCGATCTTGACCGTGGCGTCGACCTTGCCTTCGATGCCCTCACGCGGCAGTCCCGTCTCTTCGAGGATGGTCAGCGGCGAGCGCTCCAACAGCTCGATAACGGAGCCAAGGGTGGGCTGTGAGGTGAAGACGATCTCGCCAACCGGCACCTCACTCATGATATCGACGGCAGTGAAGCGGCCGTCCTTGAGCGGCACGCTGCGGTCGGGGGCGAGAACGATGCTGGCCTCGGGCATGATCACCTCCAGACCGTCGTTCTCGATGCGGGTCGTGGCGCGCGGCACGGCCAGCGGCGGCAGATCGTCGATCACCTGCATCTCAAGATCAGTGGCGTCCATGACGAACGACAGCTGATCCTCCTGCGTGCCGACCTTCTGATCCGGTGACATGTGATCGCCGGTGAGGAGGCGGAATTTTCCGCCGAGGATCGAAGCGCGATGCACGCGTTCGCCCACCCATTCGCGCGCGCCGGTCGCGATGGCCTTCGGCCACAGCGCCTTCAACGTATTGAGCGGCATCGGGCTCAGCGTGCCTTCGAGCCGCGTGCTGGCCGGCTGCACGCCGGCAACGAGGTTGCCGGACAGCGACACCTCGGCGCCGCCGGCGCGCAACTTGAAGTCGGCGAGTTCGACTTCGCCGCGGTGAGGCAGGATGCGGCCGGTGGCGTAGAGCTCATCGAGCGCAATTGCGGGAACGTTGAACTCTTCGGCGCCGAACGAGCCTTCGCTCGCACGCAGCAGATACGACCATGCAGGATGCTCCGCATTGCCCGGCTCGACTGTGGCGCCACCGGAAATCCCAATGCGGCTGCCGCGCCAAACCAACGTCGATGGCGCCAGCGTGACCTTTTGCGCGACGCCGTCGTAGGCGACGTTGATCGATCCGGAATCGACCTCGAGTGGCGCCTCGGGCAGGGCCGGCAGGCGCAAGCTGCCGTGCCCGATGCGGATGTTCACCGTCGCCGTTCGCACCTGGCCGTCGCTGGTCAACTGCAGCGCGGCGTTGCCGTCGACCGGCAGGTCGAGCGCCTGCAGCAGGCTGAGTTGAGGAATTGTATGGGCGATGCTGCGCGGCACGAGGTCGGTCACCGACGTTTTCAGCGTCAACGTGCGGTCGCGCTCGGACTCATCGGTTTCAAACGTCAATTGCCACGGCTTGCCGCCCGCCGCCGCCACGGTCGCCCGGCCGGATATGACGCTGCGGGTGCGCGCGTGCATCAGGCCGACGTTGAGACTTGCAACACGCCACTCCGTCGTGCGGCCGGAATAATCGACGAGCACCGTCGCATTGCGCAGGCCGAACTCGCGCAGATATGAGCTCGCATCGAGCCGCTGGCGGGCGCGCGATGACATGTCGGTGACAACGCGGGCAAGATCGATGCGCTGCAATGGTCCGGCGGTGTCGGCCGTCGGCGGCACGGCGCGGGTCGCCGGCACCGGTGCAGGAGCGGTCGGCGGGGGGGCGGCACTGTCGACAGGCGCTTCCTCGACGGTGACGGCGGGCTTGGAGAAGCTCATCGCCAAGCCACCGCCCTCCGAATAATAGAGGAACAGCCGTGGCTCGATGAGTTCGATGCGGGCCGGCACGATGCGCATCGACCACAGGGCCGACGCACTCAGCTCAACGGCGGCGAACGGCGCCGAGGCGACGACATCGCCGTCCTTCTCGTGCATGCGGATGTTGCGCAGCCGGAACTCGAGGCCGCCGGTTTCCGCCAGGCTCACCACTGCATCGTCGATGCGCACGGAGTTGCCGCCGAGTTCGGCGTTGATGCCGCGCTCGATGGGCTCAACGAGGAAGCTAAGGGAGATGGGACCGTGCCGCAGGCGCACGTAGCCCAGCCCGACGATCAGCAGCGCCAGCATGAAGAACGGCGCCAGAATGAATACGGAGCGGCCGACGCCGTGCAGAACATGATCGCAAGCCACCGCGGCCGTCGTCACCCTGCGCTTCAGGTTCGACGCCTGATCGTCATGGCGCGCCGCTGGATAGCCGGATTGTTTTTTTGGTCTTCCGGTCGTTTGCAACCCCGGCCCCTCGACAGTTTCGAGACGTAGTCCCGACGCAAACAACTAAAGCCGCAGGTATGCTGTCATATGCACAGCACACCGGCGCTCACCCCCGGTAGCCCGATGCTGGGCCTGTTGCCGAACGACCCTACGCCCCCACGCGCTTGCACGGCCGAGTCTGCGCCGCTAAGCCTCAGGCGCAACGGGGCAATGTTGTCATGCGACGGGGGTGACGGTGCATGGGGAAAAGCGACAAAAGAAAGGCATCTCGGTGACCATAGAGACCGGCATGACAGCACCCGATTTCGCGCTCCCGGACGCCGACGGCGAGACCGTCCGGCTTTCCGCCCTCAAGGGGCATCCGGTGATCGTCTATTTCTACCCCAAGGACGACACCTCGGGCTGCACGGCCGAGGCCAAGGACTTCACCTGCCTCGCCGCTGAATTCGCCAAGGCGGGCGTGCAATTGCTGGGAATATCTCCCGACAGCCCGGCCAGCCATCGCAAGTTTCAGCAAAAGCACGACCTCAATATTCGGCTGTTGGCGGACGAAGCCCGCGCCGCGGCGGACGCCTACGGGGTGTGGGTGGAAAAGTCGATGTACGGCCGCAAGTACATGGGCGTCGAGCGTGCCACATTCCTGATCGATAAGGCCGGCAAAGTCGCCCGCACGTGGCGCAGCGTCAAAGTCCCCGGACATGCCGACGAGGTGCTGGCGGCTGCGCGCGCGCTGAACGGTTAGGCGTAGCGGCGGCCACGTTGCACATAAATTGTGCCGCGCG
>JBDTOR010000099.1:0-9070 GCA_039933175.1 Hyphomicrobium sp. | reverse complement strand
AGGGAAGGGGCGGTGGCTCTCGATGCCGTCGGCGGTGATGACGACGACCTCGCCGTTCTCGACTTCGCGGATGAACTCGGCGCCGACCATGTCGAGCGCGCACGTCTCGGAGGCGAGCACATACGACGATCCGAGCTTGCCGAGAACCAGCGGGCGGATACCCACCGGGTCGCGGGCGCCGATCAGCATCTCGTTGGTCAAACAGACGAGCGCGTAGGCGCCTTCGATCTCACGCAGCGCCTCGACGAAGCGCTCGACGATGCGGCGTTTCTTGGAGCGCGACAGCAGATGCAGGATGACTTCGGTGTCGGAGGTCGACTGGCAGATGGCGCCGGTGGAGATGAGATCCTGGCGCAGCGTCAGCGCGTTGGTAAGATTGCCGTTGTGGGCGACGGCGAAGCCGCCGGTATCGATGTCGGCGAACAGGGGCTGCACGTTGCGCAGCACGGCCTCACCGCAGGTCGAATAGCGATTGTGGCCGATGGCGATGTGGCCCTGCAGCCGCTCGATTACGCTGGCGCGGGAAAAATTGTCACCGACGAGGCCCATGCGGCGCTCGGAGTGGAAGTGCTTGCCGTCATAGGCGACGATGCCGCAGGCTTCCTGCCCGCGATGCTGCAGCGCGTGTAGCCCCAGCGCGGTGATGGCCCCGGCTTCCGGGTGCCCGAAAACACCGAAGACCCCGCATTCCTCGCGAAGTCTGTCGTCGCCGTAGCGCGAATAGCCGGAGCCTTCGCGCTCCTCGACGTGAAGCCGTTCGGCCTCTTCGAGCCGTAGAGTCATCGTCACCTCCCGCGTGGTGCCGTGCCGCTGCCCGAGATACATGAACGCACGTTAACGATGGAGGTGCCCGCTGGATCAGCTGGCGCGCATCTGCCACGTGACAGAAATATGATATCTTTCGCGGGCTTCAAGCGCAAACTGGCGGATCGAAGGCTTTTCCAGTGCGCCTTGTTGTTGCGGCTGGACCGGCGCTTCCTCGGGAGGCTGCTCGCCAGGCGGGGCCGTCAGCGACGACGGCATATAGGATTCCAGCACGAAACGGATCGAATCGCCGGTGCCCTTGATGTAGGGCAGCGTCTTGGCCTCGCGCACCCAAGGGAAGTGGGTGTTGGGGTCGGGGAAGAACGCCTCGTAGAACATGTACGGGATGACGATCAGCACGAAGCCGCGCACGACCCCGAACAGGAAGCCCAATATCCGATCGATCATGCCGATGCGGCTGTCGAGGATCGCATCCGACAGGCGCGCGGTGATCAGATGCACCACGATGAGTACGATGAGGAAGATGACGGCGCCGACGACGATCTGCGCCACGGCGACCTGCGTTCCCATCTGCTGCGCCATGTCCTGCGCGAACGGCTTGTGGAACACCACGAAGTAGAGCACGGCACCCGCTGCGATCGCCCAGGAGACGATGGAGAGCATCTCGCGCGCGAAGCCGCGGTACATGGCGAGCAGACCGGAGATGAAGCACACCGCGATCAGTGCAGCGTCGAGGTAGGTAATCGGCCCCAGCATGGTCTACAGAACTCCGTTGCTCGGCAGTTTCGGCACGTCGCAGAGCTGCCTGTCAGTCGCATGGCGGCGGGCCATCGGCAAGCTCCCTCAAATGGCCTATGCGCCGCATCTTCAGCTTCAAACCGGCGATGTCGAGCTCGCCCTGCGCGGGAACAACCGCTTGGCGGAACCCAAGTTTCTGCGCCTCCTTGAGGCGTGGCCCCATCAGCGGCGTGGCGTTGATGGCGCCCGACAGCGAGACCTCGCCGAAGTGCACCCTGTGTCGCGGAATGGCCACACCCGAAAGTGAGGAAACCAGCGCGGCGGCGGCGGCGAGATCGGCGGCCGGCTCGTTGATTCGCAGCCCGCCTGCGACATTGAGGTAGACGTCCTGCCCGGCGAACGAAAAGCCGGCGCGCGCTTCCAGCACGGCGAGCAGCATCGACAGCCGGTTGCTGTCCCAGCCGACGACGGCGCGTCGCGGCGTGCCGAGCGAGGAGGGGGCGACGAGAGCCTGGATTTCCATCAGCAGCGGACGCGTGCCTTCGACGCCGGCAAACACCGCAGCGCCGGGGCTCGATGCCGCGCGGTCGCCGAGGAACAGCTCGGACGGATTGGCGATCTCGCGCAGCCCACCCGTCATCATCTCGAACACGCCGATCTCGTCGGTGGCACCGAAACGGTTCTTCACTGCGCGCACGATGCGATAGGTGTGACCGCGGTCCCCTTCGAAATACAACACGGTGTCGACCATGTGCTCGATGACCTTGGGACCGGCGATCTGGCCATCCTTGGTAACGTGCCCGACGAGAAGTAGGGCACTGCCGGAGGCCTTGGCGTGGCGGATCAGGGCCTGCGCCGCGGCGCGCACCTGGCTGACCGTTCCGGGCGCCGCCTCGATCGCTTCGGCCCACAGCGTTTGAATGGAATCAATGACGATGAGATCGGGAGGCGGTCCGGCTTCGAGGGTGGCGAGGATGTGCGCCAGGCTGGTCTCGCAGGCGAGGGCCACCGGCGCATCCGATAGCCCGAGGCGCTCGGCGCGCAAGCGCACCTGCGCTGCCGCCTCCTCGCCGGAGAAATAGACGGCGCGCCGTCCGGCTCGCGCCAGCATCGCCGCGAGCTGCAACAGCAGCGTCGATTTGCCGATGCCCGGCTCGCCGCCGATGAGCATGGCCGAGCCGGGGACGATGCCGCCGCCCGTGACGCGGTCAAGTTCGCCGATGCCGGTCGAGAAGCGCGGCGCCTCCTGCGTGCTGCCTTTCAGGCCCTCGAGCACGATGACGCGTCCGCTGCTGCGGCGGGACAGCCCCGTACCCGGCGGCGCGATGGCATCCGCCTCCTCGGTGAGCGTGTTCCATTCCCCGCACGAGGGGCACTTACCTGTCCAGCGCGGCGAGGCCGCCCCGCAGTTCTGGCAGACGAAGGAGGTCTTGCTCGGCTTCGCCATGCCTCAATCGCCGTGGTCGACGTAGTGGCGATGAAACCGCGCGCCCAGACGCGTCAGAACCTCGTAACCGATGCTCTTGGCGGCAACCCCGACGGCTTCTAGCGGCAGATCTGGCCCGATAAGGTCGACGAAGTCGCCGCGTACGGGAGCCGGATCGCCGACGTCGCTGATGTCGACGGTGATGAGATCCATCGACACGCGTCCGACGATGGGTGCCAGCTTGCCGCGGATGGCAACGGCGCCTCCCATCTCGCCGCCGGACGAGCTTGCATGGCGGAAGATGCCGTCCGCGTAGCCAGCGGCGATGGTGGCGATGCACCGCGGCGAGGCGGCGCGATACGTCGCCGAATAGCCGACGCGTCCGCCGGCAGGAAGGTCCTGCACCTGCAGGATGCGCGCCGACACGCGTACGACCGGCTGCACAGGGGCGCGCTGCTCGGCCGCCTGTCCGCCATAGAGGGCGTAGCCCGGTCGCACGAGATCGAAATGGAACTCCTTGCCGAGCATCAGCCCGTCGGATGCGGCGAGGCTGGCGCGTGCCTTCGGCAACTGCGCGCGCAGCCGGTTGAAGGCGGCGACCTGCTCGCGGTTCATGGCGTGGTGCGCATCGTCGGCGCAGGCGAGATGGCTGATCACCAGCGCGATGTCGAGGCGGCGCATAAGCCCGGTGTCGGCGAGCAGGTTGGTGAAGTCCGCTTCGCTCATGCCGAGGCGGTTGAGACCGGTGTCGACGTGCAATGCCGCCGGTGGCGTCGGCGAGCCGCTGGTCGCCAGATCAGCCCAGGCGCGTACTTCCTCGAGGCTCGCCATGACCGGACGCAGCCCGAGCGCCGCGATGTCGCGCGCGCACCCGGGTAGGATGCCGTCGAGCACATAGATCGTTGCGCCGGGCGCCAGCGCGATGGCCGCCTTCCCTTCCGCTTGCGTGGCGACGAAGAAGCTTCGGCAGCCGGCGGCGTAGAGAGAAGGAATTACGCGTGCGGCGCCGAGCCCATAGGCGTCGGCCTTGACGACGGCGCCGCATCCCGCCGGCGCAACGCGCTTGGCCAGCGTGCGCCAGTTGGCGCGGACCCGTCCGAGATCGATGGTGATGACGCCGGTAGCGCTCGGCGGCACTTGTGCGGCGTTGGCCCACTCGACCACGCGCCGCGGTGCCTGAGGCTGCGAGCTGTCGGTGGCCGATGATGAGCGTGCAGTCCTGTCCGACACGGACTTCCCCGGGAAGCCAGGATGAAGACACAAGTCTTAGCCCCGAATCGGGCCTCAAACGAGGCGTCGATTGGCCCCCGGACAATAGATGTCATCCTTGGGCTTGTCCCGAGGACCCAGCACTCAGCTTGCTCTATACGGAGGAATTGCGGCTCTGTGCAGCGACTCCCGAATGCGATCATCCAGTGGATATGTGGGTCCTCGGGACAAGCCCGAGGATGACAGTTTGTGGCCTAACGGCCGCCGTAGCTGGTGACCTGGTAGTCGCGGGCGAGGTTGCTGAAGCGCGTCAGGTGGCTCTCGAACGACAGCTCCACCGTGCCGACGGGGCCGTGGCGCTGCTTGCCGATGATGACCTCGGCCTTGCCCGACACCGCCATCATCTTCTGCTGCCACTCGGCAAACTCGGCCGTCCCTTCGGACGGCTTCAGGCGCTCGACGTAGTATTCCTCGCGGTAGACGAACATGACGACGTCGGCGTCCTGCTCGATCGAGCCGGACTCACGTAGGTCTGAGAGCTGCGGGCGCTTGTCCTCGCGGTTCTCGACTTGGCGCGACAGCTGCGACAGCGCGATGACGGGCACCGCCAACTCCTTCGCCAGCGCCTTGAGGCCGGTGGTGATCTCGGTGATCTCCTGCACGCGGTTGCTCTCGCGCCTCGACGATCCGGTGAGCAGCTGCAGGTAGTCGACGATCAGCACGCCGAGACCCTTCTGGCGCTTCAGCTTGCGGGCGCGCGCGGCGAGCTGGGCGATGGAGATGCCGCCGGTCTGATCGATATAGAGCGGGCTTTCGCTCATTACGCGGCTGACCTCGACGAGCTTACGGAACTCGTCTTCGTTGATCATGCCGCGGCGGATCTTCTCCGAGCCGATTTCCGCCTGCTCGGAAAGAATACGTGTCGCCAGCTGCTCGGCCGACATTTCGAGCGAGAAGAAGCCGACGATGGCGCCATCGGCCGCTTTCATCGTGCCGTCCGGCTGCTGCTCGGCGCGGTACGATTTGGCGATGTTGTAGGCGATGTTGGTGGCCAGCGCCGTTTTGCCCATCGAGGGGCGTCCCGCGAGAATGATGAGATCGGACGACTGCAGGCCGCCGAGCTTGTTGTCGAGATCGGAAAGACCGGTCGACAGACCCGACAGATGCCCGTCGCGCTGGTAGGCGGCGCCCGCCATCTCGATGGCAGTGGTCAGCGCCATGCCGAAGCCGAGGAAGCCCGACCCGTACTTGCGCTGCTCGGCTAGCTCGTAGAGCCGCCCTTCCGATTCCTCGATCTGCTTTTGCGGTGTCGAATCTACGGTTGAGTCGTAGGCGCCGTTGACCATGTCCTCGCCGATGATGATCAGCGCGCGGCGCGTGGCGAGGTCATAGACGGTGCGGCCGTAGTCCTCGGCGTTGATGATGGTCGTCGCGCTGGCGGCGAGGGTGCCGAGATACTGCGGCACCGATAGCGTCGGCGAAATCGGCTCGGCCGTCTCGAAGAACGTGCGCAGCGTGATCGGCGTCGCCTGCTTGCCGACATGGATCAGCTTGGCGGCCGTCTCGTAGATCTGCTGGTGCAGCGGATCGTAGAAGTGCGCGGGATCGAGGAACGAGGAGACCCGGTCCATCGCCTCGTTGTTGACGAGGATGGCGCCGAGCAATGCCTGCTCGGCCTCCAGGTTGTGCGGAGCCTGACGGAAGGGGATGGACTCGTCGGCCGCAGTGACAGCGGAGAGCCGGTCGGAAAGCTGGAGCGCGTTTTTTGCCATGCCCGAGGGTATCCGATTCAATCGGCGTCCCGTCGAGCGGCTCCAAGGCCCCGTCCCCGTTATGCACACGGGGACGGGAATTTTCTTGGCTGGTACCGAATCGCCTTGGGCTACTCGGCTTGCGGCTGCTCCTCGCCCTCGGCCGGGGTGGCGCCTTCCTCGAAAACGTCGTCCGGATTGAAGGTTTCGAGCTCAATCTTCTCTTCCTTGACCATCGTCACGTCCTCACCGCGCGACTGGCGCTCGGCCTCATCCGCCGAGCGGGCGACGTTGAGGCTGACGTTGACGATGACTTCCGGATGCAACGCGATGCGCGTCTTGTGCACGCCCAGCGTCTTGATCGGCCGCTCGAGGATGACCTGGCGGCGATCGATGGTGAAGCCGCCCGCCGTCACGGCCTCGGAGATGTCGCGCGTGGCGACGGAGCCGTAAAGCTGGCCGGTGTCGCCGGCCGAGCGGATGGCGACGAAGATCTTGCCTTCGAGCTTCTCGGCCACGGCCTCGGCTTCCTTCTTGAGTTCGAGGTTGTTGGCTTCGAGCTGCGAGCGCTGGGTCTCGAAGTGGGCGCGGTTGGCCTCGGTGGCGCGCAGCGCCTTCTTCTGCGGCAGCAGGAAGTTGCGTGCGTATCCGTCCTTCACGTTGACGACGTCGCCCATCTGGCCGAGGCGTCCAATGCGTTCAAGCAGAATGACCTGCATTTCAAAATCTCCTTTTCTTCTGTCTGGATGATGGGTTTGCCGGCGGCTCAATCCGACGGCGGTTTGTTGGGAGGAGGTAAGTTCCGGCGCATCGGCCAAACGGTTTCCGCCAAACCGAGGAGGGCGATCGCCAGCGAGGCGACGGTGTTCATGATGAAGAGCGAGGCGTAGAGGCCCCACAGGGCGAACGGGCGCCACGCGCGCCCGCGCGTCATGAAATGGACGACGGCGAGGCCGAGCAGCACGTAAGCGAGAAACAGCGGGCCCGCGAAGCCGGCGGCGGCAAGGCCCGGCAGGCCGGGCAAAAAGGCGGCGCCGGTGGCGACCGCAAGCAGCAGGGGTGTCACCGGCGGATAGACGATCGCGGCGAGATCAGGCCACGGGCGAGGGAGACGCTCCGACGCCATGGTGATGCGTCCGGCGAGCCACAGATTGAACAGCAGGCTGCCCATGGTCGAGATGGCCGACGCCGCGGGTAGCAGTGCCAGCGCGATGGCCGTCGCCTCGTCGATCTCCGCCGGTCCGAGCGTCGGCGCGTCCGGCATCTTCGGCAACTCGGTATTGACGAACGTCTGCAGCATGTCGCGCAGTGCCGAGCGCAGCGTCTCGACGTCGCCGCCGAGCAGAAACAGTGTCAGCGTTGAGAAGATGCCGGCAAGGATGGCCGCGGCGATGACGAGACGGCCGGCCGGATACCATTCGACGCTGCCGCCGGCATCCTGGCGATTGAGCGATGCAAGGTAGGTCAGAACGCCAACCGGGATAGCCTGCGCCGCCGCGAACACGAGCGCGTGGATGGGGCTGCCGGCGATGAGCACGAACACTGTGCCGGCAAGGCCGCCCACGGCGGCGGCCAGCGGGCCGAGCCCGAGCCCGGCGAGGAACAGCGCCAGCGGCGTCAAAAGGAAAAGGACCATGCGCATCAGCAGCGGTCCCGTGGTCGCCGAGGCGAACACGACCGCCGAGACGAGCCCAGCCGCAACTCCGATGAGCAGACGATATGGCATCAAAACAGCTGTCCCGCGCTATCGCGGTTAGAGACGAGACCGGGGTTGCCGGCTCGTCCCAACCTCGTGCCCGCCACTCCGGCCGGCACTTACTTGGCAGTGGGTGTCAGACCGGAGCCTGACACCTGAACTCTTACTTCAGCACGTACGGCAGCAGGCCGAGGAAGCGCGAGCGCTTGATGGCACGTGCCAGCTCGCGCTGCTTCTTGGCCGACACCGCGGTGATGCGGCTCGGGACGATCTTGCCGCGCTCAGAAACATAGCGGCCGAGCAGGCGGACGTCCTTGTAGTCGATCTTCGGCGCGTGCTGACCCGAGAACGGGCACGTCTTGCGACGGCGATGGAAGGGGCGGCGTGTAGCGGTGGGTACTGAGATCTCAGCCATGATTTATGCCTCCCCGCCCGAACCAGAAGTACCACCAGTGCCGCCACCGCCTTCACGCGGGGGACGTGGACCGCGATCACCATCGCGCGGAGGACGATCACCATCACGCGGAGGACGGGCGCGGAACGTCGAGTCGCCGCCGCCGCCGCCAGCACCGCCGCGGTAACCACCGCCGCCACCGCCGCCGCCGCGATCACCGCCACGGCCGCCGAAGCCGCCGCCGCCACCACCGCCGCGGAAGCCGCCGCCGCGACCGCCGAAGCCGCCGCGATCACGGTCGCCGCGCTCGTCGCGGTCGCTCTTGCGCATCATCACCGATGGCTCGGTCTCGTGCGCCTCGACCTTGACGGTGAGGAAACGGAGGATCTCGGTCGACAGGCCCATGCGGCGCTCCATCTCGGCCACGGCCGCCGGAGGCGCATCGATGTTGAGCAGCGAGAAGTGGGCCTTGCGGCTCTTCTTGATCTTGTATGCGAGGCCCTTGACGCCCCAGTACTCGCTCTTGGTGATTTTGCCGCCGCCCTGCTCGATGAGGTCGGAGAATTCTTTGGTGAGTGCCTCGACCTGGGCGTTGGAGACGTCCTGGCGCGCGAGGAAAACATGCTCGTAAAGAGCCATGCGGGTAGCCTTTCCTTTTGTCGTGCCGCTCCGGCGCAAAGCCCCTTATGGACCCCAGAAAGGCCCAAGCAGGTCACCCATGAGAGCGAAGACACCGGGAACCGGGCCATTTACGGCCCTGCCGCGCTCATTTGCATGAGACGGGCTCCCCGTTCAGCCTCCAGCCGAAGCGAGCAAGAGCGGGGTTATAGCTGGAATTCCTGGCGTGGCAAGCGACCATGCAGCCAAGGCAGCGTGCCATTCTAGAGCCTACCAGCTTCGGCGCGGCGCTCTCCGCGTCAATCAGCACCGGCTCCAGGTGCCACATCGTGTGTGGCAGTCCAGGTGTTCCCCAGATAACAGCCAACGAGGCCATTCTCCCTTAGGTGACAGCCTCTAGGCGCAGCGGAGCGCTGCGTCGATTGCAGAGGTAAGAACATGCCTATGGTTCGCAGATGGGCGGTCTACAGGGT
>JBDTOR010000098.1:0-9096 GCA_039933175.1 Hyphomicrobium sp. | reverse complement strand
TTGGCCTCAGGCTTTGTTTTCGGCATCGGCTCCTCCTGGTTTGTCCTTAAAGTGATTGCAGCGTTCCTTCGTTCCGGCAGAAGGGAACAAGCAGGTCTGCTCCGACGTTGGCCGGCTCGAGAGCAAGACGGAGGAGCGACGTATGACGGGCGGGTCAAAGAAGACGCACACGGCAGCCGACGAAGGCAAACTGGCCCCCGCCAAGGAGCGGTCGTTTGCCCCGGACCGCAAAGGGGAATCGAGCGGCGGCGCCTTGACGAGCAAGGACAAGAAACGCTCGGTTGCCGCTAGCCGTGACGGGAGCAACACCCGCTGATAAAGGCAATCTAGATAGTTAACGTCTCCCGTCAGCCCGCAGCTAATCCGACGGCAGATATTCAGCTGGCGGCTAACACGTTTGTATAGCCGCGGTTAAGCTTTTGCGCCTCTAATCGGCGCACGTTAGAGCGGAGCTTCCGCGTGCGCGTAAATTTTGGCGACCTCGGCGGCAGGTTCCGCGCACTGGCGGCCTCGTTGGGCTGGGCGCCGGGGCAACCGCGTAGTGGTGCCGAATCCAACCACAACAATTGCAGCCAGATCACCGATCGGCTCGCCGGCTACCAACAGGCGCTCGAAGAACACTTCTGCATCACTGTGACGGATCCCGATGGCCGCCTGTTGGAGGTGAACGATCGGTTCTGTCAGGTCATTGGCTACGCCCAATCCGAACTCGTCGGACAATCGTACGAGATGCTCAGCTCGGGCCGGCAGACGCTGCAGACGCTCCAGGAGATGTGGGAGACGGTCCACGCGGGGCGAACGTGGCGTGGTGAGTTGCGCGATCGGGCCAAAAGCGGCGCCGACGTTTGCTTTGAATCCATCGTCATCCCGCGCTTCAATGGCGACGGTAATATCGAGCGCTTCATAACGATCAGCACCGACATCACGGCGATACGGCAGCAGGCGCAGACGCTGCAGGTGACTATCGACAACTTTCCCGGCGGCCTCGCCTTGATCGACCGCGGCCTGCGCCTCGTCGCCTGCAATCGCCTTTACCGCACGCTGCTGGAACTGCCCGACACGTTCTTCAACGGTGAGCCGCCAAAGCTGGAGTCGCTCGTGCGCTTCAGGGCCGAGCGCGGCGACTACGGGCCCGAACCGGTCGAGCCGGCCGTCAAGGCCCGCCTCGATATGCTGCTCAGCCCCGTGCCGATCACGACGGAGCGTAACGAGACGTCGGGCCGGGTGCTGGAGATACGCTGCGTGCCGGTCGAAGGCGGCGCCCACCTCAACACGTATGTCGACGTGACCGACCAGCGCCGCGCCGAAGCCGAGCTAACGCGCGCGCATGCGACACTGGAGGCGTTCATCAAGCACGCGCCCGCAGCCGTCGCCATGTTCGACACGCAAATGCGCTACGTGGCCCATACCGATCGCTGGCTGCACGACTACAATCTGCCTGAAGAATCGCTCATCGGCCGCAATCACTACGACGTGTTTCCCGAAGCTCCGGAGCACTGGAAGGCGAAGCACCAGCGTATTCTCGCCGGCGCGGTCGAAAGTGCCCCAGAGGAAGTTTTCAGGCGAGCCGACGGTTCGACCAACATCATCCGCTGGGAGGTGCGTCCCTGGCACCTGGAGGACAACAGCATTGGCGGCATGATCATGCTGACCGAGGAGATCTCCGAGCGTAAACGGCTCGAGCAGGAGCTGTGGAGGCTGGCCAAGCAGGACAGCCTGACGGGACTGCCGAACCGGCTGCAGTTCAGCGAGTTGCTCGCCTCGATGCTCGATGCGGCCGGCGACCGCCGCAAGTTTGCCGTCGGTTTGATCGATGTCGATCGGTTCAAGGAGACCAACGACATCTTGGGACATGCGGCTGGCGATGAGCTGCTCAAGGAGGTGGCCGTCCGCCTGCAGACGGCACTCGCACCATACGGCCGCATTGCCCGCCTGGGTGGCGACGAGTTTGCCGTGCTGATTGCCGACCGCGCGGAGAGACCTACGCTGCAGGGGGCGATCGACGCCGTCTTCGCCGCGCTCGAGGCGCCCATAACAACAGCGGGCACGCAGCATCGCTGCACGATCAGCATGGGGCTGAGCCTTTACCCGTCCGATGCGCGCGTCGCCAGCGAGCTTTTGAAGGACGCCGACCTGGCTCTCTATCGCGCCAAGGATCTGGGACGCGACCGCTATCAATTCTACGTGCCCGAGATGCGTGCCTCATTCGAGACGACGTATGAGCTGCGGCGCGACATTCAGCGGGCCCTCGCGTCTCACGAACTGCGACTCGTCTATCAGCCGATCATCTCGTTCGACCCGACGGTTCCGATTTGTTTCGAGGCATTGCTGCGCTGGGACCATCCGCGCCGAGGTATGCTGGCGCCGGCTGAATTCGACGATGTGTTCGACGATCCCAAGTCGGCCGCCGACATCGGCAAGTGGGTCGTCGTCAATGCCGTGCGCCAGGCCGCCGCGTGGAGCCTTCGGGGACTCGACTACGGCCGGCTCGCCGTCAATGTCACGTCGGCCGATTTCGCGCTCGGAACCTTTGCCGAGTTCGTGCGCGATGAGTTGCAGCTGGCCGGTGTGCAGCCGCAGCGCCTGTGCATCGAAATTACGGAGCGTGTGTTCCTGGGGCGCAGCGCCGACGGCGTCGCCGTGGCCCTGCAGAAGCTGCACGACATCGGCGTCGAGATCGCGCTCGACGATTTCGGTACCGGCTTCGGCTCGCTGTCGCACTTGAAGGAGCTGCCCATCGACCGCCTGAAGGTGGACCGTTCGTTTGTGGGCGACATGGAAACCAACCCCGACAATATGGCTATCGTTCGCGCCATCACTCACCTCGGCCAAAGCCTCGGCATCAAGGTCACTGCCGAGGGCGTCGAGACGCAATCGCAGATGACGCTGCTGCGCGCCATGGGCTGCGACACCATGCAGGGCTACCTGTTCTCCAAGCCCCTGGATGCGGCGCAGGTGGACGCTTTCCTTGCCACCAAATACGTTCGGCGAGCTTGATGGCGGGCGACGAAGCCGCTTGACCTCCTGACCGCGATATTCAATCTGCGCCGCAGTTGAGCGGCCGGAGCTGAGCGGCGTGGACGAACTTTGGATCGAGAGCGAGTGCCCCGAGCCGTGCGCGCAAAGCCGCGCAGCGGCCGAGGTGCGGCAGGACACGCTCACCAAGCCGCGCGGCTCGCTCGGCGTGCTCGAGGCGCTGGCTATCCAACTTGCCGCGCTGCAGGCAACGGATCGCCCACGCGCGGCGAAGGCGCCGATTGTCGTGTTCGCCGGTGATCACGGCATTACCGGGCAGGGCGTCTCGCTGTACCCATCCGACGTCACGGTGCAGATGCTGCATAACTTCGCCGCCGGCGGGGCGGCCATTACCGTTCTGGCGCGCGAGCTGGGCGTGCCGGTGAGCATCGTCGATGCGGGCACCCTGGCGGACTACGATATTGCCGGCATTACGACCGACAAGCCGCGCCGCGGCACGCGCGACTTTTCCGTTGAGCCGGCGATGACGGCTGCGGATCGTGCCTATGCACTGGGTGCCGGCCGGCGCGCGGTCCACCGCGCCATCCAAGACGGCGCCGACCTCGTCATCCTCGGCGAGATGGGGATTGGCAACACCACCGCAGCGGCGGCCATCGCGGCCGCTTTGCTCGGCACGCCGCCGGGCGATCTGGTTGGGGCCGGGACGGGGCTAGACGCGCAAGGCGTCAGCCGGAAGGCGCGCGTCATCGAGGGGGCGCTCGCCCGCCACGGACTAGAAGATGCGCGCGCGCCGCTCGATGTTCTCGCCTGCGTCGGAGGGCTGGAGATCGCCGCGCTGATCGGCGCCATCATCGCAGCGGCGCAGGCGCGGCTGCCGGTGCTGATCGACGGCTTCATCGTTTCGGTCGCGGCGCT
Source organism: Hyphomicrobium sp. (assembly GCA_039933175.1). Classification (GTDB taxonomy): domain Bacteria; phylum Pseudomonadota; class Alphaproteobacteria; order Rhizobiales; family Hyphomicrobiaceae; genus Hyphomicrobium_A. Next base: position 5,205 of record JBDTOR010000098.1, on the reverse strand, counting down.
GGCCGCGGTGCGTATCAATCCCGGCTGCGCTCCGTGGCTTATCTATTCGCACCGCTCGCTCGAGCGCGGGCACCGTCTGGTGCTCGACGCGCTGTCGGCCGAGCCCATCCTCGATCTTAAGCTGCGCCTGGGCGAAGGCTCCGGCGCCGCCGTCGCGCTGCCCCTACTGCGCCTTGCCTGCGCGCTACACGCTCAAATGGCGACGTTCGAGGAAGCGCGTGTCGCCGGGCCGGCGCCATGATGCTGATCGACCTTTTGCGTCACGGCGAGACGGAGACGCCCGGCCGTCTGCTTGGGCGCGCGGATCCGCCCTTGTCGGAGCTTGGGTGGAGGCAATTCGAGCGCCAGACGAGCGGCCGGTCCTGGGATTTGATCGTCGCCTCGCCGCGCCTGCGGTCCCGCGCGGCTGCCGAGTGCCTGGCCGGCGAAGCCGGCGTTGCATGGAGCATCGATGACGACTGGGCGGAGGTCGATTTCGGTGATTGGGATGGTCGCGAGCTTACCGCTCTGCGGGCTGATCCGGCGACAGCCGCGGCGCTGGCGGCCCTTTATAGTAGCCCCGATGCACCCGGCCCTCCTGGCGGCGAGAGTTGGCACGATCTCTCCGCCCGGGTCTCCCGCGCGCTCGACCGCCTGCTCGCTACACCCGCTGAACGTTTGCTGGTCGTTACACACGCAGGCCCGATACGCGCTGCACTTGCCCTCGCATCCGGCCTTCCTTTCGCCAACCTGTGGGCCTTCACGATCAACCCTGGCACGCGCATAACCTTGCGGGTAGGACGCGATGACCACGCCGGCATTTGGGGCGAGATCGTTGAGATCGTGCAGCCATGAGCTTTAACGCCCACATGCGCTCGTTCTCCCACGCGCTGCAGTTCCTGACGCGGCTGCCGGCGCCGCCGATCAAGGTGTTCGATCCGGCCGACCTGTCGCGCTCGGCCCCCTGGTTTCCGGTCATCGGTGCCATTGTCGGCGTCATCGTTGCCGCCGCCCTGTGGACCGGAGCACTGGCCTCGCCGTGGATCGGGGCGTTGCTCGCGCTCGTCACCTGGGTTTGGGTGACCGGCGGCCTGCACCTCGACGGCCTCGGCGACGTCGCCGATGCGCTGGGTGCCGCGCACCGCTCACCCGAGCGTTTCCTCGAGGTCCTGCGCGACCCGCACATCGGCGCGTTCGGCGTCATGGCCATCACCCTACAGCTTCTCGCCAAGGCGGTCCTGCTGCACCAGATCGCCAGCCCGCCGGCGCTTGCCGCCGTCGTGCTCATCGCCGCCTGGGCGCGCTGGGGCGCGCTGGTGTGGAGCCTTGCCGTGCCGCCGCTGGCTGCCGGCAGCGGCGAGCGCTTCGCCTGGCAGATCGATCCCCGCATGGCTGTTGCGGAGGGTGTGGTCCTCGCGCTGCTCAGCGCCTGGCTGGCGCCGGTGCTGCTGGGCGCTCTGTTGGTGGTTCCGGCCATCGCCGCCTATTGGCGCTACCGGCTGGGCGGCATCACGGGCGATTGCATGGGCGCCAGCGTCGAAGTGACCGAGACGATCTTGCTGCTTCTCATCGCCGTGCAATTGGCATAGCTTCCGCCGCAGAGCCGCCGCGCCGTGCGCGAGCGCAAAGAACACGGGATTCTATAGGGGACGGGACCATGCAACCTTCTTCCACCGGCACCGAGCGCCGCCTGCTGTGGATCGGCTTCCTGACGGTGGCAACGCTGCTGATGACGGGCGTGTTCGCCTGCGCCGTTCCTTTCGCCGCCCTGGCGGCGCTGGCCGCATTCGACACCGAGCGCCGCGATGGCGTGCTGCTGATCGGCGCCGTATGGCTCGCCAACCAGGTTTATGGGTTCACCGTCCTTGGCTATCCGCATGAGGCGCAAGCCTACTACTGGGGTCTGACCATGCTGATCGGCGCCGTGGCCGGTTACTACGCTGCCCGTGCCGCCATTGCGGCCATCGCTCCCAATGGTGCGTTGTGGGCCGTCGTTGCCGCGCTGCCGGCGGCGTTCATCGCCTACCAGGCGGTGCTCTACGTGGCGAGCCTCGTGCTGACCCACGGCGAGGGCGCCTTCAACACCGACGTTGTAGCCTACGTCAGCATCGTCGAGGCGGTTGCGTTCCTGGCGCTGCTGATCGTGCATCGCTTCGCCGCGGCCGTCGGCATCGTCGAGCCGAACGCCGTCGAGCGCGCCATCTAATCGCCGCTCACTTCAAGCTGAGGGGCAGCCCGGCCGCCATGAAGATGACGCGGTCGGCTGCCGCCGCGACGCGCTGATTGAGCCGACCCTGGGCGTCGCGGAAGGCGCGCCCCAGTGGAGTCTCCGGCACCAGACCCAACCCGACCTCGTTCGATACCGCGACCAGCGGGCCCGGTGCCGCCGCCAGTGCGGCGAGCAGGCGTTCGCTTTCCAATTCGACGTCGCGCTCCGCCAGCATCACATTGCTCAGCCACAGCGTCAGGCAGTCGATTAGTGCCGGGCCATCCAGCCCCGAAATCGTGCCGGCGAGGTCGAGCGGCGCGTCTGCCGTCCGCCAGCGCCCATCGCGGCGCGCGCGGTGATGAGCGATCCGGTCGCGCATTTCGTCATCGAGTGCTTCTGCCGTGGCGATGTAGACCCACGGGGGTGCGGCGCCCGCCATCAGCTCCTCGGCATGCCGGCTTTTACCGGAACGCGCCCCGCCGAGCACCAGCGTCAGTCGAGGCAAGGGAGTGTCGTTCATGGAACCCGAGACTATTTCGATTGACGCGGCAAGCACGCAGCTCTTATCAAACCGGGCATGCCTCCCCGCAAGGGAAATGCACATTCTCGTAATCGTCTCCGCGGTTTAGGCGGAGGCCGCCAGCCAGGCTTACGCCCAATGTCGGCTCGCTCCCGCGGACTGATCATCGCGGCGCCATCGTCCGGCGCCGGCAAGACGACGGTGACGCTCGGCCTGTTGCGGGCGCTGGCCGGCCGCGGCACTGCCGTGCAGCCGTTCAAGTGCGGGCCGGACTACATCGACACGGCCTTCCACACCTCCGCGGCCGGTCGCGCCAGCATCAACCTCGACACCTGGGCCATGCGTCCGCAGTTTATCTCGCGGCTGCTGGGCGAAGCAGGCGCCGATGCCGATGTCTGCATCGTCGAGGGCGTGATGGGCCTTTACGACAGCGCCGGTACGCAAGGCACTTGTGGCAACGGCTCGACGGCGGACCTCGCCGCGCTTACCGGCTGGCCGGTAGTGCTGGTGCTCGACGTCGGGGCGCAGGCCGAAACGGCGGCAGCGGTAGCGCTTGGCCTCAAGACGTACCGGCGCGACATCGATATCGCCGGCGTCATTCTCAACATGACCGGCTCGCCGGGCCACGCAGCCCTGATTGCCGAACCGATGGCGCGCCTCGGGATCCCCGTGCTCGGCGCGGTGCAGCGCCGTGCCGACATCGTCATGCCGGAGCGCCACCTCGGGCTTGTCCAGGCGGGCGAGAGCACGACGCTCTGGCAGCGCCTCGAGGCGATGGGCACGGCGGTTTCGCATGGGGTCGATCTCGATCGTCTTCTCGCCGCTGCCGGGCCGCTCGGGCTGGCACTCGACGGCGAGGCGTCGTCGCTGCCGCCGCCGGGACAGCGCATTGCGCTCGCCCAGGATCGCGCTTTCTCATTCGTCTACGCGCACATCCTCGACGGCTGGCGCCGCGCCGGTGCCGAGATCACGCCGTTTTCACCGCTCGCCGACGAAGCGCCGCCTTCGGACTGCGACGCGGTGTGGCTGCCGGGAGGCTACCCGGAGCTGCATGCGGGCACGCTCGCCGCTGCGTCGCGGTTTCGTAACGGCATGACCGCCGCCGCCGCTCGCGTCGTGCCGATCCACGGCGAGTGCGGCGGCTACATGGTGCTCGGCCAGGGCCTCATCGACGCTGCGGGTGCACGCCATGCCATGCTTTGCCTGCTGGGCGTCGAGACCTCGTTCGCTATGCCGCGTATGCACCTCGGCTACCGCCGCGCACGCCTGTGCAACTCCGGCACCGAACTGGTCGGGCACGAGTTCCACTTCGCCAGCCTGCTGTCGAATACCGACGAGCCATTAGCCGACATCTGCGATGCCGCCGGTGCTCCCGTCGCCGAGCGAGGATCGCGCCGCGGGTCCGTCACCGGCACGTTCTTCCACGTCATCGACACGGTCGCCGCATGAGCCGCGTAGCTCAGGCCCCGCCGAACTTCGATGACGCCTTTCGCGCGGCATTGCGCGACCTCATCCTGTGGCGCCGCGACGTGCGCCGCTTCAAGACCGATGCCGTTGACCCCGCCTTGATATTGTCGCTGATCGAGCTGGCAGCGCGTTCGCCGTCGGTCGGCTTCAGCCAGCCGTGGCGCTTCGTGCTGGTCGAAAGCGCGGAGGGGCGCGAAGCCATACGCACCTCGTTCACCCGCGCCAATGCCGAGGCGCTGAGCCGCTATGCCGGGGAGCGCCGTGGTCTCTACGCCCGGCTGAAGCTCGAAGGCCTCGAAGCCGCGCCTGTGCAGCTTGCTGTGTTTGCCGACGAGGAGACAAGCGCCGGCGCCGGCCTCGGCAGCAACACGATGCCCGAGACGCTGCGCTATTCCGTCGTCGGCGCCATCCAGACGCTGTGGCTGGCGGCGCGCGCGCACGGGCTAGGTGTCGGCTGGGTGTCGATCCTCGAGCCGAGCACCGTCGCAAGTGCCCTCGACGTTCCCGCAAGCTGGCGACTCGTTGCTTACCTGTGCATCGGCTGGCCGGCCGAGGAACACCTCGACCCGGAGCTTGAACGCCACGGCTGGCAGGAGCGCATCGAGACCTCGCCGCTCATTTTGCGGCGGTGATCATTCTGCCGGCGCCGGTAGCGCGGCGTCGCCGCCACGCCGCTTGCGGACAGAAAGCCGCCGGATGACGACGTAGAATACGGGCGTGAAGATCAGTCCGAACAGCGTCACGCCGATCATGCCCCAGAACACGCCGGTGCCGAGCGCGATGCGCATTTCCGCGCCCGCGCCGGTGGCGATGTAGAGCGGCACGACGCCCAGCGTGAAGGCAAGCGACGTCATCAGGATCGGCCGCAGCCGCAGCTGGCAGGCTTCGACCGCCGCCGTCACCGTATCGCGGCCCTGGTCCTCCAGCTGGCGCGCGAACTCGACAATGAGGATGGCGTTCTTCGCAGCAAGGCCGATGAGCACGATGAAGCCGATCTGCGTCAGGATGTTGATGTCCTGCCCGTGCAGCG
>JBDTOR010000097.1:0-9101 GCA_039933175.1 Hyphomicrobium sp. | reverse complement strand
GCCAGGTACGGCCGGGCGCAGCCGTTCGGGCAGCCGGTCATGCGGATGACGATCTCGTCGTTGTTGAGACCCGCCTTGTCGAGCGAGTCTTCCAGCGCCGTCAGCAACTCCGGCAGAAAGCGCTCGCTTTCGGCCAGCGCCAGCCCGCACGTCGGCAGCGCGACGCACGCCATGCTGCTGCGGCGGATGCCCGACAGCGCCGTGCCGATGGCGATGCCATGCTCGATGAGAATCGCCTCGATCTTGGCCTTCGCCTTCGCCGACACGTTGGCGATGATGACGTTCTGATTGGCGGTGACGATGAGGCCGCCGGGATGTAATTCGGCGATCTCACGCAACGCCGTGCGCAAGCTCCAGCCGGGAACGTCCTTGATGCGGCCATTCTCGACGAACAGCGTCAGGTGCCACTTCTTGTCGGCGCCCTGCGCCCAGCCGATGACGTCGCCGGTCGAGGTAAACTCATACGGGCGCGGCTCGCCCAGCTTGTAGCCGAGGCGCTTCTCGACCTCGTCGCGGTAAGCATCGAGCCCGCGATCCTCGACCGTGTATTTGAGGCGCGCGCGCTTGCGGCTCGTCCGGTTGCCCCAGTCGCGCTGCACGGTGAGGACCTTCTCGGCCACGTCGATCGCCTGCTCGGGCGTGCAGAATCCGATGACGTCGGCCGTGCGGGGGAAGGTGTCCGGCTCGCCGTGCGTCATGCCCATGCCGCCGCCGATGGTGACGTTGTAGCCGACCAGTTTGTCCTTCTCGACGATGGCGATGTAGCCGAGGTCGTGAGCGAAGATATCGACATCGTTCGATGGCGGGACGGCGATTACGATCTTGAATTTGCGCGGCAGGTAGTGGGCGCCGTAGATGGGCTCCTCTTCCTTCTTGGCCGGGCCGCTCTGATCCATCACCTGCTCGCCGTCGAGCCAGATCTCGTGATAGGCGCCCGTCTGCGGCAGCAGGTGCTGGCTCACATCGACGGCCAGCTTGTGCGCGGCAGCGTGCACCTTCGACAGGAATGGGTTGCCCGTGGCGAGCACGTTGCGGTTGACGTCACCGCAGGCGGCCAGCGTATCGAGCAGCGCGGCATTGATCGCCTGCATCGTGCGCTTCATGTTCGACTTGATGACGCCGTGGAACTGGAACGTCTGGCGCGTCGTCAGGCGCAGCGTGTGGTTGGCGTAGGTGCCGGCGATGGCGTCGAGCGACAGCCACTGCTTGCTGGTCGTCACGCCGCCCGGCAGGCGTACGCGGATCATGAAGCTGTAGGCCTTCTCCAGCATCTTCTTGGCGCGCTCGTGACGGACGTCGCGGTCGTCCTGCAGGTAGGTGCCGTGGAACTTGGTCAGCTGCGAGTCATCTTCGGAGATGGCACCGGTGACGACATCGGCCAGCCCCTCGGCGATGGTGCCGCGCAGCAGCCGGCTGTTCTCCTTGATGATCTCGTTCTTGGCGCGATTGTCGTCGGTCATCTCTGCTCGTCCTGTAGCGGGGCCATTAGCCCTCGCATCAATATACGTCGCGCTGGTAGCGGCCGGCCTTGGTGAGCTCTTTCAGCTTGGCGCGGCCCGCTTCATCGTCGCCGCGGGCGGCTTCGGCGAGGATGCGGCCGAGCATGACGTCGACATCGCGCGCCATACCCTTCTCGTCGCCGCAGACGTAGATGTGGGCGCCTTCATCGACCCACTTGAGCAAGTCGTTGCGCGCTTCCCACAGCCGCTGTTGCACGTAGATCTTTTCCGGCTGATCGCGCGAGAAGGCAACATCGATGCGCGACAGCGTGCCGGACTCGAGGGCCTCCTGCCATTCGAGCTGGTAGAGGAAGTCGTTGGTGAAGTTGCGCTCGCCGAAGAACAGCCAGCTCTTGCCCTTGGCGCCGTCCTCGGCGCGGTCCTCGACGAAGGCGCGATAGGGCGCGACGCCGGTGCCGGCACCGATCATGATGATCGGCCGGTTGCCGTCCTCGGGCAGCCGGAAGTGGCGGTTCGGCTTGACGTAAACGCGTACCGCGTCGCCCACGCGCCGGCGGTCGGCGAAGTAGGTCGAGGCGACACCGCCACGCTTCCTGCCGTAAGATTCCCAGCGCACGGCGCCAACCAGCAGGTGCGCTTCGCCGGGATGCGCCTTGGGGCTCGACGCCACCGAGTACAGCCGGCCCGGCAGCGGACGCAGCAAGCCGTACAGCTGCTCCGGCTTGAGCTTCTCGGGATAGCGCTCGAATAGGTCGACGAGCTGGCGATCCTCGGCGAATTCGGCAAACGCCTTGGCATCGGAGAGGTGCGCCAGATCGGTGCGCTGCGTGAGCTTGGCATAGCTTTCGACCAGAGCGCGCGACAGCGTCGTCACGTCGTAGCGCTCGCGCAGCTTCTGCACGACGGCACCGTCAGCTCCAAGACCAACCGCCTCGGCCAGCTCAAGCGCGATTTGCGGGTTGTTCTCCGGCACGATGCCGATGGCATCGCCGGGCAGATAGGAGAAGCCGGGCGCCTCGGCGGCGATCTCGACGTGCCACGTCTCGCGCGTCGAGCCCGAACCGTTGAGATTGACGAGTGTCGAGATTTCGCCGGTCAACGGGTTGTCGGCGGTGAACTGCGGCTCGTCATCGTCAGGGGCGAGTAGGCCGCCCTTGAAGTCGACGTGCACGACCGTGGCATTGCCGCCGGCTTCCGACGGGGCAAGCTCGCCCAGCGCCTTCTCGGTCCACTCGGCCGCCTGCTTCGAATAGTCGAGATCGAGATCGACACGGTCGAAGGCGCGCGTACCGCCCAGCGCCGCCAGACGCTCGTCGATTGCCTTACCCGTGGCGCAGAACTGCGCGTATGCGGTGTCGCCGAGCGCCAGCACGGCAAAGCGCACGCCCTCGATGCGCGGTGCCTCCGGGCCCATCAGCGCGGCGTAGAAATCGACGGCGCGCCCGGGCGGATCGCCTTCGCCCCAGGTCGAAGCAAACACGATGAGGTTCTTGGCCTTCGACAGCACGGCAAGATCGGCGTCGGCGAAGTCGATAACCTTGGCATCGAGACCGTGCTTCTGCGCCAGCTTCTTGGTGCGCATGGCGAGTGCCTCGGCGTTGCCGCTCTCGCTCGCATAAAGGACCGTCAGCGCCTGGCGCGGCTTGGCGGCGACGGCAGCCTGCGGCTGCACACCTCCAGCCTGCGCCGCCTCGAAGCCGGCGAAGAATCCGGCGAGCCAGGCACGCTGCTGCGGCGTCGTGCGGGCGACGACGCTATTGAGTGCATCAATGTCTTCCGGGGTGAACGGTGCGTTCTTCGGAAGCAATGGTTGGGCGGTCACAAACGCCTCCTCGACATTTCTCGTCCGGCGCAGGGCGCCAAGCTACCACCTTCGATATCGGGTTACCCCGGATGCTGCCACGACGCGACCCGGCCGGCCTGCACGGCTTCGCCAGCGCCCGCGTTCTGCAGTTTGTATTCCTCGACCTTATCCGGCCGCGACAGTCCGGCGCTGGCCCAGTCGAGCCCTACGAAAATAACGGCCGGGCCGCGAATACCGGTATCGGCGACGGCGCGCACCAACGACGACAGATCGGTCGCCACGGCGCGCTCGCTCGCCAGCGTGCCGTTCTCGACAATGACCACCGGCGTCGCCGCCGCGGCACCTGCATCGAGCAGCTTGTCGTGGAAATGCTGCACGGTCCGCACGCCCATATAGATGGCGAAGGCCTGCCCCGGCTTGGCTAAAGCCGGCCAATCGAGTTCCAGCGGCCCATCGGCCGAAGCGCCCGTCACGACCGCGAACTGGCGAACCTTGGTGCGCAGTGTCACCGGCAGGCCGACGCTTGCCGCGCACGCATGCGCCGCTGTTATACCCGGCACAACCTCGACGGCGATCCCGGCTGCACGAACAGCGGACATTTCCTCGGCGGCACGGCCGAACACGAACGCGTCGCCTCCCTTGAGACGGGCAACGCGATGGCCCTTCAGCGCCTCGCGCACGAGGATGGCATTGATGTCGTCCTGCAGCGCCGAGTTGCCATCGGGCTCCTTGCCGACGTCGATGCGGATGGCATCGCGGCGCGCGTATTCGAGGATCGCCGGATTGACCAGTCGGTCGACGACGAGGACGTCCGCGGATTGCAGGTGCTGCTGCGCCTTGAGGGTGATGAGGTCGGGCTCGCCCGGACCGCAACCGATCAGCGCAACGCTGCCGACCGGATGCTCCTGCACGCCACCGGCAGCAAGCTGGCGGTCGAGTTCTGCGTCGGCCGCCGCATCATCTCCATCGAGCACCGCCTTGCGCCAGGCGCCCTGCAGCAGTGCTTCCCACGTCCGCCGGCGCACCACCGGGTCGGCGACCGTCTCTTGTACGCGGCGGCGCAGGGTCTGCGCTCTCCGGGCGATGTCGCCGAAATTGGCCGGCAGCCAGCTTTCGATCTTGGCCTTGATCTCGCGCGCCAGGATGGGCGCGGCGCCTTCCGTACCGATGGCGACGATGATCGGATCACGGTCGACGATGGCCGGCATGATGAAGTTGCTCTGGGAAGGGCCGTCGACGACGTTGGTCGGCAGGCCGCGGGCGCGACCGGCGGCGGCAACGCGGGCGTCGAGTTCGGGATCGTCACTGGCGGCGAAGACCAGGGCAGCGCCCTCGAGATCGGCCTCGGTGAAGGCGTGGCGCTCGATGACCAGTGTAGGAATTGCTGATGTGGCGATATCTTCGCTGACTTCGGTGGCGACGACCCGCAGGCGCGCCGTCGTCTTGGCCAGCAGCCGCAGCTTCTGCAATGCCTTCTCGCCGCCGCCGACGATGAGCACGTCGCGGCCGTCGAGATCGAAGAAGATAGGGAAGTACCGCAACGCCGTACCTTTCGCTGACTGCGCGACGAGCATCATGACCGGTTAGGGTAAACCGGCCCCCAGCGGCAGCCCGTGCGCCGCTTCCGGTCGGTCCCTTGTTATAGTTGATCTAAGTAGAATTTTCTATTGCCGGGGCCCCTCCGCCTCAAGATAAGAACGATTTTCCGGCCTTGCAGCGTGTTTGGGCATGGGTTTGCGATGATTTGCCGCCGGAGTCCCTCGTCCAACTGCCTTCCTAGGCAGCGGTTTCGAGCACCACGGCCGGTAGAGTTGTCTAGGCTATCGTCCGTTGCGGGAGGCGACGAAAAAAAGCGGACGGCGGACGACTTCGAGACCCATCTTTCCCGCGATGCATTTCGTTCGCAAATGCGAGCGCGCGCACGACGGTTAGGTGACGGATAGCACACGCGTTTGTGAGACCGATTTACTTCCGTTCCAAAATCGCGTGTGGTTTATAGCCGCCATGGCGGTCCGGACTTGCGTGTTCCAGATCCGCAGAATGAAGCGACCCTACGAAGAGGTAATCGCTTCAGGGGTGGGCCCTCGGCGGGGCCAGCCATTTTTGGACGGCATCTTGCCGAATAGGAGGAAGTTATGAAGGTTTGGACCAAGCCCGCAGTTCGTGAGCAGGAAGTTGGCCTCGAGGTTACCTCGTACATGCCGGCTGAGATCGACATCATCTAACGACTGTCGATCCACTCACTAACTCTGTGAGTTTCCGACAACGGCGGTCGAACATTCGGCCGCCGTTGTTTTATCGGGCGCCATGTTCTCGGCGGAAGTGCGCGCCCGTAAGCAGACGGCTCCAATGATCATCAAGGTTCTGGGATCTGCCGCAGGCGGTGGGTTCCCGCAGTGGAACTGTAACTGCCGCAACTGCGCCGCCGTGCGAGCTGGAACCCCTGGTTTCAGGGCGCGCACGCAGTCGTCGCTTGCGGTCAGCCGCGACGGCGTCAATTGGGCCCTGCTCAACGCCTCGCCCGATCTGCGCCAACAGCTCAACGAGACCCCGCAATTGCACGCCGACCCGAAGGTCGGCCTGCGCCACAGCCCGATCAAGGCGGCGGTGCTGACCAATGGCGACGTCGACCACATCATCGGCCTCATCAACCTGCGCGAGGCGCAGCCGTTCTCGATCTACGCTTCCGACCGGGTGCTGGAGACGCTGCGCGCCAACTCTGTGTTCCAGGTGCTGGCCGAGCCGCTGGTGCCGCGGATCGAAATCGCGCTCGATAAGCCCTTCAAGCTGGAGGGCGCCGGGGTCGACCTCGGCCTGACCGTCGAAGCCTTCGCGGTGCCCGGCAAGGTCGCCCTCTACCTGGAGGACAAGTCCTCCGCGGACTTCGGCAGCCGCGCCGGCGACACCATCGGCCTAAAAATTACTGATCCGGCCGAGAAGAAGTCCTTCTTTTACATCCCCGGCTGCGCCGCCGTAGATGAGAAGCTCGGAGCGCGCCTCAAGGGCGCATCCATCGTCTTTTTCGATGGCACCCTATTTACCGACGACGAGATGCTGGAGCAGGGCCTGCTTAACAAAACGGGAGCCCGAATGGGCCATACCAGCATGTCGGGGGCCTCAGGATCGATCGCCGCGTTCTCGAAACTTGGCGTCGGAAGGCTCATATATGTTCATATAAACAACTCGAACCCGGCGCTGGACGAGAACTCGCCCGCCCGCAAGTCCGTTGAAGGCGCAGGCTGGGAAGTCGGGTACGATGGCATGGAGGTGCGTCTATGACCGAAGCGGTGAGCCTGGAGCGTAAGAGCACCGAGCGCAAAGCTCAGGAGCCTTTGTCGGTCGCCGACTTCGAGGCGGCCATCCGCGCCGTTGGCGCCGAGCGCTACCACGACAAACATCCCTTCCATCACATGCTGCATGGCGGGAAGCTGACCAAGCAGCAGGTGCAGGCCTGGGCGCTCAACCGCTTCTGCTACCAGTCGGCGGTGCCGCGCAAGGACGCCGCACTGATCAGCCGGCTGTATGACCGCGAGCTGCGACGCGAGTGGGCGCACCGCCTTCTCGATCACGACGGCTACGGCGAGGAGGTCGGCGGCATCGAGCGCTGGCTATTCCTCACCGATGGGCTGGGGCTTGACCGCGACTACGTCATTTCCATGAAGGGCGCCCTGCCGGCAACCAAGTTCGCCGTCGAAGCCTACGTCACGTTCGTGCGCGAGCAGCCGATCACCATCGCTGTCGCCTCTTCGCTGACCGAGCTGTTCGCCCCGAAAATCCACAAGGAGCGCATCTCCGGCATGCTGGAGAACTACCCGGCCTTCATCGACGACAAGGTAATGGCCTACTTCAAGCGCCGTCTGACGCAGGCGCCGCGCGATGCCGACTTTGCGCTCGACTACGTTCTGAAGAACGCCAAGACGCGCGACGAGCAGGAAGCCTGCGTCGACGCCGTCCGCTTCAAATGCAATGTGCTGTGGGTGCAGCTCGATGCCCTGCAGCACGCCTACGTCGAAGGGCATCTCCCCCCCGGCGCATTTCGTCCGGAGGCATGAGAATGGGTGAAACTGCACCACGCCAGCGCGCGATCATCACGGTCGCCAGCAAGCCGGTGATGCCACCCTATATAAAGATGCGGCATGACGCCGGCCGCAACCGCTGGCTGATCCTCGCTCCCGAGCGCCTGTTCGATCCGGACGAGATCGCTGTCGCAATCTTGAAGCTTTGTGATGGCGAGCGGACCGTCGGCGAGATCGTCGAGGTCATGTCAAAAGAGTACAATGCGCCGGCGGAGGAAATCGAGGCCGACATCATCGCGATGTTCCAGGACCTCGCAGACAAGGGAGTAGTGAAGGCATGAACGAATCTGCCCCTACCCATGCCAAGCACGTCAAGGAATCGACGGTGACGATGGACGCCGGTGAGATGCGCTGCGATGCAGCCTCATCGCCCACGCCAGATCCGTCGTGTGTCGTGCGCGCGCCAATCGGTCTCCTCGCCGAGCTGACGCATCGCTGTCCCTTGCAGTGCCCCTACTGCTCCAATCCGCTCGAGCTCGAAAAGGGCAACACCGAGCTGACGACGGCCGAGTGGCAGAAAGTCATGCGGGAGGCGGCCCAGCTCGGCATCCTGCAGGTGCATCTGTCCGGCGGCGAGCCGACGGCGCGCCGCGACCTCGAAGAGATCGTCACGACGGCTGCCGAGAACGGCCTCTACACCAATCTCATCACCGCCGCGGTGCTGCTGAAGCGCGACCGGCTCGAGAAGCTGAAGGCGTGCGGCCTCGACCACGTGCAGATCTCCATTCAGGACGTCGACACGCAGGCCGAGAATGCCGACCGCATCGGCGGCTACAAGGGCGGCAGCGCCAAGAAGAAGGAAGTGGCCGGCTGGGTGCGCGAACTCGGCATGCCCCTGACCATCAACGCGCCGATTCATCGCCACAACATCAATAGCGTGGAAGCGATCATCAACTACGCGGTCGAGCTCGGCGCCGGACGTGTCGAGATCGCCCACGTGCAGTACTACGCCTGGGCCCTCAAAAACCGCGGCTCGTTGATGCCGACGCGCGAAGCGTTCATGACCGCGGCGCGTGTGGTCGAGCGCGAACGTGAGCGTCTGAAGGGCATCATCGTCATCGACTCGGTCGTGCCGGACTACTACGCCAAGTTCCCCAAGCCCTGCATGGGCGGTTGGGGCAAGGGCATCATCAACGTCACGCCGTCGGGCCGCGTGCTGCCCTGCCATGCGGCGGAATCGATCACGCACCTCCAGTTCGACAGCGTGCGCGACAGGCCGCTGGCCGATATCTGGCTGAACGGATCGGCATTCCAGAAGTACCGCGGCACCGAGTGGATGAAGGAGCCGTGCCGGACCTGCCCGCGGCGCGAGATCGATTTCGGCGGCTGCCGTTGCCAGGCGTTTGCCCTGACCGGAGACGCGGCCAACACCGACCCCGCCTGCTCCCTTTCGCCGATGCACGAGGAGTGGGCGAAAGTGGCAGATGTGGAGTCGCACCAGATCCCGCCGGACTTCATCTACCGCCGGCCGGGCGGTGCAACGCCCAAGCCCGCAGTGCAAAAAGCCCCCGTGTCGAGCGACGCTTAACGCGCCGCCGGCACGCCTTCGGTAAATCCTGACTGCCGCCGTCGGGGAACCGCGGGTGCGGCATCGTGTTCAGTCCAAGTTCAGAAAAGGCTTGGCACATTCACGATCGCCATCAGATGATACGCGCGCCATCCAAAACGACGCGTGATCGTCGAAACAGGGAGAAACGGGATGCTCAGGTGGGTAGTCGCAGCGGGCGTGTTGCTCGCGCTGCCGACGGTTGCTTCGGCGCA
>JBDTOR010000096.1:0-9173 GCA_039933175.1 Hyphomicrobium sp. | reverse complement strand
GTCTCGAACATGGTCGAGACGAGTGCTTCGCGGCTTGGCTTACCCGCCCAGACCACGAACTGGAAGGCCTGATAGTAACGCTCGCAGCCTTCTAGCGCCGCCTGCAGCATGGCTTCGCACTGGGCGGCCGTAGCCACCGAGCCGTTGAGAAGCAGAGCGTGGCGGAACATCACCAGCCCCTCTTGCGTCCACAGATCGAAGTGCCCGAGCCATAGCTGCTCGTTGATCTGCGCCACCAGCTTGTACATTTCGTTGAGGCGGTTCTCCGGCACGCGGAAGTCGAATGCGCAGGCAACGTGCAGCGCCTCGAGGTCGTCGCGCCAATTGAGCGAGACGTGATAGTCGGTCCACGTCCCGGCAATAACGAGCGTGAGCTCGTCGTCGTTGGTGCGGTCGCAGCTCCAGTCGTGTGCACCGGCCAGGCGCTCGATGAGATCGATGGGGTTCGTCACCCGGCCGTAGCCTACGTGTTCAGCCGACATGCTTAGAGAATCCCTCTATGGTCTCGCGGGCTTTTTTCGTAGTCGATACAAAGCTACGCGACACCACTGAGCGACAAACTCGACCAACCGGCGCGACGAAAACAGACGGGGGTGCGAGTCGCAAGTTCGGGCCGGCATTGTCCACGTCAATGTACGCCGTGCTCGAACGATTGTCGCTTAAACCGGCCCCGGACGCCCGAGTTGCGTCTCCAGCGCAGCGATGCGCGCTTCGAGCCGCTCGTTTTCGGTGCGGGCCTTCTCGGCCATCGCCTTCACCGCTTCGAACTCCTCGCGGCGGACCACGTCCATGTCGCGCAGGAAGCGCTCGCCCTGCGACTTAAAGAGCGTTTCGGCCTCTTTTTTGAGGCCATCGGCCGCGCCGGCGGCATCCGTCATCAACTTGGCAAACTCATCTAGGAAGCGATTGGTCGTCTGGGTCATGGCGTTGCTCCGGGGATTGCGCAGACGCCTGCATGCGCCTTGGCGCGGACTATGGCCGCCCGTCGCGGCGCGTTCAAGACGACGCCCTACCCTTGACAGGGATCGCGCACTGCCGAAATCGTGCCACCGCCCGCAATCAGTCCACAGGAGGGGCCGCCAAGTCCGGCCCGAAAGCACCCGATGAACCTGCTGTTGTCCCTGTGGGCGATCCCCTTCCCCAATATCGACCCCGTCGCGTTGCAGATCGGACCGGTCGCCATCAAGTGGTACGGCCTCGCCTACCTGGCCGGGCTGCTGCTCGGCTGGCTCTATATCCGCCGCCTGTTGTCGGAGCCACGGCTGTGGGCGGCCGACAAGCCGCCGTTCGATGTCGCCAAGGTCGACGACCTGCTCCTCTATATAACGGCGGGTGTGGTACTCGGCGGCCGGCTCGGCTTCGTCATCTTCTATGAGCCGACCTACTACCTCACCAATCCGCATGACATCATCGCCGTGTGGAAGGGCGGCATGGCGTTCCACGGAGCGCTCGTCGGCTGCATCATCGCCATCTGGGTGTTTGCCCACCGCAACAGCGTCAACCCGTGGAGCACCGGCGACCTCGTCACCGCGTCCGTGCCGATCGGATTGTTCTTCGGCCGCATCGCCAACTTCATCAACGGCGAGCTATTCGGCCGTCCAACCGGCCTGCCGTGGGGCATGGTGTTCCCCGAGGCCGCGCTACACTACCCCGAGGTCGAGCCGACGCCGCGGCATCCGAGCCAGCTCTACGAGGCGGCGCTCGAGGGGCTGTTGCTGTTCCTGGTGCTGCGCCTGCTGACACACTACTTCGGTGCCCTGAAGCGCCCCGGCCTCGTCAGCGGCGTGTTCCTCATCGGATATGCGCTGGCGCGCTCGACCGCCGAACTGTTCCGCGAGCCGCATTTCGCGCACGCCTTCAACATCGGACCACTGACGCCGGGCATCGTCTATTCGATTCCGATGCTGCTGCTTGGCGTCTTCATCGTGTATCTGGCGTGCAACCGCGACCTGAAATGACCGTCGAGGAACCGCTTGGCTCGACGCCGTTGGCGCGCAAGCTCGCGGTCCGCATCGCGCGGCACGGCCCGATCGGCGTCGACGACTACATGCAGGCCTGCCTGCAGGATCCCGAGCACGGCTATTACCGCCGGCAACCCGCCATCGGCCGTGCCGGCGACTTCGTCACGGCGCCCGAAATCAGCCAGGTGTTCGGCGAACTGGTCGGACTGTGGTGCGCCGTCGTCTGGCAGCAGATGGGATCGCCGCCGGCCATGCGGCTCATCGAGCTGGGACCCGGACGCGGCACGCTGATGCGCGATGCTTTGCGCGCGGGGCGCCTCGTTCCGGAATTCCGCGCAGCGCTGCGCGTCGAGTTCGTCGAGACCAACACCGCACTGGAACCTGTCCAGCGCGCGACGCTGAGCGGCGAAGGCGTGCCGCTGCAGTGGAGCGCCGAAATCCTGCCCGGCACCGGCCCGGCCATCGTCATCGCCAACGAGTTCATCGACACGCTGCCGCCAGCGCAGTGGGTTTTCCTTGAGGGAGCCTGGCGCGCGCGCTGCGTCGGCCTCGATGCCGGGGGGCATCTGGCATTTGTTGACGCCCCCCCCAACTCCAGTTTGCAACTGCCCGCGGGCACGCCGGAGCCCGGCGAGGGCGACGTCTTCGAGGAGCGCACGGCGGCGCTCACCGATTTCGCCGACAAACTCGCCGCGCTCGGGGCGCCGTTGGCGGCGCTGTTCATCGACTACGGCCACACACGATCGGGCCTCGGCGATACGCTGCAGGCGGTGCAGGCCCATCGCCATACCGATCCGTTACAGTCGCCCGGCGAGGCCGACCTCACCGCGCAAGTGGACTTTGCGGCGTTCGCCGAAGTTATGCGGGCGCACGGCCTTGCCTGCGACGGCCCGGTCGCCCAGGGCGAGTTCCTCGGCCGGCTCGGCATCATCGAGCGCGCCTCGCGGCTGATGGCGGCCAATCCGGCTAAGGCCGCACAGATCGAAGCAGATGTCGCCCGTCTCATTGCGTCGGGCGGCATGGGCGGCCGCTTCCAGGCGATCGGCATTCGTAGCCCGCAACTGCCTGCGCTCCCCGCGCTGGAGGCGGTGGACACCGCAACCGGCTCATCTTAGGTCTCGGTCATGCTGCAGCCGATCGAAGCCAAGTCCATTGCCGCCCTTCCTGGCATCCGCCACGGGTTCTTCACCCGCCCCGGCGGCGTGTCCGAAGGTCTCTATACCAGCCTGAATTGTGGACCGGGCTCAGCCGATGTTCCGGCCAACGTCGCCGAGAACCGCGCCCGTGTCGCCCGCCACCTCGGCGGCAGTCACGCGGATGTCGCCACGATCTACCAGGTGCATAGCGGCGATGCCGTCGCCATCGACAGCCAGGTCGACCCCGGGGCACGGCCAAAGGCTGACGCCATCGTGACCCGCACCCCCGGCCTCGTCATCGGCATCCTGACGGCCGACTGCGCCCCGGTGCTGTTCGCCGACCCGGTGGCGCGGGTCATCGGCGCCGCCCACGCCGGCTGGCGAGGCGCCGTCGGCGGCGTTCTCGAAGCCACCGTTGCGGCGATGGAAGGGCTCGGCGCGGAGCGTCAGCGCATTGTCGCGGGAATCGGTCCGGCCATTAACCAAGTTTCATACGAAGTTGGTCCAGAGTTCGAAGAGGCCTTGCTCAAAGGTTGCGCGTCCAACGAAATGTTTCTTGCCCGCAATAATCCTCACGGACGGGCGCATTTCGACCTTCCCGCCTTTGTCGGGATGCGACTGAAGGCAAGCGGTGTCGGCCAAGTAGAGCGTCAGAGTGTGTGCACGTATGCGAACGAATCGCTTTTCTTCAGCTACAGGCGCTCGCAGCACCGTTCAGAGGGCGATTACGGCCGCCAAATCTCCGCCATTGTCGTGGCTTAATTGCACAATCCACAATGGCGTCCTACGTTTCTCTCGGGGAATTACAATCGAACGCCGGGATGCTCGGATTCGATCTGGACGCGGCACTAATGACTGGTTAGACGATTCTAGAGAGGTACCGGTCATTAAGGAGTTCAAGGCCGCAAGGTTCGTACGCCGGCCGCCGGAAGAAACAGCGGGTACTCAACGGGGGAGCGTCACCGTGACGACCTTTGATACTGCTGCGGCTTGGCAAAAAACGAAGCCCTTTGCATTCGCACTCTTCGCTGGCTGGATGGCCTTCGGATTGTCTGGATGCGAAACTGCCAATTCGCTGACTTCATCGCTATTCAGCTCGGGCGGCGATGCGCCTACTGCGTCGGTATCGTCACCGCCACCATTGGCGATGTCGAAAGGCGCACAGTTCGCCATCGCTCCCGTCATCGGCCCGCCAGAGAACGTCTCGGGCGAGCTGCGCACACAGCTTATTGCCGACATGGAACGCCAGGGCATCCGCGTCGCCAAGACGCCGGACGAGAAGGCGGAATACACCCTGCGCGGCTACGTCGTCTCCTCCCTTGAGAAGAAGGGCACCAAGTCAAAGGTGTCCTACATCTGGGACGTGACAGACGCGAGCGGCAAAGGCGTTCACCGCGTAAGCGGCGAAGAGAGTGCCAGCTCCGGCAAGAGCAAGGATCCGTGGACGGCCGTGTCACCGGCTCTCATCCAGACGATCGCATCGAAGACCGTCACCTCGGTGACGAGCTGGATGCCTCGTCCGGGCGGCGCCACGCCCGCAGTTGCCAGCGCCGGCACATCCGGCGGCCTGGTACAGACCGCGGCCACGACACCGTCTTATGCCTCTTCGGCACCATCGAAGTCGATCGTCACCGGCAGCACCGGCGGCGCGGTGAAGGCTTTTGTGCCCACCGTGACCGGAGCCCCCGGCGATGGCAGCTCGACGCTACGGGCGGCGCTACAGCGTGAGCTGACGCGCAGCAACGTGGCGCTTGCCGAAACGCCTTCGGCCGACAATTACATCGTCGAAGGCAAGGTCTTGATGGGCCCCGGCAAGGACGGCAAGCAGCCGATCACCATCGACTGGAGCGTGACCGATCCTTCCGGCAAGAAGCTCGGTACCGTGTCGCAGAAGAATGAAGTTCCACAGGGTTCGCTTGACGGCTCGTGGGGCAAGACGGCCGATGCGGCGGCGGCGGCGGCGGCGCAGGGAATTGTTAAGCTCCTGCCCTCCCAGGCGCAGCGCACCAGCTCGAACTAGGGCGACAACCCGGGATAGCGTCCCGCAAGTCACGGCGCGTCAACTTTCCGACGGCATTATGAGGGCCCCGCCGTTTACAGGTGTGGGCCCTCTTGCTAGAAGCGCCCGGCGAACGGCTGTGGAGGCGTCTTATGCCCTTCGATCCCCGTCCTGAGGGTCGCGGCCCGCTGTCGATGAAAATCGTCGCCGGCAACTCCAATCGCCCCCTTGCGGAGGCGATCTGCGCACATCTGAAAGTCCCGCCCACCAAGGGCCAGGTGAAGCGCTTTGCCGACATGGAGATCTTCGTCGAGATCCAGGAGAACGTCCGCGGCCAGGACGTCTTCGTGATCCAGTCGAACTCGTTCCCGGCGAACGACAACCTGATGGAGCTGCTGATCCTCATCGACGCGCTCAAGCGCGCGTCGGCGGCCCGCATCACCGCCGTTATTCCCTACTACGGCTACGCCCGTCAGGATCGTAAGCCCGGCCCGCGCACCCCCATCACGGCCAAGCTCGTCGCCAACCTGATCGAGCGCGCCGGCGCCGACCGCGTCATGACGCTCGACCTGCACGCCGGCCAGATCCAGGGCTTCTTCGACATCCCGACCGACAATCTCTTCGCCGCTCCCGTCATGGTGCGCGACATCCAGGAGCAGCACAAAGGCAGCAACCTGATGGTTGTCTCGCCCGACGTCGGCGGCGTGGTGCGCGCCAGGGCGCTCGCTAAGCGCATCGATGCGCCGATCGCCATCTGCGACAAGCGCCGCGACCGCCCCGGCGAATCCGAGGTCATGCACGTCATCGGCGAAGTGAAGGGCATGCGCTGCATCCTCATCGACGACATCGTCGATTCCGGCGGCACGCTGGTCAACGCCGCGGAAGCTCTGCTCAAGCACGGCGCCGTCGAGGTGATGGCCTACATCACGCACGGCGTCCTGTCGGGCGGCGCGGTCAGCCGCATCCAGAATTCCAAGCTCAAGTCGCTGGTGATTACCGATTCGATCCAGCCGACCGCTGCCGTGCTGGCCGCGAAGAACATTCGCGTTCTGTCGATCGCCCCGCTGATCGGCGAAGCCATCCTGCGCACCGCGCGCGAAGAAAGCGTCTCCAGTCTGTTTTACTGAGCCGGTCGCAGCGTTTCTGTCATCCCGGGCAAGTGAGCGAGAGCGAACGCAGACCCGGGATCCAGCGCAAGTGCGCGGAGATCTTGAGTCAGCGACGATTCTTATGCTGGGTCCCGGCTGTTCGGTCGCTTCCATGCGAAGCATGGCTCTGCCATGACGCTCCCTCCGCCGGGATGACACTACAGCGCGTCACGCCTTCTCAAGCGGGCCGTGATCGTCGCAGTGGTCGCCATGCGGATGATGCAGGTGCCCGTCGACCAGATAGTCGACGTGGTCGCCGTGGGGCACCGCCTCGTGCCCGCATCCTGGCCCGTGCTTATGCCCCGGCTCATGACCTTTGCAGCGGTGCTCCGGCGTGCAGCGCTCAGGGTTCTTGGCCGAGACCTCGATCACGTGCTCGTCGACATGGTCGGCGTGCGGGTGATGCAGATGCCCGTCGTGCAGATAGTCGACATGATCGCCGTGGCGCACGGCGGTGTGGCCGCAGCTCGGCCCGTGCTGGTGCGCGTGGTTGGCGTGGTGTGGCTCTTTGCACGGCGACATGAGGCGCCTCTTTGATCCTCGGAAACGTGATCAACGCAGAGCGCGGATGTTATCACGAGACGAGCCAAGTCGCCACGTAGGAGCGCAAGAACGCCGACCGCAATCGCCGTCCATGCTTTGCGTTGCGCCATCAGTACGTTGCACTGACGGGGTCGCCAAATTAGTTCAGCTTCACGTCGGCGAACAGCCGTACGCTCGCGCCGGGCAGCAGCACTTCGTCCTTCTTGAACGATGCGGAGTTGCGCACGTCGTCATCGAGCAGGTTCTCGCCGCGCAGGCCCACGGTGGTTACCGGCGCGATGCCGGCGACCTTGTCGCCCCTGAACGTGTAGCTCAGCTCCGCATTGAGAAGCGTGTAGCTTCCCGTCTCCGTTTCGTTCGGCGCCAGCTGATCCTGCGCGAAGGCATGCAGCAGGTTGGCGTGCGCAACCCACTCGGCATCGTGATAGTAGATGCCGCCGCCGAGGCGGTGCGGCGGCATGCGCGGCACGTACTCGCCGTCGTCGAACTTGGCGTGCACGAAGTCATACTGTCCTTCGACGCCCCATATGCCTTTCCAGATCGGCCCCACGTCCTGCTGAACCAAAACCTCGGTGCCGTAGAAGGTCGCGTCCTTCTGCTGGAAGACGAGCTGATTCAGGTCGCCGCCGCCGCCGGGAGACTGACCATCACACGAGGCGAAGGTTGCATCGCACGTGTTGCCGGTGAGGTTCTTGAAAATGAAGCCTCCGAAGTCGGTGTAGTAGACCGACGCATCGAAGCGGAACGCGCCCGTCGCGCGCTTCAAGCCGAACTCGGCGGTGCGTGCACGCTCCTTCTCCAGATCGGGGTTGCCGATCTCGAACGTGCCCGTCGCGTCGTGGGCGCCCTTCGAGAACAGCTCGGCAGCGTCGGGCGCGCGCTCGACGTACTGGCCGGTGAGCCTTGCCACGACGTCGAACGGCAAATCATAGAGCAGCCCTAGACTCGCCGACTTGGGCCTGAATATCTCATCGCGGCTGACGAGCTGCGGATTGAGCGGATCGGCAAGTTCGAGTCCCCTACCTGACACGTCCGACTGCTCATAGCGACCGGCCGCCTGCAGTCGCAGGTGCTTGGTCGCTTGCAGCTCTTCGAAGATGAAGCCGGCCACTGTCTCGGTGCGTGCCGGATCGAGCAGTGAATCGCCTTCGAAGCTTTCACCCGCGATACGCCGATGCCCGAACTGTACGCCGACCGCTCCCGTGAGCTCGCCCGCCCCCGTCATCACCGCCTGGTGCTGGACCTCGATACGGCCCTCCGTCTCGCGGTTGATGAAGCGCGAGCCCACATCAAAGCCAGAGCCCGTGAAATCGAGCTCGTTGTGCGCGTAGTCACTCCAGCCGAACCAGTAGCGAACCGCTTCCACGCCGTTGGCGTTCGGCCGCCACTCGCCCTTCGACAAGATCTTGTCCTGCGCCAGATCAATGCGGCCGCGCTCGGCCTCCGCCTCGGCGCCGGGGATGCCGTAAAGGCTCGCAAAGCGCGAGTACGAGACGCCGATATAGCCATCGGAGCCGATGATGGAGCCGCCGACAGCACCACCATCGCTTTCGACGAACGAATTAAGCTGCGTGCCGTTCGGGGTATCGTAGTCGTCGGCGCTGCGCTTGAAGGCATCGGCGTGCAGCGCGACGCCACCGGCACCGGCCGTCACCTGGAAGGCGCCGTCGCGTCCTTCGTCGACCGACGTGATGCCGCCTTTCACTTCGGCGCTGATGCCGCCCAGGGGCACGAACGAGGGAATACGGTTGTTGGTGGCATCGACGACGCCGCCGATGGCCTGGCTGCCGTAGCGTAGCGTCGCCGGGCCACGCACCACTTCGACCTGGTCGGCCGAAAACGGATCGATGGGAATGGCGTGGTCTTCCGAGAGGTTTGACACGTCGTGGGTCGCGATGCCGTTCTCCTGTATCCGCACACGGTAGTTATCGAGACCCCGGATGATCGGCCGGTTGGCGCCGGGCGCAAATGTCGAGCCGGAAATCCCCGGCTTCAACATCAGCGTGTCGGTGAGCGTCTGACCGGCGTTGGCCTCGAGTTCGCGCGCTGTGGCGACTGTGACCGCCACGAAGGCCTGATCGTCGACGATAGCGCCGGGCAACGGCTGCAACTCGGGCACCGCGACCGGCGGCGCTGCGGCGGCGGTATCGCCTGAAGCCGGCGCCGATGGCGGGGGGCTGGTGCGCTTTGCTTTCTTCTTGGGCTTCGCGACCGGGCTGGCCGCGGTGACGGTCACCGCCGGCAGTTCGACGGTGCCCTGTGCGGTCGGCGCCGACTGCGCTTGGACCCGCACGCTCAAAACCAACGCCGCCACAGCGACGCATACGCCCACGCAAACTCTCACTGGTACGCCCCCGAATACGCTTTACGGATGTTATAATATCCG
>JBDTOR010000095.1:0-9185 GCA_039933175.1 Hyphomicrobium sp. | reverse complement strand
CGAGGTCGGCCGTCGCGCCCGCCTCCTGCATGTGATAGCCGGAGATCGAGATCGAGTTGAACTTCGGCATGTGGCGCGACGTGTAGCCGAAGATGTCGGACACAATGCGCATCGAGGGCTCGGGCGGATAGATGTAGGTGTTCCGCACCATGAACTCTTTGAGGATGTCGTTCTGGATGGTGCCGGACAGCTTCTCCGGCGGCACGCCCTGTTCCTCACCGGCGACGATGAACAGCGCCAGCACCGGCAGCACGGCGCCGTTCATGGTCATCGACACCGACATCTGTTCCAGCGGGATGCCGGAGAACAGCGTGCGCATGTCGTAGATCGAATCGATGGCGACGCCCGCCATGCCGACGTCGCCGCGCACGCGCGGGTGGTCGCTGTCGTAGCCGCGGTGGGTGGCGAGGTCGAAGGCCACCGACAGGCCCTTCTGGCCGGCGGCGATATTGCGCCGGTAGAAGGCGTTGCTGTCCTCGGCCGTCGAGAAGCCGGCGTATTGGCGCACGGTCCACGGCTGCAGCGCGTACATGGCTGGGTAGGGGCCACGCAGATAGGGCGGGATGCCGGGGAAGGTGTCGAGGAAGTCGAGGCCGGCGGTGTCGGCGGCCGTGTAGACCGGCTTGACGGTGATCCCCTCCGGGGCCTCGTAGGCGACCGTATCGACGGCCGCTGCCGTGCCGGACGCGCCTTTGCCGTCATCGAGGGCAATCTTCGTGAAATCGGGGAGGCCGGTCATTCTTCGCCTTGATCTCGCTCGGGTCATCGGATGGGCGCTGCACCGCCCGCCATCGAACATAGCAGAAACCGGCCGCTTTGCGCCGGGACGCAGCGTCGCCGCCGATCAGTCTGGTCTACTTAATAATCTCTAATCAGCCAACACGTTGCGCACCAGGGCGCCAGGCTCGGCTGCGTGTCCGGGCATCAGAGGGGCGCCGTAGGCCTGGGAAGACGCATCGGGAGCCGCACGTGGCGAAAGCCGGCCCGCAGGGGGCTTGCGATCCCCGCCCTCAGGCGATGTCGTCGCCAACGCTGCTGAAGTAGGCCTTCAGCTGCTCCAGATCGTGGCGCTGCGCGAGCTCGCGCGCCTTGCCGTCGGCGACGCGCCAATCATGGAAGAAGCGCGTCTCCAGAACCTTGCCGGACTTCTTGTGGCGGAATTTCGCATCGGCCTGCGCCGAGGCGACACCGTCGGCCACGATGATCGGACCGGTTTCGAAGGCGAGGATGTCGTAGTGCTCCATGAACTTGTGCACCAGGATAGCGGTCTCTGCCCGGCTGCGCGGACGGATGGCGTCGTCGATATCGTCGGGAAGTTGGGCCGTGAATTTAAAGTCGTCGCTCAGCAGCTCGACGACATCGGCGAGCCGCTTCTCGCGGTAGCACCTATAGATCTCCTGCAGCAGAGCAGCGGTATCCATCGCGCGATTGTTCTCGCTGGCTCGTGAAGAAATGATGATCCGTGTCGCGCCTACGTTTATTGAACCGAGGAATGGCGGGACGGCCGCTCACGCAGGGAATTCGTACGTTCCGGAAAGCCGGTCGGCACATAAATATACAGTGATCAATTCTACTGCCCTATCCGGCACCGGATATCCAGAAAAAACATCTTGCGGCTGATGTTCTGCCAGCTGCGTATATTCCAGTTTAGAAAAACAGTTTTTCTCAATCGCGCATGTCGGATAACGGGATTGTCGACGCGCCGGCATTCTTCACGTTAAGAGCGACGCTAACAGCCCGGTGGGAATTGATGACGGCACGCGGCAAGCTGGCGGAACAGGCTATCGGACTGGCGCGGCGCGCGGCCTGCGAGGTGCGGCGGCACTGGCGATTTCTCGTCGGCGCAGGACTGGCGTTGGCGGCCGTTGCGGTGGCCATTGACAGGAGCGACGTCCAAGGCCGTTACGACATTTCGGCCGGCTATGCCGTGCGCATGACATGCGAGTCCGACCCGGAATCCATCTTGTGGAGCGGCGGGTGCGACCGCGTTGCCGCCGACATCGCCCGCACCGACAAGCCTAATTTCATCGAGCTCTATCGCGCTTTCGTCGCCGCCCACCACCGGCATATCCCTTCGCCGGCGACGCGCCGCCGCTTCGCCCAGACGCCATGCGATCCGGCCTTCGACCGGGACGCGGCGCTCAAGGGGACGCGCTTCGTGCTGGAGCCGGTGCGGGTGCGCTTCTTGGAAGCCTGCATGGCAGAGCATGTCGAGGCCATCAAAGCCGAGCTCGATGAGCGCGATCGCGCCCTGATGACGATCGAGCGCGAGGCGCTGAGCCATGAGGCCCTGTTGGCCGGCACGCTGGCCAACTTGACCGAGCCCCTTGTCATTTTCGCCGGCGCGGTGGTTTTAGCGGCGCTGCTGATCCTCTGAGCCCCCGGTCGGCGGCGAATTAGCCAGCGATTTCCGTCTGCTATTTTAGCTGAGGGGTGCGTCCTGCCAGTCATTGTGCGGCATCGGCGGAATCGCTTAAGGTTGATCGTTGGCAGGGGTGCACAATGCAATTGAAGACAGCGTTCGCCGTCCTTGGTCTGGCCTTTACGGCCGGCCTATACGCGCCTGCGCCGGCGGAAGCCGGCTGGTTCTGGCGCGACAGGGATCCCGACGCACCCGACCGCTATCCCTACGTCTTCGAGCCGCCGCGCTACTATCCGCACTACAACTCGGGTGACTGGCGCCCTGCCTCCGAGATGCGCCGCCCGCGGCCGTACTACCAGCAGCCGCCATACTATCCGGCCTGGGGCTACCCGATCGGCTGCGAATCCAATTGCGAGCAGGCCCCGCTGAAATAGCGGTCGCGCCTAACTCGCGATCCAATCTCTATTCGGCCAGAGCTATTTCTTGCCTGCCTTGAGGCGGGTGAGAATGATTTTGGCGCTCTCGAACGCGAACATGATCCCCCCGGCGAACAGGATCGGCGCCAGCGCATATTGCCAGACGTGCGTGGCGTGCAGGCCGAGAGCGATGCCCTTACCCATCATCAGGACGCCGAGCAGCGTCCGGGCGACAAGCCAGTGCGTCGAGCGACTGGCGAGGATCTCATCGGTCCGCGCGTTGTCGCGGTCGATCCATTCCATGATGCGTGACATTGGTGGCCTCATTGCAAAGGGGCGCCGAGCCGCACCGCGCAGCTGGCATGCGCGCACCCGTAGGCGCATCCGCCCACACCGGCTGTTCCCTTTGAGACAAGACCGAAATGCAAACGCCCGGGAGCTGTGCGCCCGGGCGTCGGCCGTTTCTGACGTAGGCTTGCGTTACTTGACGTCGAGCAGCTCGACATCGAACAGCAGCGTGGCATTCGGCGGGATGGCGCCGCCGGCGCCGCGCGCGCCGTAGCCCAGCTGCGGCGGGATGATCAGCGTGCGCTTGCCGCCGACCTTCATCCCAGCGACGCCCTCGTCCCAGCCCTTGATGACCCGACCGGCACCGAGTGGGAACTCGAACGGCTCACCGCGATCGAGCGAGCTGTCGAACTTGGCGCCCTTGGTGCCGTTCTCGTACAGCCAGCCGGTGTAGTGCATGGAGAGGTTGTTGCCCGGGCGCGCCTCGGCGCCGCTGCCGACCTTGGTGTCGGCGATGGTCAGTCCGGAGGACGTGGTCATGGTTTTTCCTTCTTGCGCGAGTGCCGGGGTGGAGACGGCGCCGGCGACGGCGCCGAGCGAAGCGAGCAGCGCCAGTGCCGTAAGGGCACCTCGGCGCGAAATGGGGGACATTGCGTTTCTCCCTGCGGGGTTCTGTTTTTGCCGGACGTCTCTATCGCATTCGGCGCCGGGCGGCCACCGCCGATGGCCCGATCGCCGGCAATAGCCATCGACACGCACAAACGGCGGAGCGTCGGTGATATTGGTTAGCGGCGGATGCCGCGGCTCTGGCAGTCGAGCCACTTGGCGATAACCGAGCGGTCATGGAACTGGATGCCGCCGCAGTTCTGGCAGACAACCATCAGCACATCGACCGGGGCCGCCGCTGCGCCGCACGATGGCGCTTTCTGGCAAGTGATGGCGTGGACGTCGAGATCGCATTGGGACCGGAAGCGGCCGCAGGCGGGACAAGCGGTGATGTGCTTGCTGAACAAAAAGCGCTCGACATCCGCCTTGCAAATCTCTTTCGGGGCGGTGGTCGTCGCCGGGTTCAGAGGCATCGCAGTCACTGTCATGGCGCTCACCATCTGCAATTCATGCAATTAAGTTAAGCGCGGATGGCTGCTCTTGCAAGACAAAGCGTCGCACCCTCGGACGGCTGGACTTATGCTGCATTTGCGCCTTCCCGGCATGGCGGAGCCACGATGATAGCGAGCACCCGACTTAGGACTTCAATTTGCGCTGCATCAATGAGATTTGCAGCACTCTTGCTCATGTCGCACGCCTTCGCCGCTGCGTCGGCGGCGGCAGACGACATTCCAAATCTCGTCGGAACCTGGGTCGGCGAGAACCGCACGGTCTCCGACAAGAAGGGCTACAAAATCTGGGGCGAGAAGACCGTCGAGATCACCGAGCAGCAGGACCGTCGTTTCCGCGGCCACTTCACCTATCCCGCCGGCACCAAGGAGTTCTTCGGCATCATCTATCCCGACAACACCTCATTCACCTGGGTCGCCTCGGACAGCAAGGGATACAACCACGGTCGCATCCTGGGACCCGACCGCATCGCCGCCTGCTACGTAGAGTCGGGCGAGGACGCGACGGCCGGATGCGCCGAACTCACCCGGCGCAAATCGCCCTGATCCGACCTGCCGCCGCACACAAGGAGACCACATGAAGCTCGCCGTCGCCGTTCTCGCTTGCGCTCTAGTCGCCTTGGCACCCGCGGCGGTGGCGCAGGATCCGCACGCCCATCAGCATGAGGGGGCACCTGTTGCCGGGGAAAAGTCCAATAAGGCAACCGAAGCCTTCGAGGCGGCCAACGAGAAGATGCACGAGGGCATGGACATCGAGCTGACCGGAGACGCCGACGTCGATTTCGTGCGCGGCATGATTCCCCATCACCAGGGCGCCGTCGACATGGCCAACGTCGTCCTCAAGTACGGCAAGGATCCGGAGATCCGCAAACTCGCCGAAGGCGTCGTCAAGGCGCAGGAGGAGGAGATCGCTTTCATGAAGGCGTGGCTTGCCAAGCACGGCAAGTGACGCGACGCAGGCTTTGTGGGAGGATCGCGGCGGATCGGCCCACAGAAGGCGCGAGGAACTTCATGCCGCACGTCGCCCGCATCGCTTGCCTGCTTCTCCTCCTCACCACTAGTGCCCGCGCCTTGATGGCACCCGAGTTCTATCGCCAGGCGCGCGCCGACGCGCCGTTCCATGTGCAGGTCGCCATCGACAAGGTGACGCCGCCGGCGGCACCGGGAAATTGCATTGTCGAGGGCAAGATCGCCGAGGTGTTCAAGGATGCCGGCAACAAGCTACCCGTTGGCACGCCGGTCAGCTTCTCGGTTGCCTGCCATCGCGAGGGCGAGCAAGTGCCGATCGGCGGTGCCAAGTGGACCGACACCGCGGCGCTCACGAGCGCCAAATACATCGAGGCTTATTTGACCCCGGGCGTCGACGGATTCGCCGTCGCGATGTGGAACTCGAAGATCATCGACGCACCGTCCAAGACACCGCAATACCCTGTCGATTAGATTTTCGGCGTCTGCCAAATTTTGCGGCAGAACAATCTTTTTCTCGTAAGCTGTCGAACTAAATTTGAACCGCGCGACTTATCGGGCCGCGGCATTCGCCACGGCTTGTGCGCGCTCTTTAGCGGAGAACCACCATGCTCGAGCCTCAATCCGTATTCGCCTGGATCATCATCGGCGCCATCGCCGGCTGGCTCGCCGGCCTGCTGGTGAAGGGATACGGCTTCGGACTCATCGGCAATATCGTTATCGGCATTCTTGGCGCCGGCATCGCCGGCCTCCTGGCGCCGGCCCTCGGCCTCTACACGCAGTCGTTCGGCGGCAACATCGTTGCGGCCTTGCTCGGCGCGCTCGTCCTCCTGCTGCTCGTCGGCCTTGTTCGCCGCACCTAGCAGCCGTCCCAGTGAAAGCGGAACCTCAATGAAGCTGTTCGAGTGTCAGAGCTGCGGCCACCCGCTCTACTTCGAGAACACGAAGTGCGAGCGCTGCCACCACCAGACCGGCTATTTGCCGGATCTGGAGGTGGTCAGCGCCGTGGAACCGGAGGGCGACAAGTGGGTCGCGCTCGCCGACCGCAGCAAGCTGTACCGGTTCTGCGCCAATTGGGAGCTGCATGCCTGCAACTGGATGGTCGAGGCGGACAGCGCCACGCCGCTGTGCCGCGCCTGCCAGCACAACCGCACCATCCCCGACATCTCCGACCCGGCGCGCTTTGCGCTGTGGCGGCGCATGGAGGAGGCGAAGCGCCGGCTGATCTACTCGCTGATCAAACTCAAGCTGCCGACGCCGTCGCTGGCCAGCGGCGACCAGGAGCCGCTGGTATTCGACTTCCTCGCCGACGCACCCGAGCACAAGGTCAAGATACTGACCGGCCACGACGACGGGATCATCACGATCTCGCTCGCCGAGGCGGACGATGCTGCACGCGAAAAGCTGCGCACCTCGCTGCACGAGCCCTACCGCACCTTGCTCGGCCACTTCCGGCACGAGGTGGGCCACTTCTATTGGGACAAGCTGGTGCGCGACGGTGGCCAGCTGGAAAGCTGCCGCGCCGTGTTCGGCGATGAGACACCCGATTACAACGACGCCCTGCAGCGCTACTACCAGAACGGCCCGGCGCCGAACTGGCAGGAGAACTACGTTTCCGCCTACGCCACCATGCATGCGTGGGAAGACTTCGCCGAGACGTGGGCGCACTACCTGCACATCGTCGACACGCTGGAAATGGCGTATGCGTTCAACATCTCGGTCGCCCCGCGCGTGGCGGCGGACGAGGGGCTCTCGGCCACCGTCGACCGCAACCCCTACAAGGCGAAGGCCGTCGAGACGCTGATCGGCGCCTGGCTGCCGCTCACCTTCGCGGTGAACAGCCTCAATCGAAGCATGGGGCAGCCGGACCTATATCCGTTTGTCATCTCCGCGCCCGCCGTAGCCAAGCTGCAGTACATCCACGATCTGATCCACGGGAAGCTGCCCAAGCGCGCCGATGCGCCGGCTCCGCCGCCTGCCTCCTCGCAAGAGGCAAGCGAGAGTGCGTCACGCGTCGCGTTAGTCCAGAAAGTCAGTAGTGCTGCGCGACGCCTGCTCGGCGGTCAGCGCCAGAGTGCGTCCCCGTAGCCAGTCGGTGATGAGCAGCGGCTGGGATGAAGGGAGCGCGCCAACTGCGGCGATCATCGCCGCGCAACAGCTCGCGGGGCGGCATATGGCGGCAACGCAGCGAATTGAACAGTCGCACCATCATTTGCCGCGCGTGACGCCCTCATGCCTGCAACGCCCATTTTACGGGGCTTTGCGCGGTGCCGCTGAAGCATCCCGGCCACACTGAACGCTCCAATCTCTGCGCGAGTAGAAGCGAGACGACCTGCCACGGCGCGTGGCCGTTATCGTGCCTAACGAAAGGTGGATTAAGGCCAAGGACAGGTCATTCGGGGGTTTCCCAGTATGAGGATCGCATCCTCGGCGTCGCGCCGTGTGCGCGCGCTATTTGTTTTTGTGATGATCGCAGCGCTGCCGGTTGGCGCGCGGGCGGAGCCGAGCAGCGTCAGCGGATGCGCCGGCACCGACTACAACGCGATGATCCTCGACATCATCAAGACGCTGCCCAGTGGCGGCGGTTACAGCCGCGGCAGCAGCTTCCAATCGCCGACGATCACCGCGCACAATATCGGCGCCGATCGCTGGGAGATGCGGGTCTACGACGGCTTTCCCTCGCACTGCACGGGCGCCACCTATGCGGTCTTCGCGCGTCTCATTGCAGTCTTGCAGGACAACGGCCGCATCGCGCTCGACGGCGAGCAGATCGCTGCGCTCAGCGCCAAGAGCCGGATGCCGGATGGCGCAACGCTCGTCGATGGCCAGGGACCCTTCCAGATATTCAACTCCAACGGTGCCGGCGTCGCCGCGCTGCTCAAGCACACCGGCACCGGCATGAGCTTCCGCGACGACAAATTGCTCTACGCGCGCGCCGGCGATTTCCTCAAGCTGTTCTGGAACGACAACATCGGCGCCTCCGAGCAGGGCCATCAGGTGATCTATCTCGGCCGCAAGACCGTCGGCAGCCGCGATATGGTCTGCTTCTGGGGCAGTCAGCGGCAGAACAGGAAGAAGCGCCCAGGCGGCACCGAGGCGCTGTATTTCCCCGCCGCGGATGGCGACAAGGTCGTCGACGGTTACGGCGAAGCGTGCCGGCCGCGCGACGACATCAAGGCGATGGTCTTCTCGCGCGTCACCTGCATGGAGCATCTGGCAGCGGGGCTCGACGACATGCGGGCGAAAGCACTAGAGACCCGCGGCGTGCCGTTCCCGTTCGTCGACGAGTACCTCTACAAGCTGCGTAACTCTTCGTCCGATCAGGCGACGCTCGATCGGATGTACGATATCCTCGCGGCGCCCAGCACCTTCGCCAACCTCGCGCCTGCCGCGCCGGCCGACTAGCCGAACGGCGCAGCGGTTTTCAGGGCGGGAGTTTGTAGCCCATCAACTTTCCGGTGAAGGCCAGCAGCCGCATGACGAATGCGGGTGGATCAGCCGATACGATCTCAC
Source organism: Hyphomicrobium sp. (assembly GCA_039933175.1). GTDB lineage: Bacteria > Pseudomonadota > Alphaproteobacteria > Rhizobiales > Hyphomicrobiaceae > Hyphomicrobium_A. The sequence goes on along the minus strand of JBDTOR010000095.1, from coordinate 525 downwards.
GCTTGTGGGCGACAAAAAGCATGGAGATCAGCACCAGGGACGCGAAGTCCTTCGGCGGCAGTCTCACGCCCCGATCATTGACCAGCGCATGTAGCCGCCGGAAGAAGTGCTCGAAGTCGAGTGCCGGGCTGTGCGTGTTCACCAGCCGTACTTCGCTCCCGCTCGTGTTCCTTAACGTGTGCGGTGTTCCGGCCGCCACAGTCACCGATTGACCAGCGCTCAGGCGCTGCCAAATTCCATCGACGCACACATCGAGCGTTCCCGACAACACGCTGTAGCTTTCCTCGGCCGCCGGGTGGATGTGCAGCGGCGGTCCGGCGAAGTCCGGGGCGATGACGTTGACGGCTTCGAGCAGCGCGCCGCGCGTGTCGGCCGTCGAGCGGGTGATCTCCCACCACATGCCGACCGGGGCGAAGTCGAGTATGCGCGTTGGATCGCGTCCCGGCATGGGCGTCCTTACTTGGATACGTCGGCGTGGATCGACTCGCAGTGGCGCACGAGTTCGGGATGCGCCACGACGCACCG
>JBDTOR010000094.1:0-9215 GCA_039933175.1 Hyphomicrobium sp. | reverse complement strand
GCCAAGCCGCGAAGCACTCGTCTCGACCATGTTCGAGACCGAGGGACAGGCCTAGTGTCCTGATCGCGAAATTCGTCTCAGGGTGCGGCAGGCGGTAGAACGAATTTCGCGATCTGAAGGACACTAGCCAAGTTAATGCTCTCTCGTGTGATTCAGATCGAGAAGTCCGCCTCACTACCCGGCCGAACAGGATGTAGCGGACTTCTCGATCATCACACTAGAACCAGGGCGCGGCAATCGCCCTCACGGAGCGAGTGGCGCCCAGATGACTTTCAAAGTGCAAGGTCCGTTGCTGCTGGCCGGCGCGGGCAAGATGGGCGGAGCGATCCTCGCAGGATTGCTCGCCCGCGGCCTCGATGCCCGCTCGGTCATCGTGCAGGATCCAGATCCCACTGGCCCGGTCGCCGACCTGCTCGCCGACAACGGCATCGATGTCCTACCCTTCATCGACGAGCTGAGTGAGCCGCCCGGTTTGATCCTGGTCGCGGTGAAGCCGCAGGTGATGGACAGCGTGCTGCCGCCGCTGGCAAAGCTCGCCGGGCCGCAGACTTTGGTGGTCTCGATCGCCGCTGGCCGTCCCATTGCGTCGTTCGAGAAGCATTTGCCCGGCGGCGCCATCGTGCGCGCCATGCCGAACACGCCGGCCGCCATCGGACGCGGCATCACCGCCGCGGTCGCCAATCGCAACGTGACGCCGGTGCAGCGTGAGTTGGCCAACGATCTGCTGTCGGCCGTCGGCGATGTCGTCTGGGTCGACGATGAATCGCTGCTCGATGCGATCACCGCTGTGTCGGGGTCGGGGCCGGCCTACGTGTTTTTGCTGGCCGAGTGTCTGGCCGAGGCAGGACGCGCGGCGGGGCTTGATGCCCAACTCGCTGAGAAGCTGGCGCGGGCGACGGTCGCCGGATCGGCGGCGCTGCTGGAGGCATCCCCGCTCTCGGCTGCCGAGTTGCGGCGAAACGTGACCTCACCCGGCGGCACGACGGCGGCGGCGCTGGAAATTCTCGGCGGCGAAGCGGGATTGCAGAAGCTGATGACCGCGGCGGTGGCGGCGGCAACGAAACGCGGCCGCGACCTGGCGAAATGAGCTGGAGGCTCTTGCCAATTCGCGGCCGCGTCTCTTGCGTTGCCTGAGCGGGCGTTAGCCCCGGCGGGCCCAGGCAATTTCGGCGGGCGGCGGCACCAATGGTCCAAAAACCAAGGAGGATAGGTTCCGAACCGAGTTGCGCGTGTGGCGCCTTTCCGCGTCGCACCGTTCGTCTGTTATGATATGTTATTACATTCAAGGCAAGCCGCAGAATGTCGCGCTCACGCGATCGTGTGAGGAATGGGAATATTTCCCAACTACAGCCGGGACTTACGCCCAGGATTCGGTCTCTAGACGAGCGGTCCCTTCCACTGTCATCCCGGCACTTGTTGCCGGGATCCAGCCATCGGCAGGGGACCGTGGGGCAGCATGGATCCCGGGGACGCGCCCCGGGATGACATTTGGAGCCCGGGGACGACTTTTGATCGTGCGACGGTATCCCCACCTTTCAGAGATGTAACCCCGGGAGCTCCGCCATGCTGGATCAGTTGACCATTCGCGGGCGCCTTGTCGCCGCCGCCATGAAACTCGCCGCCGAACGCCCGTGGCGCGACGTGACGCTGGCGCAAATCGCCGAGACGGCTGGCGTCAGCCTCGTCGACGTGCGCGGGGCCTTCGATAGCAAGGCCGACGTGCTGGCGGCATTCGTGCGCAACGTTGATGACGCCGTGCTGGCGCGCGCCCCACAGCGCTCAGGTTCGCAGCCGGCCCGCGATGCGCTGTTCGAAGTCGTCATGAGCCGCTTCGATGTCCTCGCCGCATACAAACCCGCCCTGAAGTCGATTGCCGCATCCTGGCCGATGGACGCCCCTGTCGTACGCGCGCTGTGCAAATCGCAGGCGTGGATGCTGCGCGCCGCCGGTATCCGCAGCGAGGGCCCCGACGGGCAGTTGCGTGCCGCGGGGCTCGGTACAGTCTATGCTTCCGTCTATCGCACCTGGCTGAGCGACGACGATCCGGGCCTCGCCAAGACGATGGCGGCGCTCGACCGGCGCCTGCGGCGCGGCGAGCGCACGCTGCAGTCGCTCGACGAAGCCGTGTCGAAGTTCTGCAGCTTCGCCAACCGCTGCGCGGAAGCGGCACGCAAGCGGACCAAGCCGGCCGGCGCCGACCCGAACTCCGCGGCCGACCCGGGCGCTACCGTTCCCCCCGGTGCGCTGTCGTAGAAATCTGGCCGCTCTCGGCCGCGTGTCTTCCTTGGCCGCGAAGCGGCACGGGCCCAAGGGGCCCCGCGCCCGAGGCGCGGCTATCGCCTGGCGCGGCATGGCCGCATGCAAAGCTTCCATCCGCTCGTGTCGTTGAACAGATCTAAAGTGGGACGGAAATGATGGCGCGCAGGCCGCCCATCGAGCTTTCGCCCAAAGTGATGTCGCCGCCGTGGCTCTTGGCGATGTCGCGCGCGATGGCAAGGCCGAGGCCCGTATTGCCCTCATCCTGATTGCGCGCGTGATCGAGCCGGTAGAACGGCTTGAACACGTTGGCGCGCTCGTCCGCGGGGATGCCGGGGCCGTTGTCGTCGACCTCGATGCGCAGCCATTGGCCCTCGGCGGCGCCGCGGATGATCACCTGATCGCCGAAGCGCGCCGCGTTCGACACGAGATTGACGATGGCGCGCTTGAACGCCTGCCGCTTGAGCGGCAGCACCAGCTCCTCGCGCCGCTTGCGTAGCTTGAGCTCGATCGGCGTGCCGAAGTATTGCGCCTCATCGTGCACCTCCTCCAGCAACTCGCGCAGGTTGGTGGGTGCCGATTCCTCGCCGCCGTCGCCCTTGGCGAAGGCGAGGTAGTCCTCGAGCATGTCCTGCATTTCGCGCACGTCCGACTGCAGCGACAGCGCCTCGGGCGTGTCGCCGAGCAGCGCCAGCTCCAGCTTGAACCGCGTCAGGATGGTGCGCAGGTCATGGCTGACGCCGGCCAGCATGGTGGTGCGCTGCTCGACGTGCGTGGTGATGCGGTCGCGCATCTCGAGAAAGGCGGTGGCGGCCTGGCGAACTTCGCGCGCGCCGCGCGGACGGAAGTCGTCGGGCACGCGGCGTCCTTTGCCGAACGCGTCGGCTGCTTCGGCAAGCCGCAGAATGGGGCGGATCTGGTTGCGCAGAAACAGGATGGCGACGGTCAGCAGGATCACCGACGAGCCGATCATCCACAGCAGGAAGATGTGCGAGTTCGAGGCGTAGGTCTGCGAGCGCGTGGCGACGAAGCGCAGGATGGCGTTGTCGTGCTTGACGCGGATCTCCACGTGACGCGACTGGCCGACAGTGTCGATCCAGAACGGCCGGTTCACCTGCCGGCGGATCTCTTCCGAGAGCGCGCGGTCGAGCAGCGCGAAGAACGGTTTCGGCCGCGGTGCGGGCAGATCGCCGGACGGCAGCACCTGCATCGACAGATTCAGCCGGTCGCGTGCCATCTCGATGAGCTTGCTGTAGTCGTCCTTGCCGGGATAGTCCTCGTAGATGTCGATGACCGCCGCGATGTCGCGTGCCGTCGCTTCGGATAGGCGCCGCGTAACGGCCTGCCAATGCCGCTCCATGAAGACGAAGGCGACGACGCCTTCGAGGACGACGATCGGCGCGATGATGATGATGAGGGCGCGCGCGTAGAGGCCCTTAGGCAGCACGTCGCCAAGCCACCCGGCGATGAGCTCCATGTTGCGGCTGTGGGTCTTGGAGAACCACTTGCCGAAAGCGATGAGCCAGGGAGGTCGCGGCGGCAGGCGGTCCCACAGTTGGCGCACCGGGCCAGGGACGTAGAAGTCGCTGCGCCGAGGCAGCCGTAGTTGCCGCCAGTGCGGAAGCCGCATGCGGCGCACCGTCTGCCACAGCGCAGGCCATGACGTGATCGAACGGCGCTCAGGCTCGTCGCCTTTGGCGAGCATCAACCGACCTCGGGATCGACTAGTGCGATGCTTGAGAAATTCGCAATCGTCAGCGGCCGGGTGCTGGCGAATTTCTCGATCCGAATCGCACTGGCGAGTTTACAATTCTAGTGTCCTTTATGATTTCGAAGTTCGCTCGGCTACTAGCAGCGAGTTCTGGCGAACTTCGAAATCAGAACACTAATCGGAATAGAGAATATACCCTTTGCCGCGCACTGTCTGGAGGTACACGGGGTTGGAGGGATCGGTCTCTATTTTCCGCCGCAAACGGTTGATTTGCACGTCGATGGCGCGGTCGCTGCCGGTTGAATCCTCCGGCGAAAGCTCGTGGCGCGGTATGGGCATGCCGATGCGCTGGGCAAACATGCGCAATAGGTCGCGCTCGCGCTCGGTAAGCTTGATCGTCTCTTCATGATGCTTCAGCTCGCCGCGCGAAACATGGAACACATGGTTGCCCATGCGGATCTCTTCGCTCGGACCGGCGGCACCCGACGCTCGGCGCAGGATGTTGCGTAGCCGCAGCAGCAGCTCGCGCGGCTCGAAGGGCTTCGGCAGGTAGTCGTCGACGCCGGCTTCGAGGCCCTCGATGCGGTGCTCAGGATCGGAACGCGCGGTGAGCATGCAGATCGGCACCGAGCGCGTCGCCTTCAGCTCGCGCGCCAAGTCGAGACCGTTCTCGCCCGGCATCATCACGTCGAGCAGCACCGCGTCGAACTCCAGCCCGCGCATGCCGGCGCGCGCCGTCGCGACGTCTTGCGCCGTCGTCACGCGGAAGCCCTGTTCGGAAAGGTAGCGGCCAAGCAGGTCGCGAATCTTCTGATCGTCGTCGACGATGAGCACGTGCGGGGCATTGTCGGGCAGCGGCGCGCTCGCGACTTTGGCAGCTCTCATATTCGCCCCTCGTCTAGAAGTGTCGCGCTCAGGTGCGCGCGCCGGGCACCAGCTTTACCAGTGCCTCCACGCGCGGGCGATCCGACTCCGTAATCATGGCAAAAAGGAAGCGGCGGGCAAACTCCCCGGCCCCAGGCCCTGCTTTAGCGAGGGCGGCCTCGATGTGCTGCACCTGCTGTGTGCTGAGTTTTTCGGCCAGCCGGCTGCCCTTGGCAGTCACAAACAGCCGCCGCTCGCGCCGGTCGTCGTTGCCGGCGCGTTGCATAATGAAGCCTTTATCGATGAGCTGCTTCAGGACGCGCGCGAGGCTCTGCTTGGTGATCTTCAGAATATCGAGCAGATCGGCGACGCGCAGTCCCGGATTCCGCTGCACGAAATGCAGGACGCGGTGATGGGCGCGGCCGAAGCCGTATTCCTCCAATGCCGCGTCAGGACCGCCGGTAAAATCCCGATAGGCGAAGAACAGCAACTCGACGCAGGCGATAAGGTCCTCGCGCGAGGCGTTGTTCGGGGGAGCTTCTGTGACGCTGTCGGCGCTGGGAGCAGCACCGTTGGAGCGCGACACGCGGCGGGCCGCTACGCTGTCGGACGTTATGTCAGTCATGTTGACTTATTTGGCCTCGATTGATAGTCATGGCAAGTCATTTTGCGCAAGCGATCGGCGCGTTCGCGCGCACGGCTGTAGCCGGAGCGACAGGCGCGGGGGCGGTCTGGATCACCAGCAGCGGCACCCGCGGTAGTCTCTTCATCAAGCCAGCCTTAAGTAGCGATCTTGGCGCGAAAGTCCACGGAGAGAGACACGCATGTCTGGGCCGACCCCTTTTCACGATCGTGACGGTGTAATCTGGCTCGATGGCAAGATGGTTCCGTGGCGTGAAGCAAACATCCACATCCTGACGCACGCGCTGCACTACGGTAGCGGCGTGTTTGAGGGTCTGCGCGCCTACAACGGCGCCATTTTCAAGCTGAGCGAGCATTCGCAGCGTCTCATCGAGAGCGCCAAGGCGCTCGATTTCGAGGTGCCCTATACCGCAGCGCAAATCGACCAGGTATGCCGCGATGTGGTTGAGGCTAATAAACTCTCCGATTGCTACATCCGTCCCATCGCCTGGCGCGGTTCCGAACAGATCGGCGTCTCCGCCCAGGCGACGAAAATCCATCTCGCGGTTGCAGCATGGGAGTGGGGCTCCTACTTCCCGATGGAGCAGCGGCTCAAGGGCATTCGCCTGACGATGGCGAAATACCGCCGTCCCGATCCGCTATCGGCTCCGTCGAAGAGCAAAGCTGCCGGCCTCTACATGATCTGCACGGTCGAAAAGCACCGCGCGGAGAACGCCGGGTTCGCCGATGCGCTTATGCTCGATTGGCGCGGCCGCGTCGCCGAATGCACGGGCGCCAACATTTTCCTCATCAAGGACGGCGTCATCCACACGCCCGACCCCGACTGCTTCCTGGACGGCATCACCCGCCGCACGGTCATCGAACTGGCCAAGAAGCGCGGCTATCAGGTGATAGAGCGGGCGATCATGCCGGAGGAGCTGAAGGACTTTTCGGAAGTGTTCGTCACCGGCACCGCCGCCGAGGTTACGCCGGTATCCGGCATCGGCGAGCACGTCTATAAGCCGGGGCAGATCACCGAGAATCTGCTGAACGACTACATGGCCGTGGTGCAACCGGTGCGCAAAGCGGCGGAATAAATCCACAGGCACAAGCTGCCGGCGGCGGCCACGATCGGCCGCCGTGCATGACTCGTCTATGCAAGCCGTGGCCGCAACGGCACACCCGCCCTGAGGCGTGCACGGAATTTTCGCCATTTGATTGCATGCTTGCCCTCCCTCCCACACAGTGAGGAAGGGTTGACATGCATCGGGGCAATGAGATGCAGCGCTTGGGCTTGACGGCGATGGTGTTGGCTGCGGCGCTGGCCGTTGGGCCGGATTTTGCACGCGCCCAGGAAGGGCCGGGCGGCTTCATCAACCCGCAGCGTGATTGCCAGACAATTCGCACCTGCAACTTCCGCCCGGGCGGCTCGTATCGCGGCTGCCTGTCGAGCTACAGCTGCCGCGTTTGCAAATTCGTGAAGGTCTCGTGCAAGGGCCTCAGCGGAACCTGCCGCCAGATGCGCTGCGGCTGGGGCGGCGTCAGCTAAGCTGCCCCGCGATCCTGAAAATCACTTCTGATAAGTTCTGGAGAATAGCGCCTGTCCGACAGCCGCGCAGAACGTCGCCACCGCGGCGCCGAAGGTCATGAGTGCGGCGGGGGTCGGCAAGTGGCCGACAGCGGCACCGATGCCCGCCGCCACGGCCGTCCAGAACAGCGCCGGGAACAGGGCGACGATCACTAGGCCGGCGAAACGGTACGATGCCTCATGTGCCTCGTCGTGGACGATGGCGGGCGCGCGTTTCGCAAGGATCTGCATAGGGGCAACTCCGGCGGCGTTCGGATCTGATACGTCGAAGTTAGGCTGCGACCCTAAACGAGACGCTAACGCGGCATTTTTGCGCAAACATGCGGCCGAGCAGTCTTAACGCATAGTGGCGGGAATGGTTCGCTCTGGCACAGCAGGGCGGTCCGCGCTATCGCCATCGTGGTGAATCGGGGCGGACGGCAGCGGCAATGGCAAGCACGAAAAATACCGGCGGCATAGACGTCGTCATCATCGGCGCGGGGCACAACGGGCTGACGTGTGCCGCCTACCTCGCCAAGGTGGGGCTCAAGGTGGTGGTGCTGGAGCAGAACCACGTCGTCGGCGGGGCGGCCGTGACGGAGGAATTTCACCCGGGTTTCCGCAACTCGGTCGCTGCGTACACGGTCAGCCTGCTCAATCCGAAAGTGATCGCCGACCTCGAACTCGCCAAGGAGGGATTGCAGATCGTCGAGCGGCCGGCTGCAAACTTCTGGCCGGTCGACGACAGTCGCTATCTGCTGATACGCGGCGATCTCGCGGAACGGCAGGCGGCCATCGCGCAATTCTCGGCGCGCGACGCCGAGCGGCTGCCGCAATACGACGCGATGCTGGAGCGTGCGGCCGGCGTGCTGCGCGATCTCGTGCTGACGACGCCGCCCAACGCCGGCGGCGGCATCGCCGAGCTGATCCGTGGCGGCATAATTGGGCGCCGCATGGCGCACCTCGGCGTCGACGAACAGCGCACCTTACTCGACCTCTTCACGCGCAGCGCCGCCGATTTCCTCGACGGCTGGTTCGAGAGCGACGTCGTCAAAGGCGCCTTCGCGTTCGACGGCATTGTCGGCAATTACGCGGCGCCGTCGACGCCGGGAACCGCCTACGTTCTGTTGCACCATTGCTTCGGCGAGGTGAACGGCAAGCGGGGCGCCTGGGGTCATGCCATTGGCGGCATGGGCGCCATCACCCGCGCCATGGCTTCGGCGGCGGTGCGCAGCGGCGTCGAGATTCGCACCGGCGTCAAAGTGCAGGAGGTCATGACCGCGGACGGCGCGGCGACCGGCGTCGTGCTGCCGGGCGGCGAGGAGATTTTTGCGCGCGCAGTTGCGGCCAACGTCGGCCCGAAGCTGCTGTTCCGCGATCTCATCCCGGCGGACGCCGTCGCGCCGGAGACGCGCGCGCTGTTCACCGGCATGAAGACGGGCTCGGGCACGTTCCGCATGAACGTGGCGCTGAGCGAGCTACCCGATTTCACCTGCCGACCGGGGACGAATGCGCAGGATCACCACGGCGCGGGCATCGTCATCGGGCCGACGCTCGGCTATCTGGAGCGCGCCTATCTCGACGCCCGCATGACGGGATGGTCGCGCGAGCCGGTGGTGGAGATGCTCATTCCCTCCACGCTCGACGACACGTTAGCCCCGCCCGGCAAGCACGTCGCCAGCCTTTTCGTCCAGCACGTCGCCCCCCACCTGCCCGACGGCCGCAGCTGGGCCGATGCGCGCGAGAAGGAAGCGTTCGCCGACCTCGTCATCGATACGGTGACACGGCATGCGCCCAATTTCGAACGGTCGGTGCTGGCGGCGCAGATACTGTCGCCGCTCGACATCGAGCAGCGCTTCGGCATGGTCGACGGCGATATCTTCCACGGTGCGCTGTCGCTCGATCAGCTGTTCTCGGCGCGCCCGCGCCTTGGCTATGCCGATTATCGGATGCCGCTCGGCGGGCTGTACCTGTGCGGTGCCGGCGCCCATCCGGGCGGCGGCGTCACCGGCGCGCCGGGACACAATGCGGCCCGCGAGATCATCCGCGACTTCAAGAGTTGGCGGACGCGCGGGCCGTTCGTGCGCCAGCGCGGTTAGTTGATGACAGCCCGGTCGCGGTTCTTCGCCTTGTCGAGATTGAGCGCCTGGTCCTCGCCCTGCATCTTGCCGATGCGGGCCGAGTTGAGATCGGCGC
>JBDTOR010000093.1:0-9232 GCA_039933175.1 Hyphomicrobium sp. | reverse complement strand
ATCGCCGTGCAGGTCGACGGCGGCGTACGCACCGGTCGCGACGTCATCGTTGGGGCGCTCCTCGGCGCCGACGAGTTCGGCTTCTCAACGGCACCGCTCATCGCCGCCGGCTGCATCATGATGCGCAAGTGCCACCTCAATACCTGCCCGGTCGGCGTCGCCACGCAGGATCCGGTGCTGCGCGCCAAGTTCCAGGGCAAGCCCGAGCATGTCATCAACTACTTCTTCTTCGTCGCCGAAGAGGTGCGCGAGTACATGGCGGCGCTCGGCGTCCGCAAGTTCGACGAGTTGATCGGGCAGACCGAAGCTCTCGACAAGGACCGCGCCATCGAACACTGGAAGGCCAAGGGTCTCGACTTCTCGAAGATCTTCTACAAGCCGCGTATGCCGAAGTCGGTGGCCGTCTATCGGTGCGAGGCGCAGGATCACGGTCTCGACAAGGTGCTCGACAACAAGCTGATCGAGCTAAGCCAGCCGGCGTTGAAGTCCAAGAAACCGGTGAAGGCCGAACTTCCGATCGTCAACGTCGACCGCAGCGTCGGCGCCATGCTGTCGGGCGAGGTGGCCATGCGCTATGGCCATGCAGGCCTGCCCGAGGACACGATCTGGCTGACGCTGACCGGCACCGCCGGACAGAGCTTCGGTGCCTGGGCGGCACGCGGCATCACGCTCGATCTCGTCGGCGAGGGCAACGACTACGTCGGCAAGGGCCTGTCGGGCGGCAAGATCATCGTCCGCCCCAACGCCATATCGAGCATCAAGCCGGAAGAAAGCATCATCGTCGGCAACACGGTGCTGTACGGCGCCATCACCGGCGAGTGCTATTTCCGTGGCATCGCCGGCGAGCGCTTCGCCGTGCGTAACTCCGGCGCCACCGCTGTCGTCGAAGGCACGGGCGACCACGGCTGTGAGTACATGACGGGCGGCGTCGTCGTCGTGCTCGGTCCCACCGGGCGCAACTTCGCGGCCGGCATGTCGGGCGGCATCGCCTACGTGCTCGATCAGACCGGCGATTTCGAGGCCAAATGCAATATGGCCATGATCGAGCTTGAGCCGGTCGAGGCCGAGGAGGAGCTGATGCAGCGCCTCATGGGCCAGCAGGGCGACCTCGAGAGCCACGGCCTCGTCGATGTCATGAGCGACATGACCAAGCACGACGCCGAGCGGCTTTACGCGCTCGTCGCGCGCCATGCGCACTACACCAACTCGGCCAAGGCGAAGGCGATCCTCGGCGACTGGCGGACCTACATGCCAAAGTTCAAGAAGGTCATGCCGGTCGAATACCGCAAGGCGCTGATCAAAATGTCCGAGGCACAGGCCGCCGATAAGGATGGCCTCGAGAAGATCGAGATCGGCCTCAAGATGGCCAAGGCTTGAAGAACTTCGCCTCTCCATGAAATATTGGCAGGGGCAACGGTGTCGGAGCCGCGGGCTTTCTCACCGCTGATAGGGAACTGGAATGGGCAAGGTTACAGGCTTCCTCGAATTCAAACGCGCCGAGCGCAAGTACGCGCCGGTGGCGGAGCGCCTGAAGCATTGGCGCGAATTCGTCCAGGCCCTTAGCGAGGAAGACACGAAGGTCCAGGCGGCCCGCTGCATGGACTGCGGCATCCCCTATTGTCACACCGGCTGCCCGGTCAACAATCAGATCCCCGATTGGAACGACCTCGTCTTCCACTCCGACTGGAAGCAGGCATCGCAGAACCTTCACTCGACCAACAACTTCCCCGAGGTGACCGGCCGCGTTTGTCCGGCGCCGTGTGAAGCCGCGTGCACGCTCAACATCGATGACGTGCCGGTGGCCATCAAGACGATCGAGTGTGCCATCGCCGATCGCGGCTTCGAGGAAGGCTGGATCGCACCCGAGCCGCCGGAGAAGAAAACCGGCAAGCGCATCGCCATCGTCGGCTCGGGCCCGGCCGGTCTTGCCGCCGCGCAGCAGCTGGCGCGCGCCGGTCACGACGTCCACGTCTATGAAAAGAACGCCAAGCCCGGCGGGCTGCTGCGCTATGGCATTCCCGACTTCAAAATGGAGAAGGGGATCATCGACCGGCGCGTCAAGCAGATGGAAGCGGAAGGCGTCACCTTCCATTGCAATGCGCACGTCGGCAAGAATGTCTCGGCGAAGGAGCTCGAGGACAGCTACGACGCGCTGCTGATGGCCGGCGGCTCCGAGCAGCCGTTCGACTTCTTCGCCAAGTCGAATGGGCGCGATCTCGGCGGCATCCACTACGCCATGGATTTCCTGCCGCAGCAGAACCGCCGCGTGGCTGGCGAGACGCCGCCGGCGATCACCGATGCCAAAGACATCCTGGCGAAGGACAAGCACGTCATCGTCATCGGCGGCGGCGACACCGGCTCCGACTGCATCGGCACCTCGTTCCGGCAGGGCGCCAAGTCGGTGACGCAGCTCGAAATCATGCCGATGCCCCCGGAGCGCGAGAACAAGGCGCTGTCCTGGCCGAATTGGCCACTGAAGCTGCGCCTTTCGAGCAGCCAGGCCGAAGGCGCCAAGGTCGAGTACTCGGTGTCAACCACCGGCTTCTCGGGCGAGAGCGGCGAGGTCAAGAAGCTGCATTACGTGCAGGTCGACAACAAGATGCAGCCGGTGCCGGGCACCGAGGCGGCGCTCGAAGCCGACCTCGTGCTGTTCGCCATGGGATTCTCGGGGCCGATCGAGGACGACGTCGTCAAGGAGCTGGCGCTGCCGGTTGTTCCGCGCGGGCGCTTCGCCGGCGTCGACGCCAACGAGCGCGACTATCGCGTCCCCGGCCGTCCGAAGGTGTTCGCCGCCGGCGACATCCGCCGCGGCCAGTCGCTCGTCGTCTGGGCAATCCGCGAAGGGCGCCAGGCCGCGCAGTCGATCGACAAATTCCTCATGGGCAAGAGCCTGCTGCCGCGCTGAGCTCGCCGCTTCGCTACTAGTGCGTCGAGGCCGTGCTGCCGCGTCTGCCGTCCGCCATCGGTGGCGGCTCGCTGCTCACCTCGGCCGCCGTCGTCTGCTGCCGCGGCCAGGTGAAGTCGTCGGCCCGGCCGGGCTTCGACGGAAGCCGCTCGCCCTTTTCCAGCACGCGGAAATACGGGCTCTGCGTCGGCGACATGCGCCGGCGGCTGCCGTCGGATCCGCGCGGCGGAACGATCGAGCTCATCACCGTGAGGCCGCCGGGAATCTGATCGACGAGCACATCGCCCATCTGCGCCGCCTTGTCGTCGCTCGTCTTGCGCGTGACAAGCGCGACGACGGAGGCGGGAATGGCCGGCCGCACGATCTCGATGGTGACGATCTGCTCGGTGCCCTCGGCGCCGGGAACCTTGATGTCGACCTTGCCCGTCTCGAGTTTCTGGTCGCGGGCGCCGTCGCCCCCCCCCGCGGAGGGCACGGCGACGTCGCCACCGCCCTTGGCCGACTTCGCCTGCGCCTGCGCGCGATCGCTTTCCGCCTTCAGCCGCACCTTCTCGGGATTGACGCGCGATTGCTCGGCGGTATCGCCGGCGAGCGGAATCGACCGCTCGGTGCGCGCCTGCACAATGTCGCGCTTCAATTCGCGCTCGACGAAATGCGCCAGCTTCAGATAGCCGGCCTCGGTGAAGTGGACGCCGTCAGTGTCGCGCAGGCGGCGGACCTTGCCGGTGACGTCGGGACCCCAATCGGAGTAGCCGCCGCTCTCGTCGATGAAGCTTGCGTAGGCGTCGATGAAGCGCACGCCGTTCATGTAGGCGCGCTCGCGGATGACATCGTTCATGCGCTGCGCGCGCTCGTTGTCCTGCCAGCGCCGCATGTTCGGCAGACCGACCCAATAGACCGCGCGATTGTTCTTCTTGAGGAGCTTCATGAGCCGGTCGACACGCGCGCCATACTCGCCGCGCCATTCGTCGTTCTCGGCTTCCGTGGTGCGCCGGCGATTGACGCCGTAGCGATCCTGCGCGCCGAGCATGACGATGGCGATATGACTCGGGTCGGTGCCGAACGTCTGCTCCAACTGAGCCATGTCGTTGGCCGAACTGTTGCGCATCAGACCGTCGAGATCGTAGCGCTTGCGCGAGATCGATACGCCGGGCCCGGCGGTGAACGCCTGGACGAGGCCGCCCATCAGGCCTTCGGCGAGCCAGTCGCCGACGACTTGCACCTGATAGACGTCATTGTCGGGGAACGGTGTGATGAAGCTGCCGCCGAGGCCCTGCTCCTGCGCGGACGCGGGCACGGCACGCACCAGCAGGAGCGCCATGAAAACGACGGAGAGAAGGGCGCGGACCAAGTCGACGTTCCCTGGCTTGAGCCGGTCGCGCCGAATCCCGGGCGACGCGGCGGCATTGTCGCCACTGCGTCGCCCAAGGACAAGGCGGAAACGTGACCGGAAAGGCAGGGAGGGCCAGTCGCGGGCTTATTAAGCCGCGCGCTTCGGCCGCTTCACGCCTTTCAACCGCACCGGCGCTTGCTTAGAGCGCGCGGCCTGCCACTTTAGGTCTTCGAGTTCCGAGCCGCGGTGGTGAGTTTTCACCACGACGTCACGGGCGTCGAAGGCTTCGCGCAGGATCTCGATGCACTTCTGCGGCTCAGCCTCTCCACACATGAAGACGTCGAGAGCCGCATAATCGGCCTCGGGCCAGCTGTGAATGGAGATGTGGCTCTCCGACAGAACGGCAACGCCCGACACGCCACCATTGGGCGTGAAGTGGTGGAGGTGGATGTGCAGCAGGGTTGCGCCCGCTACCTCCACGCACCGCTTGAGCGTTGCTTTAATGTGCTCGATTTCATCAAGGCGGCGGGCACCGAACAGATCCACCAGAAGGTGGGTGCCGGCATAGCGCATCCCGTCGCGCTCGATGAAGTGGTCCTTCCTGTCGTCATGCGCAACTTGCGCATAGTCGGCGTGCGCAATGTGCGCACAGTCTTCGTGCGCCACTGGCGCAGCTACACGACGATCTTCCTCTTGGGCGGTGCTTGAACGAGTCAAGTCCATCCCCAATTGGAAGAGGGTGTCATTAAAGGCCATATGACCCTCCCCAACCAGCAGATAGAGGTGACCCGTCCGCTCCTTACCTTTGGGGTTTTTGGAAAACCTCGACCTTAAGGGCAGGTGGACGAACGGAGAGGGGTCATATGAGGCACACCCCCCCCCTACGCAAGAAAAATTTTCCCCTGGGGGCAAAAAAATTTCCGCGCGCGTTCGCCGGGATTCACCCAGCGTTTGCTGCATGCGCCGCTGACGGCCGTTTCTGCGCCGCTGCGACAATCGCGCGAAGCGCCACGCGCTACTCTTTTCCGAAAAGGTTATCGAGAAGCTTTTGCGCCTTTGACGGCTTTCCGCCTTCGCCCTCGCCGAACAAATCCTGGACGATCTCGCCGGCGTTCTTTCCCTTGAGCTGCTTGCCGATCTGCTTCACCGCGTCGACCGTGCCAGGCGCGTTAATGGCGCCTTCGATGTCCGGAGAGATGTCGGGCTGCTCCCACGAGCCGGTGATGTGGACGGGCACTTCGATGCCGGCAGCGTTCGCTTCGCCGCCGTCGCCGCCGAGATTGGCGACCAGTTTCGGGCGCAGCGTGTAGTCGAGGCTGCGTTGCGGTAGGTCGACGGTGCCAGCGCCAGAGGCGTGCAGATGCTGGCTGTCGAGATTCAGATCGTTGTTGGTAGCGACGCCGCTGGCGATGACGAACGTACCCGTCAGCCGCCGAAAGTCGGTCTTTTTCGAAGGATCGGAGGCAATACTAGGAATGCTGCCTTCCGACAATTCATTCATGGCGCCGCCCAGATCGAACCCGATGACCGCGCCATCGCTCACCGCGACATTGGAAGTGCCGTTTAGAGACTGCACGATCGCCGCCTCGGTGGCGCCGCTCCCTGAAACCTTCCAAGCAACGTCGGCATTGCCGTCCAGCCAGTCGATTTTGGCAGCATCGCGCAGCAGCGGACGCGCCGCGATACCCGAAAGGGAAACGTCGGCCGAGAACGACGGCTGTGCCGACGAGGCATCGAGGGTGACGAGACCGTGGCCGCTTCCGTTGTAGAGGCGCAGATCGGCGAGCGTCACCTTGGCGACCTGATCCTTCACGCCGATGGTCACCTGCGCGCCGTCGATGCGGGTGCGCCCATAGGTGACGTCGGTCAGCGCCACGCGCGCATCGACGTCGGCCAGGCCCAGCGCCTTGATGTCGATCGGCTCGGTGCTCCAGCCGGCACGCTGCGTGTAGCCCTTCACCTGCGGGGCGCCGGGGCGGTTCAGCAAATCTTCGATCGAGTCCGGCTCGGCCGGCTTTGGTGCCGATTCCGGGGCGTCGAGACTGAGCGGCGTCGGCGCGGGCACCGACGGACGGGCACCGGTGGGGGCCCGGACATCGGCACCGAGCGGCAGCTCGGCGACGTTCAGCCCGGAGATCTTGAGATCGGCGGCGACGTGCGGGCGCGCACCCTCGCGCTCCTCGTATCCCACCGTGCCGCTAGCAACGGCGGGGCCTGCCTTGAGGTCGATAGCGGAGAGATGCACGCTCTTGTCGGTCGCCTCGAGGTGCGCCGTGAGGAGGACTTCTCCGGCACCTGCTTCCGGCGACAGCTCATTGCCCCACCAATGCGCCAGCGCGCCGAGCGACGGCGAATTGGCCGTGATGGTGCCCTCACCGTTGGTTGGCCCAACGGTGCCATCGTAGCTGAACGTGATGGGCATGCCGGAGACCGTGAGCCGCAGCGTGGCCGGCCGCTGGTCGGCCAGATCCTGCGGGGTCGTCAGCGTGCTCTTGAACTGGAACGTTTCGCCTTCGGCGACCAAGCTCCCGCTACCTTCGAGCGGTTGGTCCAAAGCCGGCAGCGCGAATTGAGCGTTGAGACCGTCGAAGCGGCCCCAGGCGCCGTTGCGGTCGTCGCTGTAGCGCACCGCGCCGTTCGAGATGCGGATATCGTCGATCGACAGCGCCGCAACCTCGCCCGGCGCCGCGGCGGCAGGACTGACAAATAAATCCGCCAGACCAAGGGCTCCCGATTGGCCCGCAAATCGCACAGGCAGGTCAATGCTGGCCATGTCCCAGGTGCGCCGTCCGTCGGCGTCGACGCGCAGCGAAAACACCGGATCGTTCAGCGCAACGCGATCGACCACGATCTCCTGGCGCAGCAGCGGCATCAGCCGCACGCCGACGTCGAAGCTCGTCGCCTTCAATAGCGGGTCGCCGCCCATGCTCGGCGGCGCCGAGAGCGAGATATCGCCCAGCCGCAGGCCAAGGGATGGAAAGATGGTAAACGATGCGCCGCCGCCGATGATGAGATCACGCCCGGTCTCCGCCTTTACGCGCGCGATAATTTCGCGGCGGATGTAATCGGTCGGCGGCGACATGATGAAGAAGGTCGCGGCCCCGACCCCGAGGCAAAGCAGCGCGATGCCGGCGTACAAGAATACGCTGGTGATGAGTGAAGACCGGGACGATGCCTCGACCTCGCGCCGATCGGCGCCGACGGCGAGACGCGACTCGGGCGCGTACCGCCCCGAGCTGGTCGAATCCCGTAGCGGATTCGGCGGTACACCCCTACCGGGCGGCCTTGTGGTGGTCATGTCGACCTCGAATGGCTCCTCTGCGCCGACGGCCGGAACCGAAGCGCGCGAGGATTAAATGGAGGCGCTGCAACTCCGCGAAAAGGCCGTTTCCGGTGCGTTGCGGCGAAGTAGCGGTCAATTTTGGCGCTCTGAGGTTGCGACAGCTTTGCCGCAGCAAACAGAGAGACGTGTCCGAAAGGGAACAGCATGGCTGTCGAAAGCTTATATGATGGGGCATAGCACTGATACTGCGTGTGGTAATTCGTGGTCGACGCTTCGTCCTTAACGTCTACGATCACGACCCCGGAAAGCTTGTTGCGCCGCAACAGGAAGGCATCGAATGCACTACTACGCATATGAATTCGCTCACACGGTTCTATCGCCGATGCGACTTGGCGTCAGCGGTCTGCGTAGCGTCCTCGACTCGCCATTCAACCTCATGGCCAACACGCCCTATGGCCGCCATCTCGCCGCAGCCTGCGAACTGTTCGAAAACGTTACCCGGCGCTACGGCAAGCCCGAGTTCGGTTTGAAGACGACGCGCGTCGGTGGCGTCGAAGTCGCGGTGCGCGAGCATGTCGTGGCGTCGACCCCGTTCGGCCGCCTGCTGCACTTCAAGCGCGACGAGACCGCGCTCACCGGCAAGCGCTACGACCCCAAGGTACTGATCGTGGCGCCGATGTCGGGTCACTACGCAACGCTGCTGCGCGGCACTGTTCAGGCGATGCTGCCCGACCACGAGACCTACATCACCGATTGGAACGATGCGCGCGACATTCCGCTGGCGATGGGCCGCTTCGACCTCGACGACTTCATCGACCACGTCATAGATTTCATCCGCGTGCTCGGCACCGACGTGCACATCATCGGCGTGTGCCAGCCGGCGGTCCCGGTGCTAGCCGCCGTGGCGCACATGGCGTCCATTGATGATCCGTGCCAACCCGCGTCGATGACGCTGATGGGGGGCCCGATCGACACACGGCGCAACCCCACCGGCGTCAACAAGCTTGCCGAATGTAAGCCGATCGAGTGGTTCGAGAACAATGTCGTGAGCCCGGTGCCATTCCCGCACGCCGGCTTCATGCGCCCCGTCTATCCGGGGTTCATGCAGCTGACCGGGTTCATGACCATGAACCTCGAGCGGCACATGAATGCGCACGTCGATCTGTTCAACAATCTCGTCAAGGGCGACTGCGACAGCGTCAAGCAGCATCAGATCTTCTATGACGAGTACCTCGCCGTCATGGACCTCACCGCCGAGTTTTATCTGCAGACCGTGAAGACCGTGTTCCAGGACCACGCGCTGCCGAAGGGAACGATGATGCACCGCGGCGTGCGCGTCGATTGCTCGGCGATCCAGGATACCGCGCTGATGACGGTCGAGGGCGAGCGCGACGACGTCTGCGGCATCGGCCAGACGCAGGCGGCGCACGACCTGTGCACCAACATCCCCGACGATCAGAAGGTGCACTACCTGCAGGAGGGCGTCGGCCACTATGGCGTCTTCAACGGCACCCGCTGGCGCACCGAGATTCAGCCGCGCATCCGTGAGTTCATTCGCACGATCGAGTACGAGCGCGGGGATCTGCCCACCGGCCGCACGGCGCGGCGCATGCACCACCCGTCGGTAGCCGTCTCGCCGGTCTAGTCGCCTTCCGACCTTGAATCCTCCGCGGAAGCGACGAGGCCGGCGTAACACCGCGCGCGGCGGACG
>JBDTOR010000092.1:0-9481 GCA_039933175.1 Hyphomicrobium sp. | reverse complement strand
GGAGGCGCAAGTGCCACGACTGCGTCGAGAATGAACCACAGGACGATCCATCGCGGCAGGTGGCTCGCTGGATCCTGAGCGCACTCTCGCATGGACCCATCTCTCCAGAACTTCACCGGCCTCGCCTGTGAGAGAACTCGCTTCCCTCACGGCTGCTCTTCGGATTGTTCCGGGCAGCGGCACAGGTCTATCGACGACTTCCCCCCGTCACTTGTACAAACGTGCTGCGCAGAGGGTCGGATACGGCGCCAACACACGCGGCTCGAGAGCAAGGAGTACGTGATGCACTTCCGCTTCGCGAAGTAAGCTGACTACCGGATCGAGCCCATCGGACCCAATCTCCGGTTAGGCCGGGCATGGGGAAAACATTTCCAAAAATTATACTGCCTGTAAGCAACGGGCGATTTCTGCGGGTTCCGGCTTGGCGCCGCACGACGCGCACCTATATGCCCTGCATCGCCAACAACACGGAGGATCCGGCATGCAGGCGATGGACATTCAGGAGCAAGCCCGCAGGCTACAGGAGGCGCGCGGCGATCTCGCCCTGGCCCAGGCGGCGCAAAAAGCCCGCCACTGCGAGCAACTTGGCGACACAAAGCAGGCGGAGACTTGGCGACGAATTGAAGCGGCCTTGCACCATATGCAGGGCCCGCGCGTTAGTTAGACAGTTTCGCTGGTCAGCGGCCCAGCTCGCTATTCAGGCCGCTGCTCGCTCATGAACCAATGGGAAATCCATGCACAGCATTACGACGTCCATCAGCATTTCCATCGCCACGGTGCTTTTGCTCGGCACGACAGCCATCGCCGACCCGGCCCCGGCAATCGACAAGGCGGCGAGCGCGCCAGACAACATCACCACCGGCAGCGTCTACGTCGAGCCGACGGCCGACCAGCGCATGGCCGATTGCATGGCGATCTGGGACAAGGGTACGCACATGACCAAGCAGCAGTGGCGGCGCACCTGCAAGATGTCGCTGAAAGAGCTGTCGTCGCAGTAGCGCGAAGCCGGCGTGCGCTCAGCCCTGCGCGCGCTGGCCATAATTCTTGAAGCGCTCGAGCACGCGCGCCATTTCCTCGTCCGGCAGGATGTGCGGCTCGCCCCCGAGGGTAAGCACCTTCACGTATTGCTCCGCCAGCACTTCAACCTCGTGCGCCAATTCCAGCGCCGAGCATAGATTGTTGCCGATGGCGATCTGGCCATGGTTCGCCATCAGGCAGGCATTGCGCGTTGCAAGCCCCTGAGCAACGAAGTCGGCCAGCTGCTGCGTGCCGAAGGTGTCGTAGGGCACGACCGGGATGTCGTTCCCGCCCGCCACCGCGACCATGTAGTGGAATGCCGGAATCGGCTTGTGCGCACAGGCGAGCACCGTCGCATGCAGTGAGTGCGTGTGCACGACAGCGTGCATGTCGGGCCGGGCGCGGTAGGCGGCGAGGTGGAAGCGCCACTCGCTCGACGGCTTGCGGCTGCGCTTGCCCGGCACCGCACCCTTAGCGTCGACGTAGACAATGTCGCGCGGACGGATCTTTTCATAGGCCATGCCGGTCGGCGTGATGAGCATGCCGCCTTTCCAGCGGCGCGAGACATTGCCCGAGCGGCCCGGCGACAGGCCGGAACGGCTCATAGCGAGCGCGGTATCGATGACCGCACGGCGCGCATCTTTTTCGACGTCTTTGCTTTTGGCGCTCACGGCTCAGCCACTCACAGCATCCGGGGTCTGCACCCTGCCACACCTTGTTTTGCAAGATTATAAAGGTTGTAGCAGCGCTATTCCGCCGCCCGCTCCGGATAGAGCGAAAGCAGCCCCTCGCGCGTTGCCGGGCAGACGCCGCGTTCGGTGATGAAGCCGGTGACAAGCCGCGCCGGCGTCACGTCAAAGGCCGGATTGCCGGCCGGCGAACCTGGGGCCGCGATCTCCACGGTGACGACCGTGCCGTCGGGCAGGCGCCCCGGCATCTTCAGCACCTCATCGCCCGAGCGCTCCTCGATGGGGATGGAGAGCCCTTCGTCGAGCGTCCAGTCGATGGTCGAGTGCGGCAGCGCCACGTAGAACGGCACGTCGTTGTCGTGCGCCGCCAGCGCCTTCAGGTAGGTGCCGATCTTGTTGGCGACATCGCCGTTGGCGGCGACGCGGTCGGTGCCGACGATGACCATATCGACCTTGCCGTGCTGCATCAGATGGCCGCCCGCGTTGTCGACGATGATCGTATGCGGGATGCCGTGGCTGCCGAGTTCGTAGGCGGTGAGGGCGGCACCCTGATTGCGCGGGCGCGTTTCGTCGACCCACACATGCAGCGGCACGCCGGCGTCATGCGCCTGGTAGATCGGCGAGGTTGCCGTGCCCCAATCGACGCAGGCGAGCCAGCCGGCGTTGCAGTGGGTCAGCACCTCGACCTTTTCGCCGTTGCCCTTCTTGGCCGCGATCTCCTCGATCAGCTTGCGGCCGTGCTCGCCGATCAGGCGGCAGGTTTCGACATCCTCGTCGCAGATATCGGCCGCGCGCTTATAGGCGGCGGCGACGCGCTCTTCGCGCGGCAGGTTCTGCACGGCGCGGCGCATCTCCTCCAGCGCCCAGCGCAGGTTGATGGCGGTCGGGCGTTGTTTCGCCAGAAATTCGACCGCGCGGTCGATCGCCTCGTCGGAGGCGTCCTGGCGGATGGCCATGGCGAGGCCATAAGCGGCCGTGGCGCCGATCAGCGGCGCGCCGCGCACCTGCATCGACAATATCGCCCGCGCGGCCTCCTCGGCCGACTTCAGCGGGATGACGACCAGCTCATGCGGCAGCCGCGTCTGGTCGATGATCTCCACCGACCAGCCGTCCGGCGCGAGCCAGATCGTCCGAAAAGCCTTGCCTTTGATCTTCATTCGCTACTCACCGCTGGGCATCGTTGGCGCCATGGGAATGTGGATGGTGTGCTCCAGACCGCAAGAGGGGCACGACAGCGCGTACCATTCCGCGTAGGGGCGCGGCGACCGGTCGACGATCTTGAGGCCCGGCACCTCGCACACGGGGCAGGCGACCGGCTGGGCCGCAGCCAGCCGCCAGGCGGCGACTCGCTGCAATGCCAGCCGTAGCTTGTCAGCCGGGAGCGGATTTGTTGGCGTGGTCATCACCGCCGTTCTAACCCCTCACCCGGAAGCGATCTACCGATCGCTTCCGACCTCTCCCACCGGGAGAGGTTAAGTGTGCTCACCTCTCCCATGTGGCGGAGCCATGCTTCGCATGGACGGGAGAGGTCGGCTGGACGCGCTTAGCGCGACAGCCGGGTGAGGGGTTGCACCCCAAAGTGGATCAATGCCCCTCGAAGGCCATCAGCGCGTGGGTGCTGATGCCGTGGCTGCGCAAGAGGTCGAGCCCGCCGAGATCGGGCAGATCGACCAGGAACGCAGCGCCGGCGACGAGGCCGCCCGTACGGCTGATTAGCTTGGCCGCCGCCTCGGCGGTACCGCCGGTGGCGATCAAGTCATCGACGATGAGGATGCGCTCCCCCGGCTTGATGGCGTCGGCGTGGATCTCGATAATGTCGACGCCGTACTCCAGCGCATACTGCTGCCCGATGGTCTTCCACGGCAGCTTGCCCTTCTTGCGGATGGGGATGAACCCGCAGGAGAGGCGATCGGCGACGGCGCCGCCGAGGATGAAGCCGCGCGCTTCAATCCCAGCCACGGCGTCGATCTTCTCGTTGTGATAGGGCGCCGCCATGCCTTCGATGGCCGCTTTGAAGCCTTTGGCATCGCCCATCAGCGTCGTCACATCCCGGAACAGGATGCCCGGCTTCGGATAATCCGGAATCGTACGTACAAGCTGCCGTAAATCGTTCAAGTGCACCCCTCCCGCCAAATTGCCGGCGCAAAATAGCAATATCAGCCCTAAGACGGTAGGCGGTAACACCGTCTCAATTTCTTCACAATGCACGGCCGCTGCAGCCACCCGTTCAGGGCTTGGAGCGCAGCGCTTTCAGGAGGCTAAAAGCGTGGCCAGCGTCGATTTCCCTCTCATGGCGGATGAGGGCTCGGACGATCTGCCAAGAACACTGAGACGAGAGCGGGAGGCGCGCGAGCGTGCTGCCAGGGAACGCGAGGCCAAGGCTCGCACCGCCACGCTGACCCACGACTTCGGGGCATCCGACGGGCGCAGCGAGCGGGGCGCCTCGGCGGAAGCGTTGTCCGGCACGGCAGTGAACCGCTTCGAGGTGCCGT
The DNA here is from genome assembly GCA_039933175.1 of Hyphomicrobium sp. Lineage (GTDB taxonomy): Bacteria > Pseudomonadota > Alphaproteobacteria > Rhizobiales > Hyphomicrobiaceae > Hyphomicrobium_A. Next base: position 5,283 of record JBDTOR010000092.1, on the reverse strand, counting down.
TCGGGCATCTGATGATGTTTTTCATCAAAGCGGTGTTCGCCGCCATCCCGGCGCTGATCATTCTGACGGCGCTTCTCTGGTTGGGCGGCAATGTGCTCAAGGCGTTTTTCCCCGAGCTCATTCACATGCAGATCCTCGTCACGTTCCCGAACTGAGATGACGAGCGTGCGCGTGATGGCAATGCTGGCGGCGTCGATGCTCGTCGGCGGCGCCTATGCGGCGACCGAAGAAGAGGTCGAGAAGCCACCCGCCAAGAACAGTACCGACCCCAAGGACATCCGCGTCATCATCCCGTCGTACTCGCGGAACGTTGACGATAACGGCTGCCGGCTGCGCGCCGGTCCCCACGAGCACTTCTTGGAAGCGGATGCGGATATCAAACACGTCCGCTTCGAGGATCTTATCAGTGAGGTGATCGGAGGCTACTCCGTTCGTGCCGGCCTCGACGCACCAGAGACGTTCATGGCTAAGCTTGCCGCGCTCGACGCCGACACGCGCACGCTGGTGCTGCTCGACGTGCTGCACGACGGTCTCGGTCGCGATGGGCTGCACACCTTCTTCTACATGCGTACCGCCGCACTCGCGCAGGCCATCGCCGACGCGCTCAAAGCCGCCGGGCTAGAGCGCGAGCACGGCGAGTTCGGGCGGGCCATGGCCTTGTTCGGCCCCTCTTATCCGGTCGACGAAGAGACACGCGCCAAGAATTTTTCATACTCATCGCTCGACACGCCGATGAACGATTTCGATCGTCGCATGATGGCTATCAGCCGCGCGTTCGGATCGCGGGAAGCCTTCGCCGCCGCGATGGTCGCGTTCGTCGAACGCACTCCGATGCTGTGGAAGCGCATCGAGGCGGAGCGCTCCAAGCTGGGCGAGGTTGCGCGTCTGCGCTATCTCAATCAGGCGCTGGTGCAAAGGCTGGCTGTCGCCGGCGGCAGCGACGCCGAGATCGTGGCGCACCTCGTCGCGCTGCCAATCGAGCAACGCACGCTGCTGGCGATGGAGTTCTTCAACTCGGAGTTCTCGAACGGCGGCGTGCATCAGTTCTTTCTCAACTCCTCCGGCGCCGTCGCCCCCGATGTCTACGATGCCTTCCGCGAATTGGGCCTCGATCGCCAAGCGGCGATCTACAAGCGCGGCCTCGACATGTTCGGCAGCAAGTATCCGCGCGACACGCAGATGCGGCGCGACAAGTACTTCGATCACGGCGATTGGACCGATTGGGATAAAAAGCTCTCTGACCTTACCGACGAGTTCTATGCGCTCGACGGAGGCCCGACTGTCGTGCGCCTAGGCGGCGGGGCGGGCGTCGAGGGTGGCCCGGGCATCTGGTCGGGCATGGCGACCTATGCCCGCGCCAAGAAAATGCTCCCCTGCTGATCAGTGCGTCGCCATGTAGGCGAGGTAGGCGATGACCGCGTCGAGATCGGCGTCAGGCAGCGCCTTCGCATCGAACGCCGGCATAAGCTGCTGCGGCCAGGTACGCACTGCCTTGGGATTGCGGATGAGCGCGCGCAGGCCCGCAGGCGTGAAATATTGCGTCGGGTTCATGGGCTGGCCCAGGTCGGGTCCGAGTTCACCGACGCCGGCGCCCTTCATGCGATGGCACGGCATGCATTGCGTGGTGAACACCGCCTGCCCCTGGCGCGCCGGGTCGTCGGCGCCGAGTGTCGCGGCGACCGCCATCTGCGGCCAGCGATGCGCCGGGGACTCGACGCCGGTCACGGCGACGGTCTGATACGGCCACAGCTCGGTGCCGACCTTGGAGAGCTCCGGATGCTCCCAGACGAGATAGAATGGGCCGGCCGAGACGTCTTTGCCCGGCAGCAGCGGCCACGGCGCTGCGGAATCCTCGACGGCGATCCAGGCGGCGCTGCCGCCCTTGGCGCCGGCTTCGATCAGCGCCATCGGTATCTGGGAAACGAAACCGTCGGCAGCACTCACCTCGAGCGTGTCGAGCGCTGCATCGGGCTTGCCGCCGAGCAGCGCCAGCAGCGGCACGGCGCGATAGGTCATCGGCTTCTTGTAGGAGACGTCGGCCGGGATCTCGATGGTCGCCGCGTCGGCACGCGCCAGCAGCTCGGCGGCCGCGTAGCTCTTCTCCGCGCCGCCGAAGTTCACGGTCAGCGTGTCGGCACCGGCATGCGCCGTCCCGCACGCCAGCAGCGCAATCATGATGGACAGTAGTGCCAGGCGCATGGCGGCTCCGAGAATTGCACGGCTGTTGGCGGCACTGTAGCGTGTCTCCATCGTCACGAGCAAAGGGACACTTCGATATGGCGGACGGCACCGACGCGCAACGCGAGCTGAACGAGATCACCGGCGCGCTCGACGTGTTGTTCACGCTGCGCGAGGAATTCGCCACCTGGCTGGAAGAGGCGCAAAGCGAGGAGCGCAAGGAGGAGCTGGACAACGTGTTCCGCCATGTCGCCGCCATGGAAGCGGAATTCCAGCGCCGCCGCGAGGCGCTGGCGCAAAAGTTGGCGGGAGGCTGAGCTATTCTCGGGCGGCGAGTTCGCTGACGGCAGCCGTCAGCGCATCCATGACACCCGTCTCGGTGATGGCGTGGCCGGCCCTGTCGAGGATCTCCAGCCGGCACTTGTCCCCCCAAGCTTGGCTCAACGCGTAGGCGGCCTTGGGCGGGCACAGGAGGTCGTAGCGGCCCTGCACGATAACCCCGGGGATGTCCTTCAGGCGATGCGCCTCGCGCAGCAGCTGATCGGGCGCCAGGAAGAAGTCGTTGCGAATGTAGTGGCCTTCGACGATAGGCGACGGCGGCGCGCGCTCGCTGCGCCCGACCGGAGGTGTCAGCCGCGTCTGTGGCGGCGTCAGCTCCGACAACGCCCGCTCATAGGCGGCCCAGGTCTGCGCCGCCGGCACCTGCACGGCCGGGTCGGTATCGGCCAGCCGGCGCAGGTATGCGGCAAGCGGATCGGCACGCTCCGCCTCGGGCAATTGCTCGACGAAGTCGGCATACAAATCCGGGCGGAACAGCTTGGGGCCGTTGACGAAAGCCCATTCGACTTCGGCGCGCGTGCCGAGAAAAATAGCCCGCAGGGCGAGACCGGTGACGCGTTCCGGGTGCGCCTGCGCGTACGCGACGGCCAGCGTCGAGCCCCACGAGCCGCCTACGACGAGCCAGCGCTGGACGCCGAAGTGCTGGCGGATCGCCTCGATGTCGTCGATGAGGCGCTGCGTCGTGTTGGCGGCCAGCGACAAATAGGGATGGCTGCGCCCGGCGCCGCGCTGATCGAACAGGAAGGCGTGGAAGCGCGCAGGATCGAACAGCCGCCGGTGCAGATGCTGCGAGCCGCTGCCGGGGCCACCGTGCAGGAAGATCGTCGGAGTGCCTTCGGCGGTGCCGACCTCCTCGACATACAGCCAATGGCCGTCGCCGACGCTGAGCATGCGCGCATCGAACGGGCGGTGGGGGTCGGCATTGTGGGCAGGTGACGACATTACGACCGCTATAGCAGGGGAACGAGGTACGTGACGATGCCGCGCGCCTGCGGCTGCTGCGTTTCGCCAGCCGGGTTGTTCGGCAGTTCCACCATCGAATAGAACACCTGCACATGAATATTTCGCAGCGGCCCCGCTGTCGGCAGGTATTCCAGCTCGACGTTGAACTCGTTCTGCCGGGTCAGCGGCGACCCGCTCGGCGCATCGACGGCGTCCCACGCCCACCCGTAGCGGGTTTGCAGCTTCAGCCCGTCGAGCACCAGATGCGATAGGTCGTAGGCGGCGCCGACAACGGCGGTCTTCTGGCCGGCCTCGTTGAAGTTGAGCTGGTCGAGCACCGTGTAAGCGGGGAAGCTGCCGAACGGGCCTTGCAACGCGGCGCCCTTGCCGTTCTCCGAGCCGGCCACCAGCAGCGTCACGTTGGCATAGCTGGCAGCGAAGCGGGCCGACGCCTGATCGGTCGCGTACGGCGCCCCGGCGATGAGATCGGCACCCACCGTCCGCTGATCGGTGTAGTTGACGCTGAACCGGAACTGCAGCGGCGCGGCATCGATGATCCAGTCTAGTTCGGCGAACGACGTGTTGAGCACGTCGGAGATCAGATAGTCGATGGCCCCGATGGTCAGGCCGTCGATGGGAACAATCTTGGCGCCGCCGACAAGCACGCCGCGATCCTCGGTGACGCCGAGCTCTTGCGAGAACGGCACGAAGTACGAGCTATCGCGCGCCTTGAAGCCCCACAGGTAACCGACGCCATAGTCGAACGTTTGCGCCTCGTCGCGGCGCCGCGTGAGCACGGCGCCATCGACGGTATTGGGCAGCATGCGGTTGTCCTGCGGGTTGATGTACGGCGTCTTGATAAGGTGGCGCCCCAGCACGACCTCTTGCCCCGTGAAGCGCATGCGGGCGTTGGCGATGGCGAACGAACTGACCTCGGCCTGGTTCTGCGTCAGCAGCAGCGTGCCGCCCTCGTCCTCCGGCGCAAACAGCGGCTGCGAAGTGGCGCCAGCCGCCTCAAGCTGCAGCCAGTCGTCGAGGAACCCTGTCTTGATCGCCAGCGCCGAGCCTCCCGCCCAGGCGCGCGAGCGGGGGCCGCTGGAGTTATCGCGATCGAGGTCGTGCGTGCGCAGGTAGACGGCGAGTTTCATGTCGCGAAAGAACGGGTCGGCGAAGCGCAGGCGCTCTTTCAAATCCTGAAACAACACCGGACCGTCGTCGGCCGGCAGCGAGGTGCCGGGCACGAAGCGTTGCGGCCCGCCCGGCAACGGCTCCTGATGCGTGAACGTGCGTTGGATCGGGCTATAGACATCGGCAGCACCGGACGGGACGCGCTCGGCGTCATCGTCCTGATCGGCCCTTGCTGATCCAAGTGCGCCCATCGCCGCGAGCAGCAGCACGCCAACCACCGGGACAGCTCGCGCACAGGCGCGCGGCTGTAGCTTGGCGTGCATGACAATTCCACAAGAGAATCAATTGCGCCGGCGCACTTTCGAGGTAGCAGCCGGTGCCCCAGCCAGCAAGCTGCGGTGGTGCGTTCCCTACAGAACAGCACACAGACTGTGGTCCCGTCTACAACGTCCGGCCGGCGTTTGCAGGCTTTACCTGCATCTGCATTCGTGATCGGCGCAACTGAATAGAAGGAGAGCAAACGAAAATGTACGCCAGTCGCCTCGCCGCAGCCGCCCTCGGGCTTGCCGTCGGTTTGGGCGCTATCGCCTCATCGGCGCAAGCCGTGCCGGTGGACGCACTAAGTTGCAAGCAGCTCTGGGTGAAGCGGAACCAGATCTACAAGACCAACGGCTACTGCTTCAAGACCGCGAAGGC
>JBDTOR010000091.1:0-9506 GCA_039933175.1 Hyphomicrobium sp. | reverse complement strand
ATCGCGCCGAGTGCACGATATGCAACCGGAGATTGCAAACGTCCACGGAACGTAACGGTGCCTCGTCCGTTTGTTCCGCTACTGAAGGAGGATCCGATGGCCATCGACCACCCGCAGCGACCTGCCTCGTCGGGCGCGATCTATCTACTCGCGATGATCGTTTTCATCGCCGTCCTCGCCCTGGTCGCCACGACGCTCTGGCAGGTGGATAATTCCGGGACGAACGCACTTTCGGGCGACTCGCAGGCGATCAATCCGCCGGCAACGCAGCCGGCCCCGTGACGCCGACCCGGCATGCCGAAAAAGCGCTGGCCCGGACAGACATTAGCCGTTAACCGTGTCTACCTTGGAACCAGGGGCGCTGGCTGCGCGTAGTATTCTTGCCACGGCGTTGTAGCTGCGCATCCGTTTCCTCATTTCAGCCCGGCCTCGGCCGGGCTTTCTTTTTGCGTGCAGCCGATCTGCCGTGAACGACGTGCGCTCAATCGGAGAGCATGTGGCGCGGTTTTGCGCAGCCTACCGCACGTCGACGACCGCGAAACCTGCCTATTTCAGTGGCACAAGAATTGCCTCCAAAAATGCGGTCGTTCCTCGATTGAGGCTGGCGCATTCCCTTCCCCAGCCTTCGCTGGCGCCGAACTCCCACGGGTTTGGCGCCAGCACACCACTGCTACCAACAAGCAGGCGCTAGCCGCGGCGGCCGAACAGCGAGCCGACGAGCGCAAAACCTACGGCGATCGGGACAACTATCAGCAGCACCGCGCCGACGGTGAGCGCCAAGCTGAGAAAGATGAACCCGAGGAAGCCCACCACCGCCACGACGCCCAGAACGACGCCGAGGGCCAGCAGCCAGGCGCGCCAGCCCGATACGATGGTGGTCCGGCCGTTATTCTCAACGACGAGCATGACTAGCCTCCGCGCCAGGCATCGGAAGATCCCGCGAGGCGGCATGGTCGCGATGCCCGGCGCGCCCGTCAAGGCCGATGGGGAAGCACGCGGCCGCCTACGCTTCGGATGCGGTCTCGGCGGCCGCCCCTGACCTAGCATTCCACAGGATGGCGACGCCGATCAGCGCCGACAGGATCGAGGCGACGAAGACGGCAATCTTGGCCGCGGCGAAATCCGGCGCGTTGGGAAGCGCCTGGCCGGCGATGAACAACGACATGGTGAAGCCGATGCCGGCGAGCGCGCCGGCGCCGCAGAGTTGACGCCAGGAATACTCGGCCGGCTTGACCGCCGCACCGAGCTTCACGGCAAGGACCGAGGCGACGACGAGGCCCAGAGGTTTGCCGATGACGAGGCCAGCGGCGATGGCGGCCATCAGCAGCTCGCGGCCGGTGAAGACATCCGTCGCAATGACGACGCCGGCGTTGGCCAAGGCGAACAGCGGCAGCACGATATAGCTGGAGCGCGCGCCGGCGTGGCGCAGCAGGCGGTCGGCGGGCGACTCGATGCGATCGTGTATGGCGTCGAGCGCGTCGAGCGTCGGCTGTGAGGGCCCATGGCGCAGCACCTCATCGCCATGCCGGGCCTCCATCTCGAGGATCGTCGTCACCTGGCTCATCAGACCCCTGAAGTTGGGCGGCGGCCGCGTCGGTATGAACAGCGCAAGAATGACGCCGGCCAGCGTGGGGTGCAGGCCGCTCGCTAGGACGCACGCCCACAGCGCGATGCCGAGCAGCACGTAAGGCTGAACGAGATAAACGTGCGACCGATTGAGGGCGGCGAGTGCGGCGATGATGGCGGTGGCGGCAAAGAGATATTCGAATTGCAGGTCGTGGGAATAGAACGCCGCCACCACCGCGATGGCGCCGATGTCGTCGACGATTGCCGCGGCTGTGAGGAAGATGCGCAGCTCGACGGGCACGCGGCTTCCCATCATGACGATCAGGGCGACCGCGAAGGCCGTGTCGGTCGCCATCGGGATTCCCCAGCCGTGCGACCAGTCGCCCGGCGGGATGACGAACGCATAGATCAGCGCCGGCACGGCCATGCCGCCGATGGCCGCCGCCATGGGCAGTGCCGCCGATCGCCGGCTAGCGAGATGCCCGACCGTGAACTCGCGTTTGATTTCGAGGCCAACGACAAGGAAGAAGATGGTCAGGAGTCCGTCGTTGACCCAGTGGCGCAGCGACATCGTGTAGTCGAGGCTGCCGAAGGAAAGTCCGGCGGACTGCTCCCAGAAGCGATCGAAGCCCGGACCCATGCCGGTGTTGGTAGCGATCACGGCAACGAGCGTTGCCAGCAGCAACAGGATGCCGGCCGAAGGGCCCCAACTCGCGAAGTCGAGCGCCGCCGAGCGCACGCGATGGCCGAGTGTGCCGAGCATGGCATCGGAGAACGAGCTCTCGTCCCACGGCCCGTCATAGCGCCGGCTGTTGATGAAGAAGGTCGGCGTGAACATCACCCCGCTCGCCCGCGCGCTTGTCTCGTCGGCGGTGACGCGCCTTTCCGCGGCGCGCGCGGTCTCGCTGGTGCCTTCGATATCCTCCAGGGGGATGCCGAGATCCTTGGCGACGACCGAGATGTCATCGGCGGTGAGCGTCTCCGAGCGGCTCATCAGCGCGATATGCGCTTTCCAGAACGCATCAGGATCTCGCGCCTGCTCGACGAGCACGGCGGCGCGGCGCGCCAGCTCATTGTCTCGCACCGGGCGGTGCCGGAAGACGTAGCGCAGGCGCTCGCCGATCTTGTCGCGTGCCTCGGCGATGCGCTCGTTGGCGGCGCGGCAATGCGGGCACGCATAGCTGCCGTACTCGACCAGCGTGATAGGCGCCTTCTCGGATCCTAAGGCGTGGTCCGCCGGCTCTACCGGGCGGTCGAGCCTGTTGCGATTGCTTACGTCCGTAGCCGTCACCCGGGCCTCGCGTGTCATCGTGCCATTGTCAAAGGCTCGATATCACAAAAGGTCGATATGCCAAGGCTCTCGGGTCCGGCTGCGGCTTCGGTGCGCGCCCGCGGCTTGAGGTGCGCCGTGCGCTGTGAGACGTTTCCGGCCGGTACGTGGGCGGACGCTTCACACTTGGGTTGCGATGATCGATCTCTACTACTGGACGACTCCCAACGGGCACAAGATCACGATCTTCCTCGAGGAGGCGCACGTCCCCTATCGCTTGCATCCCGTCAACATCGGCAAGGGCGAGCAGTTCAGACCCGAGTTCCTGCGCCATGCACCCAACAACCGCATCCCGTCCATTGTCGACGAGGCGCCGGCCGATGGCGGCGCACCAATCAGCGTGTTCGAATCCGGCGCCATCCTGCAGTATCTCGGCGAGAAAACGGGCCGCTTCCTGCCGGGCGATGTACGCGGGCGCACCGAGGTGATGCAGTGGCTGTTCTGGCAGATGGCGGGGCTGGGACCCATGGCCGGTCAGAACCATCACTTCGTGCAATACGCGCCCGAGCGCATCCCCTACGCGACCGAGCGCTACGTGATGGAGACCAATAGGCTCTACGGCGTGCTTGATAGGCGTCTCTCCGACCGCGAGTTCGTCGCCGGGGAGTATTCGATCGCCGACATGGCCTGCTACCCTTGGATCGTGCCGCACGAGCGGCAGGGCCAGGACCTCGCCGAGTTCCCGCACTTGCAACGCTGGTTTGCGTCGATTGCCGCGCGACCGGCCGTGCAACGTGCCTATGCGCTGGCGAAAAAGATCAAAGCCGAGACGACGATGTCCGAGGAGGCCAAGAAGGTGCTCTTCGGCCAGACCGCCAGGACGGGAGTAAAGTAGACGGAAGGGAGATCTATTCGGCTGCGGGTTTGGCGCCAGCACTGCCGAGCATGCCGTCGAGCATGGTCTTCATCGCCTCGAAGTCGAATGGCTTGCCGAGGATCGGCGTGCTGCGAAATTTCTCGGGCAAGCTGTGGGCATCACGGCCGGTGATGAAGGCCACCGCCACTCCCTTGGCCAGCAGTGCCTCGGCCAGTGCAAAGCTGTCGCCCGATCCAAGCGTCACATCGAGAAGCGCCGCATCGATCGGCGTTTGCTCGGCGAGCTGCAGGGCCTCCGGTGCGCTCATGACCGGACCGGCGACGGCGTATTCCATCTCGATGAGCCAGTCGGCGATGAAGGACGCGATGAGGGGCTCGTCGTCGACGACAAGAATACGGCGCGTAGTGGACATCGGCTCTCCGGTGCGTCGGTTGTTCGCAGGCGCAGATAGCTAAGCCTGTTTGCCGGCCGGAGCGACAATGATCTTGCTACCGTGCTAGGCTCGCGGCATGTCGCGCATATGCCTCCTACTAGCCGCCCTCCTGCTGCTTGCCGGGCCCGCCAGAGCCCTTGAGGTCAAGTCCTGCGATGAGGCCCACGTCGGCCTAACCGAGCTGATCGCGCCCGTCGGCAAGAACAGCCGCAGCTATCAGGAGGATAAGGTCGGCGTCTACGTGGTCGATACGGTGGAGCCGGTGTGCTGTGCGGCTGGGGTGGCGGTCGTCATGCCTGACGTCGCGGACGAGCTTGGCGGCAACAAGTGCCTGGCCGTGGTTGGCGTCGCGTCGGTGCAACTCGATGAGGCGACGGCCGAGGACGACCCGGCCAAGGGCCTGCTGCTAACCATTCCGACGCGCGTCTTCAATGAGGCGTCGGATTCAGCGCCAGGTGCGCCGCTGAAGCTGCGCATCAATACCACTCAGGGCACTTTGGTCGCCGAATAGATCCCCTTTCACGCATGAATGCGCGCCGCAAGGGCGCCGTCCACCATTAGCCGGCGCTGTAGCGCGACGGAATATGCCGCCCAGGACAGTTCGTGTCTGGTAACGAGGCGGCAGCTGGCCAGCAGATGCCCGACTTGGGTGCGTAGATTTCCGGGGGGATCGTTCGATGCCTGTCACCGCGCAAGCCATTCTCAAGCAATCGGCTCGGTTTTTTGTGGGGCTGGGGCTCGCTTATGCCGTCGTCGGCCTTTCCAGCGCGGTGGCCGTGGCGCAACGGGGGCCCGGTGGGGGCGGACGCGGTGCCGCCGCGGCCCCGGCGGTGACCATCGCCGATGTCAAGATTGCCCGCATGAACGAGCGCATCGCCGCCGTCGGCTCGGCCCGGGCGCGCCAGCAGGTCACCCTCACGACGCGGGTGGCTGGCGTTATCGCCGAGGTGCTGTTCGAAGGCGGCCAACGGGTCGAGGCCAACCAGCCGCTGGTGAAGCTCGCCAGCGAGCCCGAGGCTATTGCCGTCGAGACGGCCATGGCGCAGCGCGCCCAGGCCGCCGACACCGTGGACCGCTACAAGCAACTCAACGAGGGGACCGTCACGCGCGTCGCCGTTGCCCAGGCGGACACGGCGCTGAAGGTGGCTGACGCCGCCCTTCGCCGTGCCCGCGACGATCTCGAGCGCATGACCATCAAGGCGCCGTTCAAGGGCATCATGGGGCTGTCGAACCTGCAGGCGGGCGACTACCTCGCCGTCGGCAATCCGATCGCGCCCATCGACGACCGCGAGACGCTGCTCATCGAGTTTACGGTGCCGGAGGCGGTGGCGCCGTCGATGAAGATAGGCATCCCGGTGCGCGCCACGCTGGTGACGCGGTCCGGCGAGCCCTACGAGGGGAAGATCCAGGCAGTCGGCACGCGCATCGATCCCGTCACGCGCACATTGATGGTGCGCGCCGAGATCCCCAATCCTGAATTGAAGCTGATCCCCGGGTCGACGTTCTCCACCTCGGTGCAGCTGCCCGGCGAGGATCGGCCGTTGGTGCCGGCGCTGGCCATCCAATGGGATCGCCAGGGCGCCTTCGTGTGGCGCATCACCGACAAGAACACCGTCGAGCGCGTCAATGTCGCCATTCTGGCGCGCGATGCCGACCAGGTGCACGTCGATGCGCAGTTGAAGGCGGGCGACAAGGTCGTGTTCGAAGGCGGCAGCTCGCTGCGCGCCGGACAGACCGTGCGTCAGCAGGGCTCGTGACGCCATAGCCGCCGCCGTCGCAATCAGCCGGGACATCGATCGTGGAAAACAAAGACATGACATCGGCTGCACCGGGCGCGAACGCCGACGACGGCGGCTGGATCGGCGTATTCGTGCGCCGGCCGATCCTGGCGCTGGTGCTCAACCTGCTGATCATCATCGCCGGCATCGCCGCATACCAGGGCATCGAGGTACGCGAGCTGCCGGACGTCGACCGGCCGGTCGTTACCGTGCGGGCCACGTACGCCGGCGCTACGCCCGAGAGCATCGACTCGCAGATCACGGCTGTCATCGAGAGCGCCGTCTCCCGCGTGCAGGGCGTGACCAGCATTTCGTCGAACTCGTCGTACGGGTCGGCGCGCATCTCCATCGAGTTTTCCAGCCGCACCAACCTCGACAACGCCGCCATGGACGTGCGCGACGCCGTGGCCGGCATCGTCAATCAGCTGCCGAAGGACATGGAGGACGAGCCGCGCGTCGTGAAAGCCGACGCCGACGCGACCCCCATCATGCAGATGTCGGTGTCGGCTGCGAAGATGTCCGAGGGCGAGCTGACCGACCTCGTCAACAACGTGATCGAGGACAAGCTGGCGGCGGTCGAAGGCGTCGCCGCGGCAAATTCCTACGGCCTGCGCGCCAAGACCATCGAAGTGCGCGTCAATCAGACGGCGCTCGCCGGGCGCGGCATCAGTCTTGCCGATCTGACGGCGGCCATCGGTAAGGCGGCAGTTACAGCGCCGTCGGGCGCGCTCGAGAACGCCACCCAGCAGCTGCTGGTACGCGCCGAGGCGCCGATTGCGACGCCCGAGGATGTCGCCGATCTGGAGATCAACGCGCAGACCAAGGTGAAGGACGTCGCCTTCGTCCGCTGGGGCTTCCAGGAGGCGACGGCGATGACGCGTCTCGACGGTAAGACGGCGATCGGCATCGACATCATCCGTCAGGCGCAGGCCAATACCATCGACATTTCCGAAGGCGTGCACGCCGCGGTCGACGAGCTGCGCAAGACGCTGCCGGCGGGCGTCGACATCTCGATCACGCGCGACGACGCGATCTTCATCCGCGAATCCGTGCGCGAGGTAATCATCAGCCTGGTGCTGGCCAACGTCATCGTCATCCTCATCATCCTTGCCTTCCTGCGCTCGTTCCGCGCTACCATCGCGCCGGCCATCTCCATTCCGGTTTCGCTCATCGGCACGCTCGCCGCAATCTGGGCGGTAGGGTTCTCGATCAACGTCATCACCCTCCTTGCGCTCGTGGTGGCGACCGGCCTCGTCGTCGACGACGCCATCGTGGTCATCGAGAACATCGCGCGTCACCGCGCCATGGGTGCCGGCCCGCGCGCCGCCGCCGTGCTCGGCACCAAGCAGATCGTGTTCGCCGTGCTGGCGACGACGGCGACGCTGGCCGCGGTGTTCATCCCCGTCTCGTTCATGCCGGGCATGGTCGGCAGTCTCTTTTCCGAGTTCGGCTTCGTGCTGGCGTTCTCGGTCAGCATCTCCGCCGCCGTGGCGCTCACCGTCTGTCCGATGTTGGCTTCGAAGTTCGGCACCGGCGAGGAAGGCCACGACGACAACAGCCTGATGGGCCGTATCGGCAACGGGCTGACCAATCTCTACATGCGGGTGATCGAAGCGTGCCTGCGGCTGCGCTGGATCGTCGTCGCCGTTTGCCTAGGTTTCGGCGTCGTCGGGTTCGCTGCCTTCGAGACGCTGAAGCAGGAGATCACGCCGGCGGAGGACCGCGGCCTCATCCAGATCCGCCTCACGGCCCAGCAGGGCAGCAACCTCGACTACATGTCGAAGCTGACGGCGCGTGTCGAGGAGGCGCTGGTGCCCTATAAGCAATCGGGCGAGGTGACGAATGTCCTCAGCTCGATCGGCAACGGCGGCGCCAACCGGGCCATGGTGATTGTATCGCTGGCCGATTGGCACCATCGCGAGCGCACGCAGCAACAGATCCAGGCGGAGCTGCAGAAGAAGCTCGATAGCATCGCCGGCCTGCAGATCTCGCTGCAGGGCGCCAACAGTCTGGGCATCCGCGGCGGCGGTCAGGGCCTGCGCTTTGCCATCGTCGGCCCGAGCTACGAGCGGTTGTCGACGACGGCGCTGAAAATGGTCAACAAGCTGCAGGAGCTGCCAGACTTTCGAAGCGTGCGCACGGACTACGACACGACGCAGCCGCAGTTGTCGGTGCGCATCAACCGTGAGGCCTCGACCAAGCTTGGCGTTCCTATCGAAACGATCACTAGCTTGATTAACGCCATGATCGACTACCAGAAGGCGGCCGACCTGTTCGTCGAGGACGATATCGTCGAAATCCAGGTGATGGCCGGAGGGCGGCCGATCAACGATCCGTCCGACCTGCAGAACCTGTTCGTCAAGGCGGCGGACGGCAAGTTCATCACCCTGTCGTCGCTGGTGACCATCAAGGAGGTTGCCATCGCGCCGACGCTTGGCCGCGAGGACCGCCAGCGCGCCGTCGGTATCACCGCCAACCTCAACGACGGGGTGGTGCTCGGCGATGCGGTGGAAAAAATGCGCGCCGTCGCCGCGACGACGCTCGACCCCGATATGTCGATCACGCTGCTTGGCGAGGCGCGAACGCTGGCCGAGACGACGCAGAACACGGTGTTCGTGTTCGCCATCGCCTTCCTCGTCGTGTTTCTGGTGCTGGCGGCGCAGTTCGAAAGCCTGACCAGCGCGCTGGTCATCATCTGCACGGTGCCGTTCGGGCTTGCTTGCGCGGCCATCGCCATCACGCTGACGGGCGGCACGTTGAACGTTTACAGCCAGATCGGCCTCGTCCTCCTGGTCGGCGTCATGGCCAAGAACGGCATTCTCATCGTCGAGTTCGCCAACATTCGGCGCGACGAAGGCGCCGATGTCGACAGTGCCATCCGCGAGGCATGCCGCACACGCTTGCGCCCGGTGATGATGACGATGGCGGCGGCGGTGCTCGGCGCCGTGCCGCTGATCTTCGCCAGCGGTGCCGGTGCCGAGGCACGCCTGGCGCTCGGCTGGATCATCGTCGGCGGCCTCGGCCTGGCGACGATCTTCACGCTACTGCTGACGCCGGTCGCCTATCGCATCCTGGCGCCGCTGTCGCAACCGCGCGCCGCCGAAACGCAAAAGCTGGTCGATGAGCTGAAGGCGGCACGCTCGGGCGCATGAAGTCTTCGTTCCGGCAATCGCGCGGCGGCTATATCTCCGATGGCCGCAGCGTGGCTGCATTGATCGGCCTTGGCATCGCCTACATGGGATGGGGATACCGGGTGCAGACGCGGTGAACGACCCCTGCCGGCGGACGCCCGGGTACGCCACTCATGTCGCCCGAAGCCGCGTAACGCGCCCCCGGTGCGACGACCAGCAATTGAATCAGCAGCCTGCTGAGTGCGGCGGCGGGCGTCTTGCCGGCGCGGGGTGCGCTATTCGGCATTTGTGGTTCGTTCCGCAGCCATAGTAGAACTCCAGCGCCACTGTTCGAGCCATCGCGTCGTGCGCATCAACTTGCGGCGCTCGAGGTAGGCCCCGTAGCTCAGCTGGATAGAGCACCAGATTCCTAATCTGGGGGTCGCAGGTTCAAATCCTGCCGGGGTCACCA
>JBDTOR010000090.1:0-9533 GCA_039933175.1 Hyphomicrobium sp. | reverse complement strand
AAGCCTGAATGCCGGAACGCCGTGTCCCCGGGCCAAAATTTGGCGGAAGGGGTGGGATTCGAACCCACGGTACCCTTGCGAGCACGGCGGTTTTCAAGACCGCTGCCTTAAACCACTCGGCCACCCTTCCCAGGCCGCTGCCGCGGCGCAGCGGAACCTATAGGTGTCGGCGCGCCGCCTCAAGCTGGCTCTCGTCTTTACCCAATCTCAAGCCTGTTTTGCCAACCTAGCCGCGTGCGGGCGCCCAGCGGCGCTGCTCGAGGGGGCGGGGGCAGGCACGGTTCGCAAAAGGCGCGGACCATTGAGTGAGTGCGCGCGTAGTCATGACGCCCCGGAAGCCAACCTTTCACCCAATCGCCAGCTTGGTGCGCGCCGCGCGACGCGCCCGGGTGCCGCTCCACGCCGTCCTGATATCGGCTGCCGCGCTCGGTGCCTGCTCCGGCGGCAGCGGGTTCGACAGCAATCTCGGCGTCACCGCCAGCCCGCGCGTGGCCGACGGCCGTACCATCGACAAGGGCGGGGGCGTCTACAAGGTGGGCCGACCTTACCGCGTCTCCGGCCGCTGGTACCATCCGCGCGAGGACGCCAACTACAACCGCGTCGGCACCGCCTCCTGGTATGGCACCGCCTTTCACGGCCGGCGCACCTCGAACGGCGAGATCTACAACATGTATGCGCTGACGGCGGGGCACCCGACGCTGCCGATGCCGTCGTACGCCTATGTCACCAACCTGCAGAACGGACGCACAGTGCTGGTGCGCATCAACGACCGCGGGCCGTACGCCAAGGACCGGCTGATCGACCTGTCGTATCAGACCGCCCGCGAGTTGGGCTACAGCAACCATGGCCTTGCCCGCGTGCGCGTTCGCTACGCCGGGCGCGCCCCGCTCAGCGGCGATGACGGCGCCGAGCGACGCTACCTCGCGGCGCAGTCCTGGTCTGGGGGACGGCGTGCCGCGGACGACAGCACCGCCTCGATCACCACCGGCTCGGTGAAGAAGGTCCGCACGGTCGAGTACCGGCAGTCGCTGCCGCCTCCACCACCGCCGCCGTCCTGGTCAGTTGATCGATATCGGCGCGGCGAACTCGACAGCGCCAAGCAAGCGGAATCGATTCTGTCGAAGCCCGCCGTCGACACTTACGTGCGGGTCGGACCGTTCGCGACCCGCGAGGAGGCGGAAAGGCTCCGTTATATGTTGGCCGGCCCCGATCCGAGCCACAT
This sequence comes from Hyphomicrobium sp., assembly GCA_039933175.1. Taxonomy (GTDB): domain Bacteria; phylum Pseudomonadota; class Alphaproteobacteria; order Rhizobiales; family Hyphomicrobiaceae; genus Hyphomicrobium_A. The sequence goes on along the minus strand of JBDTOR010000090.1, from coordinate 8,311 downwards.
CGAAGCCACAGGAAGCCGTGATAACCCCGCTTATCGCCTGCGCCTCGGCCCCTTCGACGATGCTGATGCCGCCTCCGCCATGGCACGAATCGCCGGTGCCGGTTTCGAGCCGGACGCCAGCCCGGAAAGTGCGCCGGGGGCAGCCGGTTCAAGACGTTGACATAGGGCGCGCACTGAAATGATAGTCATGGCGCGTCACGCCATTTCGCAGGGTGCAACAGCGCAATGCCCGTTATCTCCGCCCGAGGCCTCCGCAGCGCCTTGCTGCTCCCGTTCCTGTTTCTGGCCATTGCCGTCGCCACCGCGCCTTCGCCGGCCTCGGCGCAGGCGCAGGGCACCAATTTCGCCACACGCGCCAAGGCTGCCGTGCTGCTCGACGCCGATACCGGCGCCATCTTCTATCAGAGCAACGCCGACGAGTTGATGCCGCCGGCCAGCGTCTCGAAGCTGATGACCGCGGCGGTCGTGTTCCGCGCGCTCAAAGACAATCGCATCAAGCTCACCGATGAGATGACGATGAGCGAGCATGCCTGGCGCACGGGCGGCGCGCCCTCGCGCACATCGTCGATGTTCGTGCCGATCAATACCGCAGCGACCGTCGACGACCTCATCAAGGGGCTGCTCATTCAATCGGCGAACGACGCCGCGATTTGTCTGGCCGAGGGCCTCGGCGGCACCGAGGAGCAGTTCGCCAAGCGCATGGCGGTCGAGGCGCGGCGCATCGGCCTGACGAAGTCGACCTTCGCCAATCCGTCCGGCCTCTATGATCCCGGGCAGCTGATGACGGCGCGCGACATCGCCCTGTTGGCGCGCTTCATCATCAAGGAGTATCCGGAGTTCTATCCGATCTTCGCGCAAAAGGACTTCAACTACCGGAAGTACCGATTTCGCAATCGCAATCCCTTGCTGTTCGTCGAAGGCCTGGGCGCCGACGGTCTGAAGACCGGGCAGGTCAAGGAGAGCGGCTATAATCTCGTCGGCTCGGCGGTGCAGGGCGGCAAGCGGCTGATCGTCGTCGTGCTGGGACTTGCCACCGAGAACGAGCGCACGGCGGAAGCCAAGAAGCTGCTCGACTGGGGCTTCAACGCCTTTGCGCCGTTTAAGCTGTTCAACGCCGGCGAGACCGTCGGCAGCGCCCGCGTGTGGGGCGGAGAGACGTTCTACGTGCCGCTGACAGGCGATGGCCCGGTGATGGTGATGCTGCCTCGCGTGCCGGAGAACCCGCGCCTCAAGGCGGAGATCATGTACGACGGGCCGCTGAAGCCGCCGATCAAGAAGGGCGACAAGGTTGCCACTCTGCGGGTCACCAGCCAGGCCAACGCCGTCAGCGAGGTGCCGCTCTATGCCGGCGAGGACGTCGAGCCGGGCGGCCTCATGCGCCGCGGCCTCGACTCGTTGGCGCATCTCGCCTTCAAGTGGGTGCCGCTCTAGCTCGTCGCCGCCCGCCGTGGTACCGACGCACCACAAGCTGTGGGCTTAGGACGGCATCATCGTGCTCGGCAAGTTCATCACTTTCGAAGGCGGGGAGGGCTCCGGCAAGTCCACGCAGGCGCGGCTGCTGTCCGAGCAGCTGTGGCAGGTGGGCGTGCACACTTTCATCACCCGCGAGCCGGGCGGCTCGCCGTTCGCCGAGGCGCTGCGGCAGGTGATCCTCGATCCCAACATGCCGCCGCACTCGGCGCTGTCGGAGGCGCTGCTGTTCTACGCGGCCCGCGCCGACCACCTCGACAACACCGTGCGGCCGGCGCTCAACTCGGGCCTGTGGGTCATCTGCGATCGCTTCATAGATTCGACGCGCGTGTACCAGGGGGAGGCGGGCGGCCTGCCGGGCGAGATCATCGACGTGCTGAACCACATGGTCGTCAGCCCGACCTTCCCCGACCTGACCCTCATTCTCGATATTCCGGCCGAGCTGGGTCTCGGGCGTGCGCACAGCCGGCGCGTCGACAAGGTCAACCCCGATACCGAGGCCGACGCGTATGAAAAGCGCGACCTCGCCTTCCACTGGAAGCTGCGCGCCGCGTTTCGCGAGATCGCCCGCGCCGAGCCGCAGCGCTGCGCGATCATCGACGCCGCACAGGACGAGCGCACCGTGTTCGCCGCCGTCTGGCAGGCGGTGCAGTCGCGCCTGCTGGCGCACCGCCGCTGATGGCGCGCGCGCCCGCCATCGCCGATATCGAGGAGCTGCCGCAGGCCGACAGGCTGGAGGGCTTTCCGCATCCGCGCGAGACCAAGGAGCTCTACGGCCACGCCGGCGCCGAGCGCATGCTGGCCGAGGCGCTTGCCAGCGGACGCATACACCACGCCTGGCTGCTCACCGGACCACAGGGGATCGGCAAGGCGACGCTCGCCTATCGCTTCGCCCGCGCCGCACTGGCGTCTCCGGTGGAGCGCGATGCATCCGGGCAAAGTCTCGCCGTCGCGGACACGACGAGCGCCGCGCGGCAGGTGAAGGCCCTGTCGCATCCGGGGCTGCTGGTCATCCGCCGCCCTTACGACGTGAAGGCCAAGCGCTTCGCCACCAGCATTCCGGTGGACGAGGTGCGGCGGCTGCGTTCTTTCCTGGCGCACCGCGCGGCCGGCGACGGTTGGCGTGTTGTCATCGTCGATGAAGCCAACGAACTCAACGTCAACGCCGCCAACGCGCTGCTCAAGTCGTTGGAAGAGCCGCCGACGCGCACCGTCTTCCTGCTCGTCTCCTCGGCGCCCGGACGTCTCGTGCCCACCATCCGATCGCGCACGCGTACGCTTGCTCTGACGCCGCTCGGCGAGAGTGATCTGCGCGCGGTGGTCACCCAGGCACTCGCTGCGGCCGAGATGAAGACGCCGCCTCAAGCCGACTGGGCGGCGCTCGAGCCGCTGGCCGAGGGTAGCGCCGGACGCCTGCTCGGGCTGCTCGCCACGGGCGGCGGAGAATTGCAGGTTCGCGTCACCAAGCTGCTGAGCCTGCTCCCGAAGGTCGATTGGCGCGCCGTGCACACCCTCTCCGACGAGCTACAACCCATCGCCGCCCAGCCCCGGTTCGAGCTGTTTTTCGAGCTGCTCCTGGCTTCGCTCGGCCGCTTGATCCGTGCCGCCGCCAGCGGGGAGGGGGCGCCCGCCGACCGCGAGCTGGCCACCCGCGTGATCGGCGATACCCGGCTTGCCTCGTTTGCCGCCCTGTGGGAAAGAATAGCCCGCGAAAAAGCCGATACCGTTGCGCTCAATCTCGACCGCAAAAGCCTTATTCTGGAGATCGTGGCGCGCCTTGCCGCCGCCGCGCAGGATCGAAAGCCCGCTTAGCAGATGCACGAGCAGCGCCGGCCCATCACCGCACCATCGCGCTCCGCCCGAATGTGAGGCGGAAAGGCCGGTCGCGTGCCGGCATTCCCGAACCTTGCAAGCCATCTGCATCCCAGACGAGGACCCATAGTCCATGAGCGGGCGCCCGAAGTTCTACATCACCACGGCCATCTCCTACCCCAACGGCCAGCCGCATATCGGCCACGCCTACGAGGCGATCGCCACCGATGCCATCGCGCGCTTTGAGCGGCTCGACGGCAAGGACGTCTACTTTCTCACCGGCACCGACGAGCACGGGCTGAAGATGAAGCAGACGGCCGCCAAAGAGGGGCTGACGCCGCGCGAGCTCGCCGACCGCAACGCCAAGCGTTTTCGCGAGATGGCCGGCCTGCTCGAGCTGTCGAACGACGACTTCATCCGCACGACGGAGCCGCGCCACTTCCGCGCGTCAGAAGAGATTTGGCGCCGCATGCAGGCGTCGGGCGACATCTTCCTGCAGAAGTACGCCGGCTGGTACTCGGTGCGCGACGAGGCTTACTATAACGAGGGCGAGACCGTTCTCGGCGAGGACAAAATACGTCGCGGCCCGCAGGGCACGCCGGTCGAATGGACGGAGGAGGAGACCTACTTCTTCAAGCTGTCCGCCTATCAGGACCGGCTACTGGCGCACTACGACGCCAACCCCGACTTCATCCTGCCGCCCGAGCGGCGCAACGAGGTGACGAGCTTCGTGCGCGGCGGGCTGGAGGATCTGTCGATCTCGCGCTCGACGCTCGACTGGGGCATTCCGGTGCCCGAGCCCAAGCGCGAGGACGGCAAGAACCTGCCGCCGCATGTCATGTACGTGTGGGTCGACGCGCTGACGAACTATATCACCGGCGTAGGCTATCCCGACCAGCAGAGCCCGCTATGGCACTTCTGGCCGGCCGACGTGCACGTGATCGGCAAGGACATCCTGCGGTTCCACGCCGTCTACTGGCCGGCGTTCCTGATGTCGGCCGGGCTGGAGCTGCCCAAGCGCGTGTTCAGCCACGGCTTCGTGCTTTCCAAGGGCGAGAAGATGTCGAAGTCGGTCGGCAACGTCGTCGATCCGTTCGATCTCGTGCACGCCTACGGCGTCGAGCAGGTCCGCTATTTCTTCCTGCGCGAAGTGAACTTCGGGCAGGACGGCAACTACAGCGCCGAGGCGATCGCCAACCGCATCAACGCCGACCTCGCCAACGACCTCGGCAACCTCGCCCAGCGCTCGCTGTCGATGATCAACAAGAACTGCGGCGCGCGCGTCCCCGAGCCCGGCGAACTCACCGACGCCGACAACGCCATCCTTGCCGCGGCTGACGCGCTCTACGCCAAGGCGCGCGAGGCGATGGATCGGCAGGCGATCACCAAGTACCTCGACGCGGTGTGGGCGGTGGTGGCGGATGCCAATCGCTACTTCGCCGGCGAGGAGCCGTGGGCGAAGAAGAAGACTGACCCCAAGCGCATGGAGACCATCCTCTACGTGACGGCCGAGGTCGTGCGGCAGGTTGCCATCCTGGCCGCGCCGGTGACGCCGCACGCTGCGACGAAGCTGCTCGACCTCTTGGGTCAGGACGGTGAAGCCCACACATTCCAAGCGCTGGGCGCGGGCGGCCGCCTGAAGCCCGGCACCGTCCTGCCCGAGCCGGCCGGCGTGTTCCCGCGCTACGTCGCCCCGGAGGCGGATGCAGGCGAGGAGCCAACGCCCAAGCCGAAGAAGGAAAAGCCGAAGAAGGACGCTCCGCCAAAGGACTAGGCCGCGAAAGACCCAACGTGATGCTCGTCGACCACCATTGCCACCTGGACTTTCCGCAGCTCGTCGCCGACCGCGAGGGGATCATCGCCCGCGCCAAGGCGGCGGGCGTTGGCATCATGGTGACCATCTCGACGCGCATCCGGCAGCTGCCCGTCCTGCTCGACATCGCCAACGCGCACGACAACATCTACTGCTCGGTCGGCACGCATCCCCACAACGCCGACGAGGAACGCGGCGTTACCGCCGACGAGATCGTCCGCCTCAGCGAGCACCCGAAGGTGGTGGCCATCGGCGAGGCGGGGCTCGACTATTACTACAAGCACGGCTCGCCCGAGGCGCAGGCAGAAGGCTTCCGGCGTCATATCGAGGCGGCGCGCCGCACCGGGCTGCCGCTCGAGATCCACACGCGCGATGCCGACGACGACACGCTCGCCATCCTCGAGGACGAGCACGCCAGGGGCGGAGCGTTCCCCGCCATCCTGCACTGCTACACGGGCGGGCCGAAGCTGGCGCTGCGCGCCGTCGAGCTGGGGCTGCATGTGTCGTTCACCGGCGTCATCACCTTCAAGAAATCGGAAGCCCTGCGCGACATCGCCTGCGCGGTTCCGCTCGATCGCCTGCTGGTCGAGACCGACGCGCCGTTTCTGGCACCCGAACCCTATCGCGGCAAGACGAACGAGCCGTCCTACGTGGCGCATACCGCAGCGACGCTGGCCGAGGTGAAGGGCATATCGCCGGCCGATCTGGCGGCGGCGACGACGGACAACTTCTTTCGCCTGTTTCGCAAGGTCGCGCGGCCCGCGCAGCCGAGCGCCGCCGTCGCATGAGCTACCGCGCCACGATCCTCGGGTGCGGGTCGTCGGGCGGCGTGCCGCGCATCGGCACCATGTGGGGCGCCTGCGATCCGTCTAACCCGAAAAACCGTCGCCGCCGCTGCAGCGCGCTGATCGAGCGTCACGGCAAGCAACGGCATACGACGGTGCTGATCGACACCTCGCCGGATCTGCGCGAGCAGCTATTGAGCGTGCGCTGCGAAGCGCTCGACGGCATCCTCTATACGCATGACCATGCCGACCACACGCACGGTATAGACGACCTGCGCATGGTGTCGTACGCCATGAAGAAGCGGCTGGACGTGTGGTTTGACGCGCCAACCCGCCAAAGCCTGACCGAACGCTTCGCATACTGCTTCGAGCAGCCGCCCGGCTCGTCCTATCCGTCAATCCTCTCCGCGCGGACCATCGAGCCGCCGCAGCCGATAAGCATCGATGGACCGACCGGCGAGATCGAGGCCGTGCCGATCCCGCAGCTGCACGGCGACATCGGCACGCTCGGCTTTCGCGTCGGCGGCTTTGCCTATTCGCCCGACATCAGCGACATCCCCGTCGCCTCGTTGCCGCTGTTGCAGGGGCTCGATGTGTGGGTGGTCGATGCGCTGCGCTTCACCGCGCACCCGAGCCACTTCAGCGTCAAGCAGGCGCTGGAATGGATCAAGCGCCTGCAGCCCAAGCGCGCCATCCTCACGCACATGACGACCGACCTCGATTATGAGGCGCTGCGGCGCGAGCTGCCGGCCGGCGTCGAGCCCGCCTACGACAACATGGTCGTCGACTTCGATTGAGTTCAAGCGTCGGTGGTGGCGTGCTTCTTCTGCCAGTCGGGGAAGTTTACAACGCGGCCGGAGAAGGCGCACTCAGGCGAGACCAGCTCCAGGAACAGCGGCACCAACTCGGAAGGCGCCAGCAACGTATTGGGATCCTCGCCCGGGAACGCCTTGGCCCGCATGGCAGTGCGGATGGGGCCGGGATTGACGAGGTTGACGCGCACGCTGGTGTCCTCCAGCTCGTGCGCATACGTCTTCACCAGCGCCTCGAGCCCCGCCTTCGACACGGCATAAGGGCCCCAATAGGCGTATTTGCCCGTCGCCGCGCCGGAGGTGACGAAGACGGCGCGTCCGGCCTCGGCGCGCTTCAGCAGCGGGTCGAGCGTGCGGATCAGGCGCCAGTTGGACGACAGGTTGATGTCGACTACCTGGTTCCACGCATCTTCCGTCACGTGGTGCAGGGGCGACAGCGGACCGAGGATGCCGGCGTTGCCGACGAAGATGTCGAGCTTGCCCCAGCGCTGGAACAGCGTCGGGCCGAGCTGATCGATCTTGTCGCCCTTGGAGAGATCCAATTGCAGCAGTGTCGCCTTGCCGCCGTCCCTGCGGATTTCATCGTCGAGTTCTTCGAGCGCGCCGATGGTGCGGGCGACAACGACCACGTGGGCGCCGTGCTGGGCGAGGGCGAGGGCAACGGCGCGGCCGATGCCGCGTGAGGCGCCAGTAACGAGCGCGATCCGGTCTTTGAGCGGTTTCTTGTTTTTCATGATCACGCAAAACTTGGCGAACGCCATCTCGCCCGCCGGGGCAGCTTAAGCCCGCGGGCGGACGAGGCAAGTCCTACAAGCGTCGAATAGCGGCAGGGGGCGTGGAGTTAACCGACCTCGGCCAATAGCGATAGCTGCCGCGGGACGGTGTGGCCGCTCTGATCGGTCAACGGCGTCGGGTATTCGCCGGTGAAACAGTGATCGGTGAACTGCGGGGCACGCGCGTCGCGCTGGTCATAGCCGACGGCGCGGTAGATGCCGTCGACCGACAGGAAGGCGAGGCTGTCGGCGCCGAGGAACTGGCGCATCGACTCCAGGTCCTTGTTGGCCGCCAGCAGGTCGACCTTGTCCGGTGTGTCGATGCCGTAATAGTCGGGATGCGTGATGGGCGGGGAGGCGATGCGCATGTGTACTTCGCGGGCGCCCGCTTCGTACATCAGCTCGACGATCTTCTTGGACGTGGTGCCGCGCACCACGCTGTCGTCGACCAGCACGATCCGCTTGCCGCGAATGACGCTGGCGTTGGCCGAGTGCTTCAGCTTCACGCCCAAGGCGCGGATGCGCTGCGAGGGCTCGATGAAGGTGCGGCCCACGTAGTGGTTGCGGATGATGCCGAGCTCGAACGGCACGTTCGATTCCTGCGCGAAGCCAATGGCCGCTGGGACGCCGCTATCGGGAATCGGCACGATGACGTCGACGTTGGCCGGCGCCTCGTTGGCGAGCTGCACACCCATCTGCTTGCGGATGTCGTACACGGTGCGGCCGCCGACGACGGAATCGGGCCGGGCGAAATAGATGTATTCGAAGATGCACGGGCGCGCCGGGCGCAGAGGGAAGGGGCGGTGGCTCTCGATGCCGTCGGCGGTGATGACGACGACCTCGCCG
>JBDTOR010000089.1:0-9601 GCA_039933175.1 Hyphomicrobium sp. | reverse complement strand
CTGGAGGTACGGACTCTACCCAAATCTGGAGGAGATAGAGGGTCTCAGGTCACCACCGACGAGTGTGGATCTTCGCGTATCGGTCGATGAAGGCCTCAACGACCTTTGGGAAGAGGTCAGCCTCGTATCGATCTCGTTGCAATTGTTTGTCGACGGCTGGATCCCGCCCGTCTGAGACAGCGAGCAGAGCTGCTCGTGCTCTTTCGCGAGCCTCTCCCAGCTTCATCGTTGGGTAGCGGCCAAGGGTGAGGCGGCGAGCTGTTCGCCCTGCGCGGTAGTACACGAAGAAGGATTTTGTCCCGCTCGATGAGACCCGCACCCCAAATCCCCTTACCCGTGTGTCGTACACATCGACCTGCCGCCCGCTAATAGGCTGCAGGGCACGGAGGGACAGGTCCGTGAGCTCTCTGGCTGGCATTGCTGAGGTTGCACAAAGGTTGCAGAAAGGAGGTCATGGCTCGGCCCCTGTAGGCTACTAGGGGCACAAGTTATGTAGGCAGAATGGGCCTTTCCAGTCAAACAGGACACACCCTGTCTCCGCTTGACCTCTGCTGCGCACTAATTTGTAATCAGGGGGTCACAGGTTCAAATCCTGTAGCCGGCACCATTATGACCAAGCCTAGCGATCCGCCCGTTTGGGTGTTCCATCACGTTGAGGTCTAATTGCGAACGCCCGGGTCACTTCGTACCGCCCCAGAATTTTCGGCACTCGCGCAGCATCTGCGCGAGTTGAGCAACGGGCGCCAGTTCGTTTACTTCCAGATCGCCGGAAATTGGGGGGACGCGCTCATCCGCAAGGGGGCCGTAAACTTTTTTGATGTGGAAGGCTTCTCGCCGCGGTTCTGCTACCCGCGAGATCGAGAGCGCCAGATATATACGTTCAAGCGGTTTCCGCCGCGCAAGAAGGGAGTGCTTGATCACGCGGCGATGGCTCGGTTTGCACACGGCCTCGACCTTGCCGTGATCAGTGGTGGGGGGTCTGGGTCGCCGTCCTATTCGGGTACACGCGGACTAGCCACCACGCTGCTGCGCTACTTCAGCAAAGTGGTTGTACTACCGCATAGCTATGCGCTTCCACCCGTCCCCGGCGACGTCACCTACTATTGCCGCGACCGCGACGACAGTCTACAGGCGGTCGGTAGCGCCGTGTTCTGTCATGACATGGCATTCTATTTGGAGCCGACCCGCCGCGACGCAATGATGGATGTCGGCTACTTTTTCCGCGGCGACCGAGAGTCAAAGTACAAGCTGAACCGGCTACCCGGGAACGTAGACGTCAGTCGCCTGGGTAATGAGCTGGCCGACCCGGACGGATTGTTCGACATCGTCGGCCGTTATGAGACAGTCGTGACCGATCGGTTGCACGTTGCAATTGCTGGTGCGCTGTTGGGACGGACCACCTACGCCCTTGGAGGAAGCTACTGGAAGATGCGCTCGGTGTTCGATGCCTCGCTTCAACCAAATTTTCCGAACGCGCACTTTTGTGCCTCGCCCAGGGATCTTCCGGCAGACATATATAACCGGCTGACACCCTGGCTCTGATATCGCTTGCCCACATCTCGGCACCGGCGGTCGCGGATCAAGCCCTTTGACCGGCACCATTATTTTCTCGACCGCTGAGTCGCGCCACACCCCCGGATGCCGAAGGGGGAGCTACGTAGAGGTCAGCCAGCTCGGCTTTGTTCATCTCGGCTATGGGTCATGCTGCGCGACGGCGAGGCAGCTCAGGCCCAGCACCGCGCATCAGGCTGCCACAAAGTCCGCCTCAAATGCACCGGCCTGTTGGCCAATTGGAGCGTCAAGAATAACATGCGTACGACGATAGGTTTGATGTGCACGATCCTCGTTCTCGCTGCCGCATCTGCCGGAGCGCAGACGCTTCGGCTCGACCGCGATGGCGGCTTTTCATTCAAGTTTGGCCGTGACGACAAGCGGGGCGACGTCGAAGGCAAACGCGCCTCCTGCGAGGTCTATTCCCGTATCGCCGTGGTACAAGCCGACGCCAATGCGCGCTTTCGGTGCGGCCTGCGGGGCCCGGCGTGGGTGAGCGACCCGGGGCCCCACTTCCGCTGGTGCCGATTTGAGCCGCGCAGGCGCATTGCCGAGGAACAGCGTAGTCGCGCCGATCAATTGCAGCGCTGCTTCGACAAGCTCGGCGATTTCGACGACGATCGTCGGGGCCGCTAAGGCGCCGCGACTGAAACGGGCGGCCCGGGTCCTACCCCGGGCCGCGACAACATCGCCCGCCCTCTGACCGACGGCCATCACCGCCAGGAGCACCTCAATGGACGCCAAGACCCTTCTCATCGCCGTGCTGGCCGTTGCTGTCGCCGTGCTCGGCTACCTCTATTACGAGAATTCCAAGCACGGCCTCGTCATCGACACGCCCGCGGTGAAGATCGAAGCGAAGTAGCGGGCTGACCGGGATCGTCAGGCCACGGGATCGCGGGACGCGAGTGCGCGTCCGATTCCGATTAGGACCATCTCGAGCGCGAGGAAAACCAGCACGAGCCCGACGATATTGAGGACCGCGCGCGGGTATCCAAGCTCTGTGACGTCGAGAAACGGATACGGGTACCAGCCCGAAGCGGCGCCGTGCAGCAGCGTCCAGCCAAGATAGGCGAGCGGAAAAATCATGGCGCTGAGGTCGAGGCGCCAAGGAAGATCGCGCTTGTCCACGAATGCGAGCCAGTCGAGCACGAACAGCGGCGGCGTCACGTAGTGCAGCATGTGCTCGAAGAACATCGGCCAACCCTGCCGCTGGCTCAGGCCGCTCAGCAGCAGGTAGTAGATCACCCCGACGATAATGATGTAGCCGGTGATCGCCGTGCGCACGGTCGGTCGCGCCAGATACTCGCCGGCCGCCGAGCGCGGCGCGATAAGCGGCAGCAGCAGCGCCGCCGCGGCCAGGATATTGGTGAGGATCGTGAAGAAGCTGAAAAACCTCAGCGACGAAGCGGCCATCCCGGCGAACGTCTCGCCGCGGACCAGTAGCCAGTACTGCATGGCGACGCAGAAGGCGATGAAAGCGCCGGCAGCGGCGCGGTAGATCGTTTGCAGCATCCCCTTCGAACTAGGCCGCGCGCCGGAGTTGCGCAAGCGATCTATGCAGGGGCGCTCAAATGCCTTCCGGATTGTGGGCGTCGCGCTCCCGCTCGATGATGCGCCCATCCGCGCGCTCGTTGCCGCGCTCGGGCTCGGCGCGCTCCTCCGCGGTTACGCTCCCCTCGTTGCGCTTGCGCTTTGCCGCACCCTCTCCTTTGGTTTCGCGGGCGACGGGGCTTTTCGGCGGATCTCTCGGCTCGTCCATGGCGGTCTCCTGGGGCGACGTCCTTGCCCATTACTTGGCTTCTGCGGTGACAGAACGTATGGAGACGCACTCAGGTTCACCCAATTCTCCCCACGCGATCGGCGCCCCATGAGCCCCCTCCCCCCGCACCCGCCAATTCTGGCGCATGTCGCCGAGCTGTTGTCCGGCTACGACGTCATGTTCTGCGACGTGTGGGGCGTGCTGCATGACGGCCACCGCGCCTTCGAGGCCGCGTGTGACGCCTTGCTCAAATTTCGCGCGCGCGGCGGCACAGTCATCCTCGTCTCCAACGCGCCCGTCCCGGGAGAGCGCGTTGCTGTCATGCTGGACGCGCGCGCGGTGCCCCGCGACGCCTACGACGGCATCGTCGCCTCGGGCGAAATCGCGCTGCGCCACATCGCCGACAGGGGCTACCGGCGCATCTACTGCATAGGGCCCAGTGACCGCGACGCGGCGACGTTCTCGCGCCTGACGGCGGAGAGCGTCGGCATCGACGAGGCAGAAGCCATCCTGTGCACCGGCCTCAACGACGACCGCAGCGAAACCGCCGATGACTACCGGCCGGTCCTGGAGCGCGCACGGGCCCGCAATCTGCCGTTCGTGTGCGCCAATCCTGATCTCGTCGTCGATGTCGGGGGAACGCAGTTCATCTGCGCCGGCGCCATTGCCGACCTATACGAGCGGATGGACGGCCAGGTGTTCTGGGCCGGCAAACCGCACACAAATGCCTATGAGGCCGCCCGCGCCGCCGCCGAAAAGTTGCGCGGTGCACCTGTTCCACTCGACCGGATTATCGCGATCGGCGACAGCCTGCGCACGGATTTGAAGGGCGCCGAAGCTTTTGGCATCGCAGCGGTTTTCGTCGCCTCGGGCATCCACCGCGACGAGACGATGGGTGCCAAGACCCTGTCGGCGGAGAAGCTTGCCGGCCTGTTTGCCCCGCCGGCACCGCCGGCTGTTGCAGTGATGGAACGCCTCGCCTGGTAGTGCGGCGCAGCGTTGCGGATCGGCCCACCCGCGGCTAGAGTCGCTTCGCGGTCAGGGTTGGGGGAGACGATCATGCGCTGCGCTATCGCTACATTTGTTATTGCCGCCTTTGCGGCATCGACGGGTGCCATCGCCGACGACACGGGCTTTGCCTACACGCACGACCTGCGCAAGGAAGGCGGCAGGCTGTGTATGTCGGACCACTATCATTCCGGCTCCGGCTCCGGCGGTAGCAAGCCAGCCGCGCAAGCGGCCGCGGCGCGCTCGTGGGCCGATTTCACCAACTTCGAGTACGGCTCGGCTTGGGCCCGCTGGTCGGCGGCGCACGGCAAGTCGGTGCGCTACACGAAGGCCGCCAGTGGGTGGAGCGCCGACGTCGACGCCCGGCCCTGCCGCGGCTAAGCGGCTGCCGGCGCCGTCCGAATTCCGGCGCGTTTACCAAGCGGTTACCTTAACCGTCCATGCTCTACGGCAGGACGCCTAACCCCCCGTCTGTCGTCAGCAGCCGTCCAAACGTCCGTCAGCTCGTCACCGCCAGCACACCCGTTTACGCGGGGACAGCTGAGCGGCACCGCCCGGATATTGTCCGCGCCCGAGACGTTAGGACCGTCGTACAGGAATTGAGAAAGCAATGGCCGCAATGAACCCCGGATCGAAGTCCCACGCGTACCGCACTGCGCTCATCGCCGCCGCCGGTCTCGGCGCGGTCGCTCTCTTCGCTTCGCAAGCCGCCGCCGTGAGCCCGCAAGTGCGCAACGCGTGCGCCGGCGATTACCTCAACAACTGCAGCAAGTACCAACCCGAGAGCGTGCAGACCCGCAAGTGCATGCGCGCCGTCGGCGCCCGCCTGTCGAAGGGTTGCATCAGCGCGCTCGCGGCAGCTGGTGAACTCTCAAAGTCCGAAATGGCGCGCCGCTCGGCCAGCAACCGCCGCTGATCCTGCCGTCATCACCTGCCAAGGGCCGCAGCCGGCAAGGCGCGCGGCCCTTTGCGTTTGAGGCGAGGTTAACCAAGCAGCAACCGACTCAGCGCTGCCTAATGGCCAGGCCGGCGCGCAAGTTTTGGGATGCGTCGCCACTTCTTGGCTCAAGAGGGCGAGATTACGAGATTGCTCTACGACATCGAGGACTACCTCGAGGACGCGGCACAGGCCGCTCCTCTCCCCCGCTGGATGCGCCGCATCGTGCGCTCCATCAGCCGTACAGCCGGCGAGACGGCCGACCTCCTGTTCAGGCGCGACGCCGGGTTTTGATCCCGCTGCGCGCCGCCACGGTGAAAATGCACGGTTTGTCGCGTTTCCAGGCGGTAGCAGTGCGCCCCCCGACCTGCTAATGAGCGCTCCGAACCGCAGCATTTGGAGCCCCCATGAGCGACGCCGAAAGCCAAGCGCGGAGCGAAACCGCCGCTCTCATCCGCCGCTACTACGAAGCGTTCAATGCGGGCGACAGTGCCGGCATGATCGCCTGCCTCACCGAGGACGTCATCCACGACGTCAATCAGGGCGAGCGGCGCACGGGCCTCGACAAGTTCAAGGCGTTCAACGCGCGCATGGACCACCACTACAGCGAGAAGCTCGAGAACGTCGTCGTGTTGGTGAGCAAGGACGGCCAGCGTGCCGCCGCCGAATTCAACGTACACGGCGTCTATAAGGCCACCGACAGCGGCCTGCCGGATGCCAAGGGCCAGAAGTACGTCCTGCCCGCCGGCACCTTCTTCGCCATCCGCGGCGGCAAGATCGCCCGCGTCACCACATATTATAACCTGACCGACTGGATCGCTCAGGTGACCGGCTAATCCGGCTGACGACGAAGGTTCAAGCGCCATGCTCGTCAAGATGTTGAGGTGCAAGCTGCACCGCGCCACCGTTACCGAAGCCGACCTGCACTACCAGGGGTCGCTGAAGATCGATAACGACCTCATCCGGGCCGCCGGCTTTCTGCCGAACGAGTACATCGAGGTCTATAACATCGACAACGGCGAACGCTTTGCGACCTATGTGATCGAGGGGCCAGCCGGTAGCGGTGTGATCGGGCTCAATGGCGCGGCGGCACGCCGGGCCTGCATCGGGGATCGGATCATCATTTGCGCCTACGCGCAGATGGACCTCGCGGAGGCCAAGAAGCACAAGCCGACAATCGTGCTGCTCGGCCAGGCGAACGCGATCCAGGGTGTCACGGACAAACCAACCGTCGAATAGCCGCACGCGGGGCAGCATGGCGCTCGAAGTGAAATCGCTGACCGGCGAGGAGATCCGCACGGTGCTGCCCGCACTGGCGCGGCTGCGCATGGTCGTATTTCGCGATTGGCCCTATCTCTACGACGGTACGCTCGAATACGAAGAGACCTACCTCGCCAAGATCGCCGCGGCGCCGGGCGCCGTATGCATTATCGCGCGGGACGGCGACGAGATTGTCGGCGCCTCCACCGCAGCCCCGATGATCGAACACACCGAAGAGTTCGCCGAGCCGTTCGAAAAGGCCGCCTTCGACCTCAACAAGATCTTCTATTGCGGGGAATCCGTGCTGCTCAAATCGCACCGCGGACATGGACTCGGCCACGCCTTCTTCGACGGGCGCGAGGCGCACGCCAAGAAGCTCGGCGGCTTCACGCATTCGACCTTCTGCCGCGTCGTGCGACCCGACGATCACCCGTTGAAGCCGGCCGACTACATGCCGCTCGACGGCTTCTGGAAGAAGCGCGGCTACGCGCCCGTCGATGGCCTCCTCGCCAGCTACGCCTGGAAGGACATTGACCAGGACGCCGAGACTGAGCACGCCATGCAGTTCTGGATGAAGCCGCTCACCGTCACCACATAGGCCCCATGAGCCACCGCCAGACCCTCAAGGTCGCCTCCGCGCAGTTTCCGATCGACAAGCCCGCCACGCTCGACGCCTGGCGGGACAAGATCGCGCGTTGGGTTGCGGACGGTGCCGCCACGGGCGCGGAAGTGCTGGTCTTCCCCGAGTACGCAGCCATCGAGCAGGCGGCAGCGCTCGGCGAGATGGTCTACGGCGACCTCGACGCGACGCTGCAAGCGGTGGCCAAGCTCGAAGGCGAGCGCGTAGGCTTCCACCAGGAGCTCGCCGCCAAGCACCGCGTGCACATCCTCGTCGGCAGCGGGCCGGCGCGCAAAGGCGAAGGCCGCTATGTCAACGCGGCGCAGCTCGTCACGCCCAAGGGCAGCGTCGGCGTGCAGGAAAAGCTGATCATGACGCCGTTCGAGACCGACTGGGGCGTCTCGGCCGGCACGCAGGCGCGCGTATTCGATACCGCGCTCGGGCTGATCGGCATCAACATTTGCTACGACAGCGAGTTCCCGCTGCTCGCCCGCGCCATGGCCGAGGCCGGCGCCGAGCTGCTGCTAGTCCCCTCCTGCACCGAGCGCGTGTCGGGCTACCACCGCGTACGCACCGGCTCACGCGCGCGCGCGCTGGAGAACCAGATCGCGGTGATCGTCAGCCCGACGGTGGGCGATGCGTTGTGGTCACCGGCCGTCGACCGCAATACCGGCGCCGCCGGCATCTACGTGCCGTCCGAGCCGACAGTCTCGGACACGGGCATCCTGGCGCAAGGCGAACTCAACGCGGCGCAGTGGGTGACGGCTGACATCGACCTTGCGCGCCTGCGCCACCTGCGCACCTCCGGCGAGATGCGCAACTACATCGACTGGGCCAACCAGGCCGGCGCCACCAAGCTTGCCGACAAGGTCGAAATCGTCACGCTTGAGTAGCGGGAATCATATTGTCATCCTCGGGCTTGTCCCGAGGACCCAACCATCAGCGTTCTGGACACTCGCCCCGCTGGGCACGCCGACCACCTCACCTGGCCTTTGCGGAGCGAGCGGAGATGTGGATCCTCGGGACAAGCCCGAAGATGACACCTAATTGCGTGCGTCGAGCATGAACGCTACTCCAGGGCCCAGGTGATGGTGACGTTGGCTTCCAGCGTCTCGGTGCCGCGTTCGATGGGGACGGCTTCCGCCTTCATCGCCCGCGCCATGACCACCGGCCGCGGACCCTCGCCGCCACCCTCGACGATCGTCAGCACTTCACCCACCTCGGCACCCGCCGCGGTGGCGTAGAGCTTGGCGCGGCGCAGCGCGTTGGCGACGGCCTGCTGGCGCGCTTCGTCGAGCAGCGTCTCTGCCTTGCTGACTTCGAAGTTCAGCCCTGCCGTCTGGTTGGCGCCGGCGGTGACGAGTCGGTCGAGGATGTCGCCGAGCTTGTCGAGATCGCGCACCAACACCTGCACCTCGTTGGTTACGCTGTACCCGTCGATCTTCGGTGCCTGCCCTTCGATGGGTCGCGTGTAGCGCGGCTCAACGCGAAATGAGGCCGTCTGGATGTCCTTGGCGTCGATCCCGGCGCCTTTCAGCTCGGCGATCACCTTCTGCATCGCGGCGGTGTTGGCGGTGAGCGCCTCACGCGCCGTGGCACCGTCAGCGGTGACGCCGGAGGAGATGCGCGCCTGATCGGGCTCGACGCTGACCGTGCCGGACGCCGACACCGTGATCGAGCGGCGCGGCTTGTCATCGTCCGCCTGAGCGGCCGGCACTGCACCGAGCAGGGCAAGGCCGAGGACGGCCGGACGGAGGTGGGCGGTGAGGGAACGCATATCTGGGCCCTGGGTGTTGTTGGGAGGAATATTGGCTGCCGGGACGATAGGCGGCCTTCGCGGAGGTTTCGCGGCAAAATCGGTGGGTTTCGGAGGCGGCCGTAAGTCTGGTATGAGGAGCCGCCTGCCCGGCAGATTCTGAGTCTCGCGGCGGCCGGGCCCGTAGCTCAATGGTTAGAGCTGACGGCTCATAACCGTCTGGTTCCAGGTTCGAGTCCTGGCGGGCCCACCATAATTTCTTAACGGCAACGGCCCCACAACTATCATGGAACTCCTCGCTATGCGGAGCGTTTGAACGTCACTGTCGGGCGATTGAAAGCCCCAATAAACAATAACAGCCCCTCGGAAATCTGCTGCTGCCGTACCCGCTACGGCAGCTTTTCTTTTGTCTGCCCGTCGTTGTGCCAATCGCAGCAGACGCCGGGCGCCGGCGAGCAACAGATGCCTGACGGCGCCACAGCACGCGTCTCAGTCCGCCTTTTTCGTCTTGGCGAGATATTCGTCGACGTCCGCCTTGGTCACTTCCTTGTTGTCGACCAGCGCCTGCAGGCAGGGCTTCGACAGCTTCAATGCGTTCGTCTTCATGCAGGCGCGCAGCTCGGGGCTGCCGACGACCATGTTGTTGCAAAAGGCAATGTAGTCGGGTTTGCACGCAACTTTCACGGCCTCGCTCACGGCAAACGCTTGACC
>JBDTOR010000088.1:0-9660 GCA_039933175.1 Hyphomicrobium sp. | reverse complement strand
CCATTTCCGCCGGCGGCTCCCACCCGGCCCGCAGTGCCACCTCGCGCGAGAGGATGAGCTGCACCTGCTTCTCCTTGGTCAGCGCCTCGAGGCGGCTGGCGACGTTGACGGCGTTGCCGATGACGGTGAAGTCGACGGAGTCGCCGTAGCCGATGCGGCCGAGCAGCAGCGGCCCGGCATCGATGCCGATGCCGACGGCGAGCGGGTGTCCGAGCTCGGCCTCGAGTTGCAGGTTGATGCGATCGAGCGCGAGGTCGATATCGCGGGCGGTGCGCAACGCCTGCCGGCAGCCGGCTTCGACACCGTCGTGCTGTCCGAACACGGCGAGCAGCCCGTCGCCGAGGAACTTGTCGATCCAGCCGCCGTGCGCGGTGATGGCCGCGCCGACGACGCCGAAGAACTCGTTGAGCACATAGACGATGTCGAACGGCAGCCGCTTTTCCGACAGACGCGTGAAGTCTCGCAGGTCGACGAACATCACGACCAGCGTCTTCTCGACTCCGGCGGAATCGGCCTCTTCGATCTCGCCCGCCTCGGGGCCGGCGCTGTCGGACTTCAAAATGCGTGTGACGACGAGATAGTGCTCGGGACGGATCTGGCAGGCGAGCCGCACGTTGGGCGGCGCCCCGATGCTGCCGAGCGTGACACTCTCAGGAAATGTGGGCGACGGCAGCGCGAACGAGCCGCGCTCGATGCGTACGCGGCAGGTCGAGCAGCGCGCGCGGCCCCCGCACACGGAAGCATGCGGCACGCGCATCATGCGGCTGATCTCAAGCAGCGTCGGTCCTTGCGGCACCTTGACCGTTGGCCCGGCGGTGTAGGCGACGGTCACCTTCGGGCCGGCGATGCGGGCGAAGTACGTCCAGGCGAGGCAGCCGCTGACGACGACCAGCACCGCGCCGAACTCGATTCGCACAAGATTGCGCAGCCAGCCAAGCGTTTCGCCCGATAGGGCATCCGGCCAGCGAGTGAGTAGTTTGAGGTTGGCGAACACCGACGGGATTTCGATGGCGGCGGCGACATTGCTGCCCGCGACGGCAAAGCCGCCCAACGCTGCCAGCGGAATGATGACGGCCAGCGTCAGCAGAATGGGAAACACGCGGCGATATGGCGGATAAAGGCGCAGCCAGAAGTGAATGCCCATGCAGCCGTGCACCCAGACGATGACGAGCAGCAGGCTTTGTATGATCGCGCTCGCCGGCCACAGGCGCGCCAGTTCGTAGACGTAGATGTCGTTCACGTTGAAGTAGACGTGCGCGATCCGCGTGTTGACGATGTGCGGCAGCAGCAGGAAGGGGATCGAGACGCCCAGCAGGATCTGCACCAGCTCCCAGCGCGGCAGCCGCAGAGTGGCACGCCCCGCCAGCTTGTAGAGGCCCAGCGAGGCGTGCGTGAGCAGCGCGGCCAGCAGCACGATGGTGCCCGGCCAGGAGCGCGTCACGGTCCAGCGCCACTGCTGCACCATCTGCATCATGTCGATGCTGATCAGCCCCAGCGCATGGTTGATGAAGTGCGTACCGGCGAACGTGAAGAGGATGAGCCCCGAGACGAGCCGCAACCGCTGCAGTGTGTCGCCGCGCCATAAGACGTGCATCGGAGCCGATCATCTCAATCAAGACGGGGCCAACAAGACGGGCGCAGACTATACGAGCGAAGCGTCCGGGGAAGGGGCTTGCCGTTAACGGGGGAGATCCTAGTCGCCGAGTTGGCGGCCGAGGAAGACCAACTCGCGGTCGTTGACCGTCGTGCGGGCGCGCGGATGAAAGCCAACACGCTCATAAAAGCGCACGTTGCGCGCATCCGCGGAGGTCACGACGTGCACGCCCTTGGCGCCGGCCCGGGCGGCGTCGGCGGCGAAAGCCTCGATCAGCCCAGCGCCGATCCCGCGATTACGGAAGGCCGGCGACAGGTTGACGTGCAGATGGGCGGGAAACTGCACCGCGGCAGCCGCGAAATCGTCAAAGCCGGTCGCCTCATCGAGCGCGCCGAGGAGATAGCCGGCCACCGTGCCGTCCGGCGTCATCGCCAGATAGGCCCACTGCGGGTAATGGACGAGGTAGCGCGCCAGCCAGCGCTCGCGAAAGGCTGCGCGCGCATCCTCGCTCGCAAACGACTTGGTGCCGCTTGCCTCGAAAAAGATCGTGTCGAGCTGGTCGGTAAGGCGCTCCGGGTGGGCAACCTCGGCCCAGCGCCGGACGCTTGCGACGGCGGCGTCAAGGTTGATCGTCGTCTCGGACATCGCCGGATAGTGCTCGCGTCGCTGCCAATGCGTAAAGGGCCGGATCGCTCCGGCCCCCAGCATTGCCGCGACTGCTTAATCTTCTATGCAGGCGTAGTAGCGATCCCACCAGTAGGCGCTGCCGGTGGCTTGCGCCCGGCGCCGCAGCCAACGGCAGTCGTCGCCGTAGCCGCCATAGTAGTAGGCGCCGTAGCCGACGAAGGGAGCCGCATAGCCATAACCGCGGAAACGCGGACCGCGATGGTGGTGGTTGTGACCACCGCGCGGGCCGTTGTAGTGGGCGCGGGGGCCGCCCCGGCCGCGATTGAAGCTTCCCGGCCCAGGTCCGCGGAATCCGCGGGAAATTCCCCGTCCGGGTCCGCCGAACCCACGGGAGATACCGCCGGCCCGGCCGCCGAAGCCGCCGCCGCCACGCCCGCCACCACGCGCCACCTGGGTCACGAGCCCCTGGGTTGAAGCCTGCTGGGACTTGGCCAGTGGAAGGGCGTCCGCCGACGGGGTCACGGCAAGCGCCGTGAGCAACCCGCCAATGGCGGCGGCCGCCATCATTGCTCTTGTTGTCATTGGTTGTCGGTCTCCTTGGGGTTGGCTTTCCCTGCGCCGCGGAGCGAGACGCAGTAAGAACGCGTTAACCACATGTGGAAACGCGCTTCGCCAGTTCCAAGATCCAGACGAATTAAGGCAGGCGGCTAGTTCATGCAGGCCCGGTAGCGCGTCCACCAGTTGGAATTCTTGGTGGCAATGGCGCGCCGCGCAAAACGTTTGCACGAGCCGGGCGAGCGGTCGGTATCGCTGTAATAGCGATAGTAGTACGGCTGCTTATTGTCGTTATCGCGCACATCGCCCTTGCTGCGCAGCGGCGCGCGCCGGGACTTCAGGCCACCATAGGCGCCGCTTGGATCGCTGCGGTGCGCATTGCTGCTGGCGCCCGCACCGGGAAGCGCACGGCCCTCAAGGGGTGCGGCGCCAGCCGGAAGCGTGCAGGCGAGGGCTAACAAACTCAACGCGACCAGCTTCACCCAGCTACCGTACATCCCGACCTCGCGACCAATCTCACGAGTATATGGGATCCCGAAGACGAACGGGTAGTTAAGCCGGGGCGGCAGCCGCGTCCTGGTCGTCGCCCTCAGGCTGCGGCAGGGGTACCTCGCCATAGCTGGGGCTGAACGGCTGCGTCGGGTCATCGTCCTTGCGATACATCCGCATCGGCGGCGGACGCTGCGCTTCGTGACCGTCACCTTCCAGGTCGACGGGCGCCGACGGCTTGCGCTCAGGCTCGGGCTCGTTGGTCGCGGCGACCAGCCCGCCAAACAGGCCGCTGGTCGGCGAAGCTCCGGTCGAGCTGCAACCGCCCATGGCGATAGCCGAGGCGGAAAGCAGGAGCGCCACAGAAACGCGCGACGCCCCTGAACGCCTTCCGGCAACGCCGGTACGCAACAACGACACACGCGACAAGAACATGGGACACGCCTCTCGACCAAACGCGACTGTCCCAATTCTGGACGCGGCAGGTTAATGGCGGCCTAACCGCCGTGCCGATCTCGCGCAGTCGTCGTTAGTTGCCTAGGCGCAGCAGCCCGCTGCCTTCGAGCCCGTCGAACACGGCCTGCACGGCGATGCCCGCCAGCAGGATGCCGAATACCCGCATCAGCACGCGCTGCGCGGTGATGCCGATGACGCGATTGAGCTGATGCGAAAGAAGCAGCAGGCCAAGCGTGATGGCCATAACGGCGGCGAGCGCGCCGACGACCACGGTCAACGCCAGCGGGTTGTCGTTGGTATTGGCGGCGAGGAGGATGCCGGCGCTCATGGCGCCCGGTCCGGCGAGCAGCGGCGTCGCCAGCGGAAAGACGGCGATGTCGTCCTTGGTCTGCGCCTCCTCGTCCTCCGGCTGCGTCAGCTTGAAGGCGCTGGTCGGTTTGGCGAAGATCATGTCGAGGGCGATGATCAGCAGTATGATGCCGCCTGCCGTCTGCAGCGCCGCGATGCTGACGCCGAGCTGATCGAGCAGCGGCTGGCCGAGCAGGGTGAAGATAAGCAGCAACAGGCTGGCGATAATCGTCGCGCGAACGGCGATCGCCGCACGCTCCCCGCCGCTCATTTTGGGCGTCAGCGTCGCGAACAGCACGGCGGCTTCCACCGGCCCGATGGTGGCAAAGAACGTCGTGAAGCTCGTCAACGCGATCTCGAGCATGGGCTTTGCCTATCGGGGCGGCGATTGGTGCGCGCCCCGTCCAATTTCTCAGCGCTTATCAGCAGTCGTCTGACTAGGCTGCTAACGCTCTCAACTCGTGGAACAAATTCTTGTCAGAGCCTTTCTCTGATCTATCATTCTGATGCCGAGTCTGGAAAACCGGCGCTGACTTGGGGGACTTCGATGCAAGAGCCCGAGATTTCTTCACTACTGCGAGGATACAGCCTGACGACGGCCGAGATCCTCTACCGCCTGCCCGATCATCCTGCACTGCTGCAGAGCTACATCTGGCAGGACTACGACCTTCACCCGCGCTTCCCGAAGCTGAAAGGCTTCCTCGACTTCTGGACGGCAACGCTCGAGGGCAAGCTGTTCAAGGTGACGGTAGCCCACAACAAGCTGCTCACGCCCGCCGAGGTGCGCCTCGTCGGGGCCGAGTTCAAGGTGCACTAACCGCCTCGGCGGCACCGAACGGGAAGAATGTCCCGCCGCTCCAGATGCCGGCGATGCGTGCGCCTTCGCGCATTTCCTCGACGGCAAGGGCAACAAGGTCGTGCAGCAGCGCGCGCGTCAGCAGCGCCTCCAGGCGCCCGCGCACCAGCACGTAGGGTTTCAATCCGCGACCTGGCTGCTCCTCACAGAACCGTAGTGGATGCTGCGGCCCGCAGGCGACGACGTCGTCGACGTTGGTACGGAAGACGAGTTGCTGCTCCCGTCCCGTCCCGCTCACTTCCATCTCGACAGCGAGAAACGGCGCGTCCTCCACCTCGACGTCGACCTTCTCGGCCGGAGTGACGAGATAGGTGCGCGCGTCCTCATCCTTGCGCAGCACGCCAGCGAAAAGCTTGACGAGTTCCGGTCGGCGGATGGGGCTGTCGCGATAGAGCCAGGTGCCATCGCGGCGGATCTTCAAGCCGATGTCGCCGCAGTAGGGCGGATGCCAGCTTTCGACCGGCGCCGGACGCCGTTCGGGCACTGTGGCCATCAACCCTTCGAGCTTGCCGAATTCACCCAACTTTTCCGCCTTCGCGTCGTCCGCGTGCCGCCACAAGGCGCCCATACGCTTGGCTCGCCAGCGTGTGACACCCTTACCCCCAATCTAACGTAACATTCACTTGACCCAACGCATGCCGCCTTGGATCGTCCTTTCATAATTTTGTTAAGCTATCGCCGAGCCCTGCGTATTCTCGCCCCCAGAACGAAAAGCGAGCCCCAATCGCCATGACCACCCTCACCGACACGCATGCCGACATCGTCCCGCGCTTGGAGGCGGCATCCGAACGGGTGCAGAAAGCCCACAAGGCGGCCGCCTCGGTCATCTTCGGCCAGGATGTCGTCATTGAGCGGACACTGGTCACCATCCTCTCCGGCGGTCACGCGCTGCTCATCGGCGTCCCCGGCCTTGCCAAGACGCTGTTGGTCGAGACGCTCGGCCGCGTACTGGGTCTCGACGCTAAGCGCGTGCAGTTCACTCCCGACCTCATGCCCTCCGACATCATCGGCTCGGAAGTGCTCGAGGACGCGCCCGGCAAGTCGCGCTCGTTTCGGCTCGTCAAGGGTCCGATCTTCACCCAGCTGCTGATGGCCGACGAAATCAACCGCGCCTCGCCGCGTACTCAGTCGGCGCTGCTGCAGGCAATGCAGGAGCACCACGTCACCGTCGCCGGCGCGCGCTACGACATTCCGACGCCGTTCCACGTCCTGGCGACGCAGAACCCGCTTGAGCATGAAGGCACCTACCCGCTCCCCGAAGCGCAGCTCGACCGCTTCCTGCTGCAGATCGACGTGACGTACCCCGACGTGCTGTCCGAGCGGCGCATGCTGTTTGCCACGACCGGCACCGACGACCGCCGCCTTGAAGCCGTGCTGACCGGCGCCGAGCTGATGGGCATCCAGCGCCTCGTCCGCCAGATCCCCGTCCCCGACAAGGTCGTCGACGTCATCCTGAAGCTCGTGCGCTCGGCGCGTCCCGCCACCGGCGTCAGCGAGGAGACGGATCGCTATGTCGCCTGGGGCCCCGGCCCGCGCGCCAGTCAGGCGCTGATGCTTGCCGTGCGCGCCAAGGCGCTGATCGACGGACGCCTGGCGCCATCGGTCGACGACGTCCTGGCGCTCGCCGAGCCGATCCTGAAACACCGCATGGCGCTCACGTTTGCCGCCCGCGCGGAAGGCCAAGACCTCGGGGCCATCATCGCGCGGCTTGTCGCGGCGGTGGAGTAACCACGGATGGCGAACGCCGCGCAGTCTCGCCAGGATCCTACCAAGGGTGCCGGGGTCCTGGCGCTCGAACGCGAAGCGCACGGCCTTGCGGACCGCCTGCCTGAAATCCTCATCGACGCGAAGCGCATCGCACAAACGGTGGCGCACGGCCTGCACGGACGCCGGCGCGCCGGCCCCGGCGAGACGTTCTGGCAGTTCCGCCAATTCCAGGCGAGCGACACGCTGCGCCAGATCGACTGGCGCCGTTCGGCGAGCTCCGACCATCTCTACGTTCGCGAGCGCGAGTGGGAAGCGGCGCATACCGTGTGGCTGTGGCCCGATCTCTCCGAGTCGATGAACTTTCGCAGTCATCTCGCCACGACGACCAAGCGCGACCGCGCGGTGTTGCTGATGCTGGCGGCCGCCGAGCTGCTGGTGCGCGGCGGCGAGCGTGTCGCCATGCTCGGCCTGACGCAGCCGACCGCCAGCCGCAAGGCGACGACGCGCATAGCCGAGGCGATCCTCGCCCATCAGGGCGCCGAGGCCATCAGTTCAACGCAGCCGCCGAAGGTGCATCTGGCGCGCTATTCGGGCGCCGTGCTGTTCAGCGACTTCCTCGATCCCATCGCCAGGACGCGCGAGCACGTCGAAGCGCTGGCCGCCGACGGCGCCGCCGGCCACCTGATCGAGATCGTCGATCCGGCCGAGGAGACGCTTCCCTACGAGGGCCGCACGGAGTTCCTCAGCCCCGACGGCGGGCAACGCTGGGTCGCCGATCGCGTGCAGAGCCTGCGCACGCAATACAAAGAGCGCCTCGCCGCCCATCGCGCCGAACTCATCGAGATGACCAAGCGGCTGGGCTGGTCGTTCCTCGTGCATCACACCGATCGCTCTCCGGCCGAGCCACTGCTGACGCTGATCATGCGCATGCAGGGCGGCGTCGGCGATCACCGCTGGCAAAGCCAGGAGCCGGCCGCAGTCCCGGCCGAGGCGCCGCAATGAGCTTCGGCGCGCTGGCGTTCCTCAGTCCCTGGCTCCTGGCAGCGCTCGTCACGCTGCCCATCATCTATTGGCTGCTGCGCACCGTTCCGCCGAGCCCGCATAAGGTCACCTTCCCGCCGACGCGCATCCTCGTCGGGCTGGAGAACCAGGAGAAGACGCCGGCCGCCTCGCCGTGGTGGCTCACCCTGATACGCCTGCTCGCCGCCGCACTGCTGATCTTCGCGCTGGCCGAGCCGGTTCTCAATCCCTCACGCGATGCAGCACTTGGCGGCACCGGACCCGTTGCTATCGTCGTCGACAACGGCTGGGCGTCCGCTTCCCGCTGGGACGAGCGCATGCGCATGATCGACCGCGTCATCGGCGAGGCCGAGGGTAGCAGCCGTCCCGTCGCTATCGTGCCGACCGCCAGTACGGCGAAAACCTTCACGGCGCGCATCGAGGCACCGGCCGAAGCCCGCTCGACCGCCGCTGCGCTCACCCCGCAACCGTTTGCGCCCGACCGGCTTGGTGCAGCCACGGCGTTGGAAGCGGCGCTCGCCGGTGCCAAGGGCGCCAGCATCGTGTGGCTGAGCGACGACATCGACCACGATGGCAAGGCTGCTGAAGCCGCCACCAAGCTGCGCGACCTGGCGCAGGGCGGCACGTTCGCCGTCATCGAGGACGGCAGCGCGAGCGAGCCGCTCGGCGTCTCCGCCGGCATCGGCCAGAGCGGTAAGCTGGAAGCGCGCGTTCTGCGCCCGCAGGGCGGCGCACGCACCGGCTTCGTACACGCCATTTCCACCCGCGGACAAAGCCTCGCGGAAGTCCCGTTCCAATTCTCCGCCGGTGTCCCCTCGACCACCGTTCCGTTCGATCTGCCGCTCGAGCTGCGCAACCAGGTCGGCCGCGTCGAGATTGCCGGCGAGCGCTCGGCGGGCGCCGTCAGCCTCATCGATGCGCGCTCGCAGTGGCATCGCGTAGCGCTCATCTCCGGCGAAAACCGCGAGCAGGCGCAACCGCTGCTGGCGCCGCTCTACTACATCGAGAAGGCGCTCAACCCGTACGCCGAACTGATCAAGCCTAAGGGCTCCAATCTTGCCGCCGGCATCAAGGAGGCGCTGGCGCAGAATGCCAGCGTTCTGATGCTCGCCGACATCGGCACGCTCTCGGGCGAAGCCGCCAAGCACGTCGAGGAATGGGTCAAAAAGGGCGGCGTGCTCGTGCGCTTCGCCGGCCCGCGCCTGGAGAACGGCGGCGACGAATTGCTGCCCGTGCCGCTGCGCGTCGGCGGCCGCACGCTGGGCGGCGCGCTGTCGTGGTCGACGCCGCAGAAGCTGGCGCCGATCGAGGACACCAGCCTCTTTGCCGGCACGCCGGTTCCGCCGGAAGTCACCGTCAGCCGTCAGGTGCTCGCCGATCCGGCAATGCTCGGCCCGGACGTGCACGTGTGGGCGCGACTGCAGGACGGCACACCGCTGGTCACGGAGCGCAAGTTCGGCGACGGCCAGATCATTCTGTTCCACGTCACCGCCAACTCGGACTGGTCGAACCTGCCGCTATCGGGATTGTTCGTGGAGATGCTGCGGCGCATTTCCGCGCTCGGCTCCGGCGTCGCCGACGGCGGTACGTCCGCGGGCACCGCCAACGAGGCGGGCGCACCGGACTCGCCCACTGTCTTGCCGCCGCTGCAAACGCTCGACGGCTTCGGCGTTCTGGCCCCGCCGCCGCCCACCGCGCAGCCGATCCCTGCCGCGCAGGCCCACGACCTCGTGCCGAGCCTCGATCATCCGCCCGGCTACTACGGTGCGGGAGGCTCCCCGCACGCCATCAACGTGCTCGGCCCGAAGAGCAGCATCGCGCCGTTGCCGCCGCTGCCGACCGGCACCGAACACCTCAACTATCAGAGCGAAAGCGCCCAGCCGATGAAGTCGTGGCTCCTGCTGGCCGCACTAGCGCTGCTGTTCGCCGACATCATCGCCGTCATCATCCTCCAGGCCGGTGGCTTTGCGCTGTGGCGCGGGACGCGTCGCGGCGCGGCCCACGCGGC
>JBDTOR010000087.1:0-9742 GCA_039933175.1 Hyphomicrobium sp. | reverse complement strand
CTAGTGAGATGATCGAGAAATTCGCCATCACCCTCGGCACGGTAGCGAGTGAATTTCTCGATCTGAATCGCACTAGCAAACCGATGCTTCTAGTGTCCCTGATGATGCCGAAGTTCGCTCTCGGCCCCAGCAGCGAACTCTGGCGAACTTCGACATCGGGACACTAGGCGTGTACCGCGGGCTTCTCACCTCATTCGTCGGACATGCGCTGCTGCTGCTCTACGCGCTGTTCGAGATCCAGCATGCGCCGCCTGATCTCCCGCCGGTCATCGCGATCGAGGCGACGATCATCACGCCGTCCGAGCTGACGCGCCTCAAGCAGGGCGACCCGACATCGAAGGAGATGGAGGCGAAGCCCAAGGACGAGCCGCAGCCGGAAATCTCCAAGAAGGAAGCGGAAAAGCCCAAGCCCATAACGGCCCCGCCGCCGGCGTCCGAGCCTCCGCCGCCCCCGCCGCCGGAGCCCGAGCCGCAGAAGACCGAAACGCCGCCACCGCCCAAGCAAGATCCGATCGCGGAAAAGCTCGCGGCGGCACCGCCCGAGCCGACGCCTGAGCCCGGGCCGACCCCGGAAGAAAAAAAGAAGCTCGAGGAGAAGCTCGAGCAGGAGAAGAAGGTCGAGGAGGAGAAGAAGAAGGCCGAGGAAAAGAAGAAGGCGGACGAGAAAAAGAAAGCCGACGACAAGAAAAAAGCCGACGAAAAAAAGAAGTCCGACGACAAGAAGAAAAAGCTCGCCGAGGCCAAGCGCAAACAGGAGCAGAAGAACAAGTTCGACGCCGACAAGATCGCTGCGCTGCTCGACAAGACGCCCGACAAGCGCGGCGCGCCGCAATCGTCGACCCCGCCGACCAAGCCGACCGACTACACCGGGCCGACTGCCGGCGAGCGGCAGGGCCACGACACGGTGCTGTCGGCGAGCGAGCAGACTCTGCTGCTGTCGATGATCAGCTCGCAGTTGCAGCCCTGTGCGAAGATGCCGGGTGGCGGTGGCGGCGCCGATACGCCGATCGTCAACATTCGCTTCCGCCTCAATCAGGACGGCTCGCTCGACGGCGAGCCCGTAATCGTCGACCGGCAGAGCACGCCGCTCTACGCCATCGCCGCCGACGCCTCGGTGCGCGCCATCAAGCAATGCGCGCCGTTCCAGCTGCCGCCCGACAAGTATTCCTCTTGGAGCACCGTCACTTGGGCGTTCGATTGGCCGGTCATCTTAGGGCTCGTGCAGCGTTAGGCGTGTGCGGCCCCACGATTCGACTATAAGCAGCCCACAAACGGGCGAAGGGTTCGACGAGATGCGAGACGAAAACGGTTGGACGGCCAAGTTCGGCGGCAAGCGCCTGCGATCGCATTTGTCGACGCTGCTCGGCATGCTGGTCATCGCCTCCGCCCTCGTCACGCCGGCAGCGGCACAGCGTCCCGACGACAGCTACAAGGGCCCGGCAGGCGGCGGCGGTCTCGACGGACAGATGCGCCAGTTCGAGCCGGCGCCTCCGCCACCCGCGGCCGGTGGCGGTACTGGTGGCGGCTTGCGCGGCGGCAGCACGCCCGGCGGTGGACTGCAGGGGCGGCAAACGCAGGGCACCATCGCGCCTATTCCCATAGCCA
Organism: Hyphomicrobium sp.; assembly: GCA_039933175.1. Taxonomy (GTDB): domain Bacteria; phylum Pseudomonadota; class Alphaproteobacteria; order Rhizobiales; family Hyphomicrobiaceae; genus Hyphomicrobium_A. Next base: position 8,137 of record JBDTOR010000087.1, on the reverse strand, counting down.
TTCCGTTTTTCCTCGGCCCTGATCCCAAGCTCTCCGCCGACATCGCCGACGTCGTGCAGGCCGATCTCGGCAACTCGGGCCTGTTCGAGCCGCTCGACCGCGGCTCGTTTCTCGAGAAGGTGCGCGACGTCAACGCCGCGCCGCGCTTTCCCGACTGGCGATCCATCCGCGCCGACGCGCTCGTCGTCGGCGATGTTTCGCGCGGCGCCGACGGCCGCATCGTCGCGCAGTTCCGTTTGTGGGACGCCGCTTCGGGACGGCAGCTCGCCGGCCAGCGGTTCGCCACCAGCGCGCAGAACTGGCGGCGCGTCGGGCACATCATCGCCGATCAGGTCTACAAGCAGCTCACCGGCGAGTCGGGCTACTTCGATACGCGCGTCGTTTTCGTCGATGAGACGGGACCGAAGGACAAGCGCGTGAAGCGCCTCGCCATCATGGACCAGGACGGCTTCAACGTGCGGCTGCTCACCAAGGGCCAGGAGCTCGTGCTGACGCCGCGCTTCAGCCCGACCAATCAAGAGATCACCTTCATGTCGTATCAGGGTGATCAGCCGCGCGTGTTCCTCATGAACCTCGAATCAGGACAGCGCGAGATCGTCGGCGATTTTCCGGGGATGACTTTCGCTCCGCGCTTCTCGCCCGATGGCCAGCGCGTCATCATGAGCTTGCAGGCGGGGGGGAACTCGTCGATCTACGAGATGGACCTGCGCTCGCGGCAGCGGCGCCAGCTCACGCCCGGCACGTCGATCGATACCAGTCCGAGCTACTCGCCGGACGGGCGCCAGATCGTGTTCGAGACCGACCGTGACGGAACGCAAGAAATCTACGTGATGAATTCCGACGGCTCCAATCCGCATCGCATCAGCGGCGGCGAGGGACGCTATGCAACTCCGGTCTGGTCGCCGCGCGGCGACTACATCGCCTTTACCAAGCAACTCGGAGGTCGCTTCCTCATCGCCGTCATGCGACCAGACGGTTCGGGAGAGCGCGTGCTCACCGAGGGCTACCACAACGAGGGGCCCACCTGGGCTCCCAACGGCCGCGTGTTGATGTTCTTCCGCGAATCCCAGGGCGCGGCGGGCGGACCGCGAATCCTTTCGGTTGATTTGACCGGCTACAACGAGAGGACGATCCCCACGCCATCCTTCGGGTCGGACCCGGCGTGGTCGCCGCTCTTGAATTGATACAACCGTTAACCTGGTATTAACTCCTCAGGGCGCCTTATGATGCACAAGCGCCTCGTCGTCGGAGAGGCGGTTTTGTATCGGAAATTCAAGCTCTTCCGGCAGAGCGAGGTGGCGCGAGTCAGACGTGGGGTTTGCTGAGGAATGGCGTTGCATTTTCGCATCTACCGGCTTGGAAAACTGAGGGATAAGTGCCTCTGTTCTTGATCAATACGAGCCGCGCCAGTACCCCAATAGTTGGCTAGTGCCGATGAAGCATCAGGAGATACGACCATGCAGGGTTTTAAGGGGCTGATCGTTTTGTCAGCAGTGGTTGCGGCCGTTGCGCTGAGCGCGTGCCGTCGTGAAGAGCCGGCGCCGCTGAAACTGGGCGCTGATATGCCTGCCGCCACGCAGCCCGCTCGTTAAGAGCAGGCGGTAAGGCCAGGACAACATTAGGAGAAAATGCTATGAAGAGTGCAATCGTGCTCGCCGTCGTCGTCGCTGCTGTTGCTCTGGGCGCTTGCCGTCGTGAAGAGCCCGCTCCGCTGAAGCTCGGCGCTGATATGACCACTGAAGTTGCTCGCTAAGCTTTGTGCTTTTCGAGCTAGGACAACCTTTTAGGAGATGATGAAGATGAAGGGGGCCATCCTTATCGCGGCCGTTACCGCTGCTATCGCTCTCGGCGCTTGCCGCCGCGAGGAGCCTGCTCCGTTGAAGCTCGGCGCCGATGTTCCGGCGGCGACTCAGCCGGCTCGGTAATCTGCCGGAAGGTGTCTGCTCCTTGGTGCTTTGCCAGGGGGGACCTAATCTCAAGGCCGAGGTCAGTGCTTCAGGGCACTTACCTCGGTCTTGATTTGTTTGGGGCGTCGATGCGACCGCTTTGTCGCTGCGCGCGGTTGGCGGCCGCTCGATCGAGCGTTGGTAGGCTCAGCTTCTGCGCTTCGCGCGCCATCGCCGCCAGTAGGTGGCCATTGCTCAAACTCTAGGCTGTGAATCGCGGCCGTTGCGCAACACCGGGTCCAATGGTCGCCGCGCATCTGCTCTGCCCACCGGTTAATGTCTTGCTGTCGGTGCTTCCCCGGACGAATCGGGGGAAGGTGCCGACTTGATGTGGGTTACGGCCATATTTTCGTACAAGCGGTCGGCTAACTCCTCCATCGAGATGGAACTGTCGCCACGCTTCAAGGTTGAGTGTAGGGCGACGAAAGGGACCTTAATGGCCAAGACATTGTCATTTTCCCGCGCAGCGCGCTTCCTCGCGATCTTGCTCGTGGGTGCCATGGCCGCCGCCTGCGCCAATAATGAGAACCAGCCGAGTTCACAACTCACGGGCCGCGACGGCTCGGTGACCCCGGGCACGCACCGCGATTTCAGCGTGAATGTGGGCGACATCGTCTACTTCACCACCGACAGCACGGATCTGACGCCGGAAGCCTCGGCGACGCTGCAGAAGCAGTCGCAGTGGCTGCAGCAGTATCCGCAGTACACGATCACCATCGAGGGCCACGCCGACGAGCGCGGCACGCGCGAGTACAACATCGCCCTGGGCGCCCGCCGCGCCACCACGGTGCGCAACTTCCTCGCCCAGAACGGCATCAACGGCTCGCGCATCCGCACGATCTCCTACGGCAAGGAGCGTCCGGTCGCGGTTTGCGACGACATCTCCTGCTGGTCGCAGAACCGGCGCGCCCAGACGGTCCTCAACTCGCGCACCGCCGGCAACTAACGCCGGTCGCCGCCAGAGCAATTCAGACAAAACCCCGGGCGCACCCTGGGGTTTTTTGTTGGGCGGCGTTCGTTGAGTGAAGTCGCCAGCGACGGCGGACCTCGCCGCGGACGGCGGGGCGGGCCAACCCGCAAGACTCCTTGGCGCAAAGGCACGAGGAACGCGGACTGAATGGTGTTGTGTGGCGCCGCCGCCCCACATCCACTGCCGCGTGCGCAAGCGGGCCACATAGCAAAGATTTGCCGCAAAGCCGGATCACTGATCGCTGAGATTTCAGCGGTTTGCTTGCGAGGACTTTCATGTTGTGGCCTCAGCGCGGAACTAGCGTGCGTCTCGGCGGAGCCGAGCTTCGCTCGGACGCGGGACGCAGCGCGCTCATTGCGGTTTGTGCCTTGCTCGCCGGCGCTCTGGCCGAAGGCCCGCGTCGCGCCCATGCCGAGCCGTCGCTCGCGGCGACTACGGCGTCTGACGCCCGGCGCCAATCCGGCGACGACCAGCGCGCTGAGGAGCTGTATCTCGACGGCGTCGAAAAGCTGGAAGTCGGCCACCGCGATTTCGCGCGCCAGACGTTTGAATCGGTTATCGCCCGCTATCCCAATAGTACCGCGGCGGCCGACGCCCGCCGGCATCTCGGCGAACTCTACCGCGCCGATTCGGATGACGCGTCTGCCGACAGTTTCGATGGGCGTCCGGCACTGGCCGTCGCACCACCCGCCACCACGGGCTCGATCGCGGCGCCCAGCCTGTCCGACGAGCCGAATGCGCCCGAGCTGCAACCGGCGCGCAGCCCGTTCTGGGACGTGGAGCTGCGCCGCAACGCATCGATCCAGTCCAAGATGCGTCTCGAGGCGGGCGATCGCGTCTTCTTCAGTTCGGGCAGTGCCGAGCTCGGCGGTCGCGCGCGTTCGGCGCTCGCCGCACAGGCGCAATGGTTGAAGCGGTGGCATGAGTTCGAGGCGGCCATCGAAGGTCATGCCGACGAGCCGGGCACCGATCTGGAGAACGTCGTCCTGTCGGAGCAGCGCGCGGCGGCCGTGCGCCAGCGGTTGATCGAGGAAGGCGTCGAGCCGAGCCGACTCGCTGTCGTGCCGCTTGGGCGCTCGGTGCGTGTCGCCATGTGCGCCGACACCGACTGCCGAGCGCAGAACCGGCGCGCCGTGACACTCGTTTTCGCCACCGGTACGCGCGAGCGCCTTGGCCTCGTCCGCGGCACCTCCGCCCGTACGGCGACGGTCGCTTCGTCGACGCCGGCCCCGGTGGTTACCAAAGCCGCAGATTTGCCCGCCGCCGCGCAACCGGTGGGCGTGACGCGTTGACAATCCGGGCCTTAAATGATGCCTAGGCCCCTCCCTAGCTCAGGTAGTCCAGTGCTCATGCATCGCCCCTTAGCATCCCTTCTCGGCGGCATCTGCGGTGTCGCTCTGGCGGCCGGCGTCGTGGCGGCCGAGCCGGCGCGCGCACCCGTGCAGTTGGCGCAGGCGGCAGCACAGCAGACGCCCCCGAAGACCAAGGCCGCAGCCCCGGCCGCCGACGATTCGGCCCTCAAGCAGCGCGTCGAGCAACTCGAAGAACAACTCGTCGACATGCAGGTCGTGATCGGGACGCTCGAATCGCTGGCGCGTGGCGGCGGTGCGTCGGCCTCCGCAGATGGTGGCGGCTTCAGCGGCGGCGCCGATAGCGTGCGCCTCGACGGCATGGAAACGCAGTTGCGCGCCCTCTCCGCGCAGATTCAGCAATTGACCGATCAAGTGCGTGCCCTCGGCGGCCAGCCCCGTCGCTCGGATGCGGGCGCCATGCCGGCTGGACCGCTGCCGGGCTCGCCCTCGACCGATATCGCTGCTGGTTCTGCGCCAGCGCCCACCGGCAATGCCGCTCCCGACGCCGGACGCTTCGGCTCAACGACGGTCACCGCCGGCAACGGCGGAGACTCCATCGGTGGTCTCATCGAATCCGATCCCGCCGCCGCGGGTGGCGCCACGCCGCCAGCCGGTGCCGCACCCGATGCGGCAGGCGGCGAGGGCCCAGCCGGCACCGACATGGCTGCACTGCCGCCGGCCTTCGGCGCCGCGACGGCACCCAACGCGGCCGACGCGGGCACCGCCAAGCAGCTTTACGAGACCGCCTATGGGTATCTGATGCAGCGCGACTACAGCGCCGCGCAGGGGTCCTTTGAGGATTTCCTGACGCGCTACCCGCAGGACTCGCTGGCCGGCAACGCCCAATACTGGCTTGGCGAAGCGCACTTTGTGCGCGGCGAATACAAGGCCGCCGCCGGGTCCTTTCTCAAGGGCTACCAGAACTACGCCGGCAACGCGCGCGCCGCCGACAGCTTGTTGAAGCTCGCCATGTCGCTCGACCGCCTCGGCCAAAAGGACGCCGCGTGCTCCTCGTTCGGCGAGCTTTCGACACGGTTCCCCAACGCGCCTGAGAACGTGAAAATGCGCGCCAAGTCGGAGCGCCAGAGAATTGGCTGCACCTGATCTCAGCTCGTCTGCCTCGGGCAGCACCGCGACCGGAAACGCCGCCGAGCCGATCCGCGACGACGAGCTTGCCACGCTTTTCGCCCCGCTCGCATCCTTCCCCCTAGCAATCCTCGCAGTGTCTGGCGGCGCCGATAGCGTCGCGCTGATGCGCCTTGCCGCGCGCTGGCAGAAGCACCATGCGCCGCCCGGGAAGCTGCAGGTGGCGACGGTCGATCACGGCCTACGGGCCGACACGCGCGATGAAGCCGAATGGGTCGCTCAACAGGCTGCCGCGCTGGGCTTCGAGCACACGACATTGACGTGGCGTGGCGACAAGCCGGTTACCGGAATCCAGGACGCTGCGCGCCAAGCGCGCTACCGGCTGCTCGCCGAGCATGCGTGCACCATCGCCGGGCCGGGTCCGGTCGCCGTCGTCACCGCCCACACCGAGGACGACCAAGCGGAGACGCTGCTGATGCGCCTCGCACGCGGCAGCGGCCTTGATGGTCTCACCGCCATGGCGGACCAGCGCGTCATCGAGTCCGGCTGCGTACTGCTGCGACCCTTGCTCGGTGTCAGCGGCGCACGGCTGCGCGCAACACTCGAGGCAGCACGCCAAGCGTGGATCGAAGATCCCAGCAATGACGCCGAGCGCTTCGAGCGCGTCCGCCTGCGCAAGGCGCGCGCAACGCTCGCCACCCTCGGGCTTACCAATGACAAGATCGCGCTGAGCGCCCGCCGTCTCGCCCGCGCGCAGGCGGCGCTCGACGCCGGTGTGTGCGCTCTGCAGCGCGACGTGGGCCTGGACACGCACGGCGGCGCCTTTGCCAGCTTCAACTTCGCCGCTTGGCTTGCGGCGCCCGAGGAACTGCGCCTGCGTGTGCTCGCCCGGCTCATCACCGCTTTTGGCGGGCAGTCCGAGCCGCAGCGCCTGGCGCCGCTCGAGGCGCTCGTTGACCGCCTCACCGCGATGGGTTTTGAAGGGGCCACGCTGGCCGGCGCCATCGTCTGCCGCCACGGCGGGGACGTGCGCGTGCTGCGCGAGCCCGGCCGTGTACCTCTGCCGGTCATCTCGTTGCAGCCTGGAGCGTCCGCCGTTTGGGACGGTCGGTTTCGCGTCAGCGCCGCGGCCGAAGCAAGGGATCCGATCGAAGTTCGTGCGCTCGGCGCGCAAGGGTACGCGGAACTGCGCCAGCAACTCGAAATGCCGCGCGGATTGCCGGCGCTCGCCGCCGCCGCCCTGCCAGCGTTCTGGCACGGAGCCGAGTTAATCATCGCTCCCCAATTTGCCCTGCTGAACGGGGTATCCCCCGCTTGGGGGACCGCGGCACGGCTCTATTCGGCCGAATTCCTTGGCTAGACCGGTAAAACGCCGCCGCTGCAGGCCGTTACTGCGACGGCGCGACGGTCGCGTCGATTTTGCCTCCCCATTAAGCTCCTGGGGAGCGAGGGCCGTGTAACTTGGCAATGCGGAGGCCCGCTCCTATGTTAACGGCGAGCTTCGAGCGGCGCCCGGACAGATCCGGGGAGAGGGTCGGCCAGGGCCGTTTTCGTGCTGTACAGGGAACGAGATGAACTCAAACTTCCAAAAGCTTGCCATCTGGGTTGCCATTCTCGTTCTGCTTGCGGCCCTGTTCAATCTGTTCAACAACCCGACGCAGAGCCGGCGCGGCACCGAGATCACCTACTCGGAGTTCCTGACCGCCGTCGATAGCGGCAATGTCACCGACGCGACGCTGGCTGGCAGCCGCATCTACGGCACCATGCGTGACGGCGGCACCTCCTTCACCACCTACGCCCCGACGGATTCAACCCTCGTCGAGCGGCTGGAGAAGAAGGGCATCAAGTTCCGCGCCCGTCCCTCGGACGAGGACGTGCCATCGATCATGGGCATGCTGCTCAACTGGTTCCCCATGCTGCTCCTCATTGCCGTGTGGATCTTCTTCATGCGCCAGATGCAGTCGGGCTCCGGCCGCGCCATGGGCTTTGGCAAATCGCGCGCCAAGCTGCTGACCGAGCGCCACGGCCGCGTGACGTTCGAGGATGTCGCCGGCGTCGACGAGGCCAAGGACGACCTGCAGGAGATCGTCGAGTTCCTGCGCGACCCGCAGAAGTTCCAGCGTCTTGGCGGACGTATCCCGCGCGGGGCGCTGCTCGTCGGCCCGCCAGGCACCGGTAAGACCCTGCTCGCCCGCGCCATCGCCGGCGAAGCCAACGTGCCGTTCTTCACCATCTCCGGATCCGACTTCGTCGAGATGTTCGTCGGCGTCGGCGCGTCCCGCGTGCGCGACATGTTCGAGCAGGCGAAGAAGAATGCGCCGTGCATCATCTTCATCGACGAAATCGATGCCGTGGGCCGCCATCGCGGCGCCGGTCTGGGCGGCGGCAACGACGAGCGCGAGCAGACGCTCAACCAGCTGCTGGTCGAGATGGACGGCTTCGAGACGAACGAAGGGGTCATCCTGATCGCGGCCACCAACCGGCCGGACGTGCTCGACCCGGCGCTGCTGCGTCCGGGCCGTTTCGACCGGCAGGTGGTGGTGCCGAACCCCGACGTCGTCGGGCGCGAGCGCATCCTCAAGGTCCACGTCCGCAAGGTGCCGCTGGCGCCGGACGTCGACCTGAAGGTGATTGCGCGCGGTACCCCGGGCTTCTCGGGCGCCGACCTGATGAACCTCGTCAACGAGGCGGCTTTGCTCGCCGCCCGGCGCGGCAAGCGGCTGGTGACGATGGCCGAATTCGAAGACGCCAAGGACAAGGTGATGATGGGTGCGGAACGCCGC
>JBDTOR010000086.1:0-9848 GCA_039933175.1 Hyphomicrobium sp. | reverse complement strand
AGGCGGGCGCTGCGATCATCGCGCGCCCGCCTTTCTCATCCGCGCCGGGGCATGCCCATGAAGCTGTTCGTCGGTCTGGGGAACCCAGGCGCGCAGTACGCCCGCCACCGACACAACGTCGGCTTCATGGCGCTCGACAAGATCGTCGACGCGCACAGCCTCGGTGTCTGGCGCAAGCGCTTTCACGGCGAGACGGCGGAAGGCACGCTCGGCGGCGAGCGCGTCGTGCTGTTGAAACCCACCACCTACATGAACGACAGCGGCCGCTCGGTCGGCGATGCCGCGCGCTTCCTGAAAATTCCCGTCGAGGACATCTACGTCTTTCACGACGAGATCGACCTAGCGCCTGGCAAGCTTAAGGTGAAGGTCGGTGGCGGCAATGCCGGCCACAACGGCCTGCGCTCGATCACCGCGCACATGGGCAACGAATATCACCGCGTGCGCATCGGCGTCGGGCATCCCGGCGCCAAGGACGCCGTGGCGCATTACGTGCTGCACGACTTCGCCAAGGTCGAATACGCCTGGCTCGATCCGCTGCTCGATGCCATGGCGGACGCGGCGCCCTATCTCGCCAAGGGTGATCCGGCCCGCTTCCTGTCGCAGGTCGCGCTCAAGACCCGCGATGACGGCGACGCCGCACAGGAGCCCGACCCGCCGCCCGCTACAAAGCCCGACCGGGCCCCGCGCAATCCCCATCCCGCCGGCGAGCGCGCGTCAAAGCGCGCCGGAGCCCTCGCCGAAAACCTCAAGAAATGGCTCGCCGGCCGCACCGACAAGGAATAAGGCCAAGCCCACGGGGCAAGGTGGCCACCCGTTCGGCCTCTGTGCTGCCAAACGATTGTTCGAAGTGGAGTTGCTTATGAATAGCGCCCGCACGCTTGCCCTTCTGTTTGTCCTGGCCGTCACGGCGCCCCACGGGCTCAGCACCGCCTACGCGCAGGGCGCGTTTGCCACGCCTGCCGCTGTGGCAGCGCTGGCCGGTCAGCACCCCGCCGAATATTACAAGCGCGCCGGCGAGCTATTCAAAGAAGGCAAGAAAGACGACGCCGTTTTCGTCTTCTACCTCGGCCAGCTTCGCTACCGGACCCTTCTGCTTGCCAAGCCCGGCGGCGATCCGACCGGCGATCCGGCAATCTTTGCCTCGCTGTCGCAAGTTACGGGCAAGCCGATCAACCAGTACGCGTTCGGCGACATCCCGGGTCTGGCGCGGACGATCGACGCGGTGCTCGCCTACGATACGGCGGACCCCGACACCTTCGTGCCGGCTGCACAATTCGCCCAGGTTCACGACAATGTCCGCAATGGGCTGACGGCGATGAAGACAAAGATGCTCTCCGAAGCGGACCGCATCAGGGCGGACCGGCTAAAGAACGGATTGGAAAACCGCTAGGCGCGATCGACACCAGGCCGCATCGCCTCCAGCCTTGCAGCATCCGCAATGAGCCCCTATCTCCGCGCATGACAGCCATCATCTCCATCAAAGACCTGTCGAAGACGTACGCCACGGGCTTCGAGGCCCTGAAGCACGTCAACCTCGACATCCGCCGCGGCGAGATCTTCGCGCTGCTGGGACCCAACGGCGCCGGCAAGACGACGCTCATCTCCATCGTGTGCGGCATCGTCAACGCCACGACCGGCTCGGTGACGGTCGATGGCGGCGACATCGGACGCGACTACCGCCGCGTGCGCGCCATGATCGGCCTCGTCCCGCAGGAGCTGACCACCGACGCGTTCGAGACCGTATGGAACGCCGTCTCGTTCAGCCGCGGGCTATTCGGCAAGCCACCCAACCCAGCCTTCGTCGAGAAGGTGCTGCGGTCGCTGTCGCTGTGGGACCGAAAGGACAGCAAGATCATGACCCTATCGGGCGGCATGAAGCGCCGCCTGCTGATCGCCAAGGCACTGGCGCACGAGCCGACGATCCTGTTCCTCGACGAGCCGACCGCCGGCGTTGACGTCGAATTGCGCAAGGACATGTGGCAGGTGGTGCGCGATCTGCGGGCCACCGGCGTCACCATCATCCTGACGACGCACTACATCGAGGAAGCCGAGGAGATGGCCGACCGTGTCGGCGTCATCGCCAAGGGCGAATTGATCCTCGTCGAGGACAAGGCCGAGCTGATGCGCAAGCTCGGCAAGAAGCAGCTCGTGCTGCAGCTCAGCGCGCCCCTGACGGCGGTCCCGCCCGAGCTCGGCGCGCACCAGCTTGACCTGTCACCGGACGGCCGCGAACTGACTTTCACCTACGACACGCACGCCGGGCGCACCGGCATCACCGCGCTGCTCAACGACATGCGTACCGCCAACGTCGGCTTCGTCGACCTCAACACCTCGCAATCCTCGCTCGAGGACATCTTCGTCGACCTCGTCAGGAGCGCCAAATGAACCTGCACGCGGTCAAAGCCATCTACGCGTTCGAGATGTCGCGTGCCTTCCGCACGTTCATGCAGAGCATCCTTTCGCCGGTGCTGTCGACGTCGCTGTATTTCATCGTCTTCGGCGCCGCCATCGGCTCGCGTATCGCGGAGATCGAGGGCGTCAGCTACGGCGCCTTCATCGTGCCGGGGCTGATCATGCTGCAGCTGCTGACGCAGTCGATCGCCAACGCCTCATTCGGCATCTATTTCCCGCGCTTCACCGGCACCATCTATGAGCTGCTGTCGGCGCCCATCTCGCCGTTGGAGATCGTGCTCGGCTACGTCGGCGCCGCCGCCACCAAGTCGATCATCCTCGGGCTCATCATCCTCGCCACCGCCGCGCTATTCGTGCCCCTGCACATCGCCCATCCGTTCTGGATGCTCGCGTTCCTGGTGCTCACCGCGGTCACCTTCAGCCTGTTCGGCTTCATCATCGGCATCTGGGCCGACGGCTTCGAGAAGCTGCAGATCATCCCGCTGTTGATTGTGACACCGCTGACATTTCTCGGCGGCACGTTCTACTCGGTGAAAATGCTGCCGCCCTTCTGGCAGACGGTGACGCTGTTCAACCCCGTCGTGTATCTGATCAGCGGGTTTCGCTGGAGTTTCTTCGAGATATCCGACGTCAACGTCGGCGTCAGCCTCGGCATGACCGTCGTCTTTCTGCTGGTCTGCCTGGCCGTCATCTGGCGTATTTTCACCACCGGCTACCGCCTGAAAGCCTGACAAAACTGGTGCGACACGGCTTGCGTACACAACGAGCCCGGGCCAGTGTGGCCCCGGGGGGCCGCGGTTTTTGACCGGGCCTGCACGCATCGTCAGGGGAGGTGCACGTGGAAGGTATCATCAACGCCATCGTTTCGTTCTTGCAGCAGGGCATCGCTGCGATCTTCAAGTTCCTGGCGCTGGTCTGGAACTGGTCGTTCGGGCAGATCGTCTCGATCTTCTCCTCCGACTGGCAGGCCTTGCCGATCTGGAAGATCGTCATCCTGGTCGTCGCTCTCGTCGCCATCGCCTACATTTTGTACAAGGCATTCATGGTGCTGTGGTCGGGGGTCGTCGCCCTATTCCACGCGTTCGTCGAACTGCTGGGCAAGTTCGTTTCGGTGCTGCCGCAGATCGTCATCGCCGGCGTCATCGCCTTCGCGGCCGGCTACGTCATCCAGCACATAAATTTTTGACGTAGCGGCGCGCCAAGTTGCCGAACTGATGGAGCGCCGCTGATCACCGCGGCCTCCAAAATGGGGGGAGACACATGATGCAAGATCTGGTCGCTAACCTTCCCCTGTACGCCGCTGGCGCCTTCGCCGTCGGCTTTGTGGTGGCATGGATCGCCTGCGCCAACCCTGAGGCCGCCGCTACCGCTGCACTCGTGCAGGAAGAGGAGCGGCGCCGCCGCGGTCCGCTCAGCTGGTTGTGGCGCGGCTATCGCGTCTACGACAAGGGCGCGGGATGGTGGGACCGCATCTCCTGGTTCCTCGGTCTGTTCAAGACGAATGCCGGCGTCGCCATGCTCGTCGCCTCGACCGGCGCGGCGGCGACGTATGGCGCCGTCGAGATCCACAAGCGGGTCATCGAACCGTCGAGGGTCGAAACGGCGGCGATCGCACCTGAGCCCGAAGTGCGCCAGACGCGCAACTCGACCGTCTTCGCCATCGAGGGCAAGGACAAGGCCGGACGCCGCGCCACTTTCGACGTCGTCGTGCTCAACAAGAGCTTCCTGTGGGTGCGCGGCAGCGCCGAGGATCTGGAGAAGGACGGCGTCGTAATCCCGCGCGCCGATCTGGCCGCCGCCGTGCTCGACGACGAGGTGAAGGGCGCGCTCGCCGACGCCAAGGAAGTGATCACCGTCGGCACCGCCTCGCAGGAGGGGGTCGCGGCCGATGAGGTTGCGCGTGCCGAGCGCCGTGCCAAGCAGGCGGCAACGCTGATCTCCGGCGCCGTCACGGCCGCAACGCCGATCTGGACGCTGAACCTCGGGCAGTACCGCGACCCGTGCACCAACTGCGAGACCGGCGGCACCAGCTGGCAGCGGCCGTTTATCGTCATCGCGGTGAAGGAGACGGACCCCGGCACCAACATCGGCGAAGCTCTGACCGACGCCATGAGCGGCAAGAAGCAGCTGCCGAGCCCGTCGAGCTACTCCGAGTTCGCTCTCACCCGCTTCCGCTAGCTTGGCACCAAGCAGATCAGCGACGTCTGGTTTCGCTTGGGCAATCCGTCCGCAGCGGTGACCTACTCCGCAACGTTCGGATCGAGATTGCTGACCACCCGGCGCAAAAGCTCGAGCAATAGCAAGCGCTCTTGTTTGCTCAAGCCCGAGAGCGCTTGCTCTGCAACCTCGAAAAGCTGCTCCTTCGCCTCAGGTAAGCAGGCTTTTCCCTTCGCGGAGAAAAAGATCTGGGTTGCGCGCTTGTCGGTCGGATGCGGCTGGCGCGAAATGATGCCGTCCCGCTCCATTCGCCCGAGTAAAGCGGCCATCGTCGGCTGCTCGACATGCGCAAGCTCGGCAAGGCGCTTCTGCGAGAGCGGCCCGCTTTCCTCAAGTGCGACCACGACCGGCAAATAGGCCATGCCGAGATCAAGTGGACGAAGACGCTGCTCGAAGTGTCGCATCAGCAGGCGCGATGCATGATTGATCCAAAAGGTCGGCGCGGATTTCGGATCCCAGCGGAGACGTCTCTTGACATTCATAGCATGCTATCTAATATGTCTGGGGCGAGTTCAACTGTCTCGGGAGCACCCATGGAAGCGCCAACGAACAGTGCCGCTTTTGATCGAGCTTATCGCCGTCCTATCACATTCTGGGGCGACGTGCGTATCCCCACCGAAGTGAAGGAATTGGTGCAGCAACGATCCCATCAAAGTGCCCTGGAGCTCGGATGCGGACTTGGGAGGTTCTCGCGCTATATGGCGCAACAGGGGTTGCGCGTGACCGGTGTGGATTTCTCGCCGGTCGCGATTGCGAGGGCAAAGGAAAGGGTGGCCCGAGACAATGCGCGGCCGGACTTCCTCGTCGGTGACGTGACCCACTTGGAGGCGCTCAACGGGCCATTTGATATCGGCCTCGACGTGGGATGCTTCCATTGTCTCGATCCACAGGCTCAGCAAGCCTACATCTCGGAAGTGTCCCTTCTTCTCAAACCATCGGGAACTCACTTGATCTGGGCGATGGACTCGGCTCCCAGCAATGCGCATCTCTCCCCCGCAGCCATGCGGGAGATCTTCGCTCCCACTTTCGTCTTGAAGAGCGCCCGCAAGAGTCGACGGCGCTTGATCAGCTCGCACTGGTATTGGCTGGTCCGCGCGTGAAGCCGGTCAGCGATGCATGCGATCGCGGGTCGAAGCAGCCGCCGAGCCCGTCGAGCTACTCCGAGTTCGCCCTTACGCGCTTCCGCTGGCTGCGCTCGCCGGGCTTAAGGCCCGTCCTCTTCGTAATATGCCGGGAGCTCCGTTTACCGGCAGGCAGCAATCATCCAAACTTGGCCGGCCCCGTCGTGCGTCGGAGCACGGGGACTAAGGGAATGAGCAGCAGGAACGCCAATGTCACGAACCCAAAGGCCTCGATGAAGCCAAGCAGGTTCGACTGACGAAAGACCTCCAATCCGAGCAGTTGCGTCGTGCTGGGGTCGGAGAGGCTGGCGCCGGTGGCGTCCAGCCAAGCCGCGAGGCCTGGGTTGGAAGGATTAACTCCGGCGCCGAGCGACTGCCAGTTCGCTTGGCTCGACCGCGTGAGCACAGTGGCGGCGATGGCAATGCCAACTGAGCCGCCGACGGTGCGTGCCAGATTGAAGATGCTGGCCGCTTGGTCCGAGGCCTCCTTCGGCAGCGTCTGATAGGCGAGTGTCGACAACGGGACGAAGATCATGCCCATGCCGACGCCCTGCACGATCCCAGGCACGATAATCCAGGCAGTATCGATGTCGAGGTTGTACCAAGTCATGGCGTAGCTGCCGGCGGCGGCGAGGGTTAGGCCGACGAGGACGAGCCAGCGCGGCTGCACGCGCGTGATGAGCGAGGCGACGAGCGTCATTCCGATGGCAACGGCAATTCCACGTGGCGCCATCACCAAGCCAGCTGTCGCCGCCGGATAGCCCAGCATGTGCTCCAGGAACAGAGGCTGAAGCGCGATTGTGCTGAGCATGCCAACGCCGAAAGCCATGATCATGAAGGTCGCCGTGGCGAGATTGCGATCTCGTAAGAGGTTGATCTGCAGGATCGCATTCGGGTTTCGCCAGCTCTTCGCGACGAAAGCCACGATACACACGATCGAGATGATGGCGAGGGCGACGATGAAATTCGATTGCAGCCAGTCTTCGGTGTTGCCGCGATCGAGCATCATTTGCAGAGCGCCTACCCCGAACGCCAGCAGCAGCGCTCCCGTCCAATCGGCGACGGCCGGCATGCGCGCCGTCTTCTTCAGGAAGACCGAAAGCAGGGCCAGGTTGATGATGCCAATCGGCAGGTTGATATAGAACACCCACCGCCAGTCGAGGTGGTCCGTAATGAAGCCGCCCACCGTCGGACCCATAATGGGGCCAAGCAGGATGCCGATACCCCAGATGGCCATCGCCTTGCCGCGGTCCTCGGCCGAGAACATGTCGACCATCACGGCCTGCGACAGCGGCACGACGCTGGCGCCGAAGGCGCCCTGCAGGAGGCGGAAGATCACCATCTGCGCCAAGGTCGTCGCCTGGCCGCACAGCATCGAGGCGATCACGAAGCCGACGACGCTGACGATGATGACCGGCTTTCGCCCGAAGCGTGCGGCAAGAAATCCGCTGGTCGGGATGATGATTGCCTCGGCCACGATGTACGAGGTGATCACCCACGTGATCTGATCCGGGGTGGCGCCGAGCGCGCCCATCATGTGCGGCAGAGCCACGTTCACGACGGTCATGTCGAGAATGACCATCAGAACGGCGAGCATCACCGCGACCGAGGTGAAGACGCGGTCGGTACGGCCGGATGTCGGCGCGTCAGTGACCGCCACTGGTCGGACCCGTGTCGGTGGTATCGACGGTAACCGATGCCGAAGCTCCGATGCGCATCGGCGGATCGTCGGACTTTAAGGTCAGCGACACGCGCACGGGGAACCGCTGCGTGAGCTTGATCCAGCTTCCCGTGGCATTCTCGGGGGGCAGCAGCGAGAACGCGGACGTGCTGACCGGGCTCACCGCCTCGACCTCACCCGAGAACGCGTGGTCGGGATAGATGTCGACGTAAACGGTCGCCTTCTCGCCAGCGTGGATCCGCGTCAGGTCTGTCTCTTTGAAGTTGGCATCCACCCACCAGTGCGAGTTGTCGACGATAGGAAACAGGCTGACCCCGGCCCGCGCCAGTGTGCCGGGCCGGACGAGCACCTTGCCCACGATGCCATCGACGGGCGCTTTGATGGTCGCGCTGTCGAGCTCCTGCTGCGCGCGCTGCACGCCCGCCTGCGCTTCCTCAATGCTGGACTTCTGCGCTTGAGCAAGTCGCAGGCGATCCTGCGCGCCCTTCAGCGCCGCTTCGAATCGCGGCAGATCGATCTTCAGCAGCACCTCGCCGGCCTTGACCGGCGCGAAGCTTTTTACCGCTACCTCATCGACCACACCCGAAACTGTCGGAGCGATCTGCACCACGTTGGCCTGAATGTAGGCGTTGTCGGTCGAGGGGTGGAGGGAGCTGTACTGCCAGTAGGCGTATCCGCCACCAATCGCTGCGACGGCCACCAGGGCGCCGAGGACGGTCCGCCAGTGCCGGGAATATCCCTTTAGGGGCGTAGAGGCGTTGGATACAGGTGGGGTGGTGTATTTGCTCGGCGGCTGTTTCGGTTGTGGCCTCTTGGACGAGGGTTGCATTGAGGTGCTCGCGACTGGCTGTGGGAACGGCAGGCAGGTCAGTACGCGCCCTAGTGAACTATGGGCACGGTCTGCGCAACTACGGCTCTATAAGCCTTACCAATTAGTATGTTACCGCCCCGATGTATGCAGCCTCCCCATCCTCCCCCGGCTTGCCCATCCGAGGGACGCAGCAGCTGTTCCGTTCGCAGCGTCGTCGCGAGGAAAAAGCTCTCCTCAGATGCCGGGGCAGGAGATCGGGGCCGGGCGTGGCTGGCGTCCATGCGGAGGTCCGTGCGAAGCATGGCTGCGCCACGACGCTTCGCCATGACAAGGCTGCCTCTAGCATTACCAGATCGCAGCGTTTCGGCGCCCGCGCTTCCTCGGCTTTGTCATGGCTTGGCGCTACGACGCGCGAGAACGCGAACTCACACCAATTGTCATGTCGGAGTCATGTTTCCAGCATCACCCGGGACCCAGCAATTGGAGCGGCGTAGCCCTCTGCATGGGCGGCTGCGGCAAAGGAAGGCTTCACTTTCGGGCTCCAACCGCCTAGGCATGCGGCACACAACCGGGCTGGCGCGGCAACGCCGTCCGCCCGCCGAAAATCCAGCAACTGCGGACTTCGCATCATGGGCTTCAAATGCGGCATCGTGGGTCTGCCGAACGTCGGCAAATCCACCCTATTCAACGCGCTGACGCAGACCGCGGCGGCCGAGGCCGCCAATTATCCGTTCTGCACCATCGAGCCGAACGTCGGCGAGGTCGGCGTGCCGGACGAGCGCCTTGATAAGCTCGCGGCCATCGCTAAGTCCGGTCAGATCATCCCCACGCGGCTGACGTTCGTCGACATCGCCGGCCTGGTGCGCGGGGCTTCCAAGGGCGAGGGCCTCGGCAATAAGTTCCTGTCGCACATCCGCGAGGTCGACGCCGTCGCCTACGTGCTGCGCTGCTTCGAGGACGACGACATCACCCACGTCGAGAACCGCATCGACCCGCTGGCCGACGCGGAGGTCGTCGAGACCGAGCTGATGCTCGCCGACATGGACAGCCTGGAAAAGCGCGCCGCCGCGGCCGAGAAGAAGGCCAAGACAGGCGACAAGGAGGCCAAGGCGCAGTTCGCCGTGATGGAGAAGGCGCTGATCCCGCTACGCGAGGGTAAGCCCGCGCGCATGGCCGACATCACGCCGGAGGAACGGCCCATCTTCCAGGCGCTGCAGCTGCTGACGTCCAAGCCCGTCGTCTATGTGTGCAACGTCGAGGAATCGGCGGCCGCCAACGGCAACGCCTACTCCAAGACGGTCGAGGAACGGGCGAAGGCCGAAGGCGCCGTGTGCGTCATTATCTCGGCCAAGATCGAAGCCGAGTTCGCCGGCCTGCCGCCGGCCGATCGCGCCGAGTTCCTCGCCGAGATGGGACTCAAGGAGCCGGGCCTCAACCGCCTGATCCGCGCCGGCTACCAGCTGCTGGACCTCGTCACCTATTTCACCGTCGGCCCCAAGGAAGCGCGCGCCTGGACCATCACGCGCGGCACCAAGGGCCCGGCAGCGGCCGGCGTCATTCACACCGACTTCGAGAAGGGGTTCATTCGCGCCGAGACGATCGCCTA
>JBDTOR010000085.1:0-9897 GCA_039933175.1 Hyphomicrobium sp. | reverse complement strand
AGCTGAAATTGACCGGCGACGTCGCCTATCTGCCGTACGTGAGCTACCAGGGTGTCGACAACCATCCCCAGCGTAAGGATGCGGGAGGCACGACCCGCTCGCCGCAAAATGGCGTCGGGACAGGTGTGCAGGTCGAAGGCGTGGTGTCGTACGACATCACCGAGCAGTTCAGTGTCGGCGCCGGCGGCCGTTATTGGTCAATGGCCGTGCCGCAGGGGTTGACGAACTTTTTCTCCAGGAACGAATTTACCCAGGAGCGGTTTTCGACCGAGCAGGCGGCCGTGTTCGTGCAGGGTGCCTACAAGTTCGAAGCCCCGTAAACCGTGGATGCTCTGGCCAATCTAGCGACCGCGCTCGGAGCTGCGATTGCGGCGGCGACGGCGAATTGCTTAGATCGCTGGATAAATAGCCGACCCGGGGGAACCCCATGGCTGGAGCGGCCGCAGGCCACGACGTGAAGGCGGTGCGCAAGCCGTTCTATAAAGTGCTCTACGTGCAGGTGCTGGTCGCCATCGTGCTCGGCTTCCTGGTCGGCTGGCTGGCGCCCGACATCGCCGAGAGCCCGTGGATGAAGGCGCTCGGCGACGGCTTCATCAAGCTCATCAAGATGGCCATCGCGCCGATCATCTTCTGCACGGTGGTATCGGGCATCGCCCACATCGAGGATGCCAGCAAGGTCGGCCGCGTCGGCATCAAGTCGCTCGTCTACTTCGAGATCGTGTCGACGCTGGCGCTGGCCATCGGACTTTTGGTCGGCAACTTCGTGCGCCCCGGCGATGGGTTCAGCGGCGCTGCCGGCGATCCGGCCGCCGTCGCCCAGTACGCCGACCGCGCCGCGCACCAGTCGACCGTCGAGTTCATTCTGCACATCATCCCCGACAGTCTCGTCGGCGCCTTTGCCGACGGCAATATTTTGCAGGTGCTGCTGATCGCCATCCTGTTCGGCTTCGCGCTGATGGTGCTCGGCGACCGCGGCCGCGCCGTGCGCACGCTGGTCGACGACCTCGGGCACGCGTTCTTCGGCATCATTGCGGTGATCATGAAGGCGGCGCCGATCGGTGCCTTCGGCGCCATGGCCTACACCATCGGCAAGTACGGCCCCGAGGCGCTCGGCAATCTCGCCGGCCTCATCGCCACGTTCTACCTGACGGCGGCGCTGTTCATCTTCCTGGTGCTGGGCACCATCGCCTGGGTGGCGGGGTTCAGCATCTTCCGCTTCCTCGGCTATATCAAGGACGAGCTGCTGCTGGTGCTCGGCACGTCGTCGTCGGAAAGCGCGCTGCCGCAGCTGATGGAGAAGCTGGAACGGCTCGGCTGCTCCAAGTCGGTCGTCGGCCTCGTGGTGCCGACCGGCTATTCGTTCAACCTCGACGGCACCAACATCTATCTGACATTGGCGACCCTGTTCATCGCCCAGGCGATGGGAGTCAATCTCACGCTGCACGAGCAGCTCGTCATCCTCGGCGTCGCCATGCTGACCTCGAAGGGGGCGAGCGGCGTCACCGGCGCCGGCTTCGTCACGCTGGCGGCGACGCTGGCCGTGGTCAGTCCGGCGTTGGTGCCCGGCATGGCCATCGTGCTCGGCATCGATAAGTTCATGAGCGAGTGCCGGGCGCTGACCAACTTTATCGGCAACGGCGTTGCGACGATCGTCGTGTCGGCCTGGGAGGGCGAGCTCGATCGCGAGAAGCTGGCGCGCGGGTTGTCGCGCCGCGTCGACCCGTCCAACGTCGAGACCGCCGTCACGACGGGTTAATGGCCAAATGTCATCCCGGGGCTTGTCCCGGGGATCCATCCATTCGCTTGCTCGACTGCCGCCGCGCGCTGGATCCCGGCAACAAGTGCCGGGATGACAGTTCTGCTCGCCCGAGGATGACACCTGTGGTGGACGGCGAGCTGGAGGGTCAGTCGTCGTGGTTGGTGAGGGCGACGAAGTTCTCGTCTTCCTGGGCGCGGCGCTCGAAGGAGAGGAAGTCGTAATAGCCGCAGCGCCCGCCGCCCGGGAAGGAACGGCAAACGGCCGGGCGCGCTGTGTAGATCGTGCAGCAGCGCTTCGTCGTATCGAAGAACCGGCAGATCTTGCCGTAGACGTCGTCCCGCTTGCGCCGCATGGCGTACTTGCGGCCATGTTCTTCTTTGGTAAACGCCTTCTTGGCGTCCTCGAAGGACAGGTCGTGATGGCGCGCCAGCCGCTCCACATCCCTCTTATCGAGGGGGATGAGAGGGTAAGAACAGCAGTAACCAGGGCATTTCCGGCAATTGTATTGCGTCGGGCTCACGCGCGGGCCTCTCCTGCGGTCTTTCGGCCACCCCGTGGCCCATAGCGCAGCGGGGTGGGGCCAGGTGGCGGACTCCCGCTTGACTCATGCAATGCTCCGTGGGGAAAGAGCAAGGGGGATGACGGGCTTGCCACATTTACACGGCGGCAATGTCACACTTTTTCCCTTAAGGTCTGCGTAGTTCGCACGCGCCTAGTGTGATGATCGGGAAATTCGCCTCCTTGTGGGGCGAGGTGTCGAGCGAATTTCTCGATCTGAATCACACTAGCAGCTCATTAGTTTCTAGTGCCCTTTCGATTTCGAAGTTCGCTCACCGACCCAGACGCACCCTCTGGCGAACTTCGAAATCAGGGCGCTAGCGTGGGGGTCTCAAAAGTATGGCCGACAGGGCACGTCTTTCTCCGGAGTCGGAGACGCCGGTCAACCCCTACAGTTTGCTCGAGGCGGTCAACAGCTCGAGCGATACCGCCCATACCGGGTGGCTGATCTTTCTCGCCATCATGACCTACCTGATGATCGCCGTCGCCGGCGTCACGCACGAGGCGCTGCTGCTCGATACGCCCGTGCAGCTGCCCATCCTGCAGGTCAACATCCAGCTCAAGCAGTTCTTCCAGTTCGCACCCATCGTGCTGGTGCTGTTCCACCTCGGCATCCTGGCACAGCTGGTGCTGCTCGCCCGCAAGACGCTCGAGTTCGACCACGCCATCCGCTACCTGGAGACGAGCGACCGGCGCACGCATCCGCTGCGCCTCGAGTTGCACAACTTCTTCTTTGTGCAGGCCATTGCCGGCCCGCAGCGTTCCGCGGTGATGAGCGGCTTCCTTAACATCATGTCGTGGCTGACCATCGTCATCCTGCCGGTGGTGCTGCTGCTCTACATGCAGGTGGCGTTCCTGCCGTATCACGACGTGACGACGACGTGGATCAACCGCATCTTCCTGTCGCTCGACATCGCCGGCATCCTGCTGATCGGCGTCTTCCTGATGCGCGCCGAGACGTCCTTCTTCCAGGCGTTCTGGCGCTCGACCTTCGCCCATCCGCTGAGCTCGATCTCGACGACGCTGGTGCTGGCGCTCGTCGCCTATCTGTCGTTCTTTGCCGCCACCGTGCCCGGCGAGCCGCTCGACCGCATCGGCCAGAACCTGATGGCGTGGGCGGCGCCCACCGAGCCGGGCAAGGTGCAGCAGGGCGGCTTCTCGCTGCCGTTCTTCAGCGCCGCCTCCGACGGCACGCTGTTCGGCATCTTCCGCCGCAACCTCGTCGTCACCGACAGCGACCTGGCGCGCGACCGCGACGAGCATGGCGAGAAGACGCTGCGCCTGCGCGGGCGCGATCTGCGCTACGCCAAGCTCGACCGCACCAACCTCTCCAGCGCCGACCTGACGGGTGCCAGCCTCGACGGCGCCAGCCTCATCGGCGCCAACCTCGAGAACGCCACGCTGAACTGCGCCGACCCCGACGTCGTCATGCTGAGCGACAATCGCGTGGCGGCGCGATGCGTCTCGGCGCGCGATGTCGACCTGACGCGCGCCCAGCTCGGCCATGCCCGCCTGTGGGGCGTGGACCTGCGCGGCGCCAAGCTCGATGAGGCGCAGCTCGACGGCGCCGATCTGTCCAACTCTCTGCTGACGGGCGCCAGCCTCGCCAATGCGCATCTCGACAAGGCCGACCTGACAGGCGGCGTGCAGGCGCAGGGCGTCAACTTCCTCAACGCCTCGCTGCAGGGGGCCGACCTCACCGGGGCGCAGCTGCAGCTCGCCGACTTCTCCAGCGCCGCCATGCAGGGCGCCGTGCTGAACTTCGCGCGCCTCGAAGGCGCGGTACTGCGCGATGCCGACCTCGAGGCCGCCAGCCTGCAGCAGGCCAAGCTGCTCGCCACCGACATGACCGGCATGAAGATGGCCGGCAGCGATCTGCGCGGCGCCGTCATCTGGATGTCGCAGCCGCCGATGTGGGACACCACCGGCCTCAGCGATCTGTCGGAGCTCGCCGTGCGGGCACCCGACGATGCTGAACGCGCCGCCGTACTGGCGAGCATGGAGCGCCTGTCGGACGAAGCCATGCGCCGCCGGGCCAGCGAGGTCACCGGCGCCTTGGCCGAAAAGAACGCCACTTGGTCGGGCAGCGTCGACCAGCAGCGCTGGCAAAGCTGGGTGGGCGCCTCACCGGTGCCGCCGGCCCTCAACTACAAGGCCGACCTCACCACGTATCTCACCAAGCTGATGTGCAGCGCCCGCTGGAGCAACGGCGCCGTCGCCACCGGTATCGCCCGGCGCGCGGTCACGGCGCAGTTCCGCGGCGACGTCGTCGCCGTCTACGACAACCTCAAGGCCGGCTCCTGCCCGGCGTCGAGCCAGGCCCCGCCCAAGGTCATGAAAGACCTGTCCGCCGCCGCCGAGACCGTCCGCTATTGATCTGTTGGTGCTCGGTCAGCAGCCCTTGCCAAGGTGACCGCGGCGTCCTAATTATAGAACATATGTAGAACGTAGCGTCGCGTTTAGGCGTGGACAACCGGCCCAAAGGGCGCAGCGAGGGCGCCGCGATGGGTTAGGGTCCGGGTTAGTGTTGTGAGTGCGACTCATCATGGGCGCGGCCGGCATCCGGCGAGACGCTTTGGTCAACATGGATGATTGGCGCTGCAACGCGGCGCGCGAAATGCGAGGAGTGCAAGGCATGGCTGGTTCGGTCAACAAGGTGATCCTGGTCGGCAATCTCGGCAAGGACCCGGAAATCCGCCGTACCCAGGACGGACGCCCGATCGCCAACCTGCGCATCGCCACCTCCGAATCCTGGCGCGACAAGTCGACCGGCGAGAAGCGCGAGAAGACCGAGTGGCACTCGGTCGTCATCTTCAACGAGAACCTCTGCAAGATCGCCGAGCAGTACCTGAAGAAGGGCGCCAAGGTGTTCATCGAGGGCCAATTGCAGACCCGCAAGTGGCAGGGCCAGGACGGCCAGGACCGCTACTCGACCGAGGTCGTGCTGCAGGGCTTCAACGGCAACCTGACGATGCTCGACGGCCGCTCCGGCGGCATGTCGGAAGGCGGCCAGTCCGACTACGGCGGCGGCGACAGCGGTTATTCCGACGCTCCCCGCGCTGCGGCCCGCTCGGGCGGCGGCGCTGCCAAGAGCGGCGGTAACTTCGACAAGCAGCTCGACGACGAGATCCCTTTCTAAGCCACGCGTCACGTCATTCACGGCCACGCGTTTTCCCGTCTACCCGTCTACCTGTCCCGGAGCTCGCTCCGGGACATTTTTTGTCTGGGGCCGGTGATGCCGCGGCGTTCCTTGCAGCGCGCAACGACTTCGCGCCGGTGCGGAATAACAGACTTTCCGGCCTGTAGTGATCCTCTTTGTTTATCGTGGTGTTAGCGCGAACGGTTCGCGTGCAGCCTGCGTTCATCCGCGCTCAGCTATCACATTTTTGTCGACGAACGCCCGCAAGCTGGGCTTTGTCACCGCGCTGGCGGGAGGTTCCCGCCCATCTAGGGGAGTTCAATATGTTCCGGCGATCCATTATGGCGCCTCTCTTGGCACTACTCGTCTTCTCGCTGAGCGTCGACGTGGCGTCGGCGCAGCCGCGCGACCGCGACCACGGGCCTGGCCCCGGCTTCGATCGCGACCGCGGCCCTCCCGGACCTCCAGGACGCGGCCCCGATCGCGGTCGCGAGCAATGGGACCTTCTCGGCGAGCAGACCGTCGGCTTCGGCGTCGACCGCGACGTGATCCGCGTCGGCCGCCGCGAGGGCCGCTTCAGCGCGCTGGCGCTGGAAGTGCGCGACAACGACGTCGAGATCCTCGACCTCAAGGTGATCTTCAACCGCGGTCCGCCGCAGGACGTGCGCGTGCGCGAGTTCATCCGCGCCGGTGGCCGCACGCGGCCGATCCAGTTCGGCTGGGGCGACCGTTCCATCGACCGCATCGATATCACCTATCGCTCGCGTCCGAGCTTCCGCGGCCGTGCCAAGGTTGCCGTGTTCGGTCTGCGCGACATGCCGCCGCCGCCCCCGCCGCCGATGGCGCGCTGGGA
The DNA here is from genome assembly GCA_039933175.1 of Hyphomicrobium sp. Lineage (GTDB taxonomy): Bacteria > Pseudomonadota > Alphaproteobacteria > Rhizobiales > Hyphomicrobiaceae > Hyphomicrobium_A. The sequence goes on along the minus strand of JBDTOR010000085.1, from coordinate 3,588 downwards.
GGAACTCGGCTGCAACAAGGTCGGGATCAAACCCGATCGGGATTCCATCAAGGTCGGACGGCGCGAAGGCCGCTTCAGCGCCATCCAGTTGCGCGTGCGCGGCAGCAAGATCGAGATCATGGACCTTACGGTCGTCTACGAGCGCGGGCCGCCTGACCAGCTGCAGGTGCGCAAGAAGATCGGCGACGGCGATGAGACGCCTCCGCTCGATCTGCGCGGCGAGCGTCGCGCCATCGATCGCGTCGACTTGACGTATCGGCAGACGCTCGGCCTCAACTTGATCAAGGGCCCGGCCACTGTCTGCGTGTTCGGCCGCTAAGCCGCTCACCACGATCCGCATAAACGAAGAGCCCCGCATCGCTGCGGGGCTCTTTTTGTTTCTGCCGGGTGACGCGCGTGCCGATCAGGGCTGCGCGGGCGGCGTCTCTTTCGGAGCGTCGGCGGGCGGCGTCGCCGGTGCCGCTGGTTCGGCTGCCGGGGCTTCCGTTGTCGTCGCGGGCTTGTCGGCCGGCGGCGCATCCATCGCCTTCTTGGCCGCGTCGTAAGCGTCCTTGGTCGCTTCGCCCGCCTTCTCCAGCGCCGGCTTCACGCTCTCCTCATAGGTCTTCTTGGCCGCCTCGCTCGCCTTCTCGATGGCCGGGCCGGCTTCCACCTTGGCCTTCTCGTAGGCTTCCTTGGCCGTCACCGAGCCCTTGTCGGAAAGCTCCTTCGCCTTCTCGATTGCGCGGTCGACGAGCGACTTCGGCGGCGTCTTGCGCTCGAAGGCGGGAAGCGCGTCGAGCGTCTCCTTCGTCGCCTGCGGCAGCGTCACGGTGACGATGCCGTTCTCGTGCTTGATCTGCAGCGCCGACAGCGTGACGCCGACGCGCTTCTCGCCGAAGCCGGCAAAGCCGCCGACGCCCATGACGACGCCCTGCACCTGGTTGTCGGCGTTGAGGATCAGATCCTCGACGTCGCCGACGATCACGCCATCGGCGTTATGCACCTTGGCGCCGAGCAAGAGATCCTTGGCGAGATACTGGCCGTCGCCCTGCGTCGTCAGAAACACGTCCTGCGCAACGGTGGCCGTCTGGGCAAAGGCCGGCAGCGTCCATACCGCTACGACGGCCGCCATGGCCAACACGCCTCTGTGCATCGAACTCTCCTTCATCCGGTCTCCGGTCCGCCTCGCGGCCCCGGTCGGCAAGCTTGCATTAACCATGCTGCCGCCTCACGGCATGTAGCCCCTCCCTGTGTCGCGCACAAGTCGCCTGTCCGGGTGCATGGCAGTTTTTCCGGCGCCTCTAAGTTACGGAAAAATCAAGCGGAATTATCCCGTCGCCAGCCCCGCTGCATAGCGTCGCGCGCATTGCACCGGGGCGGCGAATTGGGGTACTCTCCAGAGAGATTCCGATCCCTCCGACGCACGCCCGACCGGCGTGCGTCGCGCTATCAGCGGACAGCACAAAATCGTGGCCGACAGCACCGACGAAAAGACGCCCGGCGGCAAAGAGCCGAGCGACATCCGACCCATTACGCTCGCCGAAGAGATGAAACGCTCGTACCTCGAGTACGCGATGAGCGTCATCGTCTCGCGCGCGCTGCCCGACGTGCGCGACGGCCTCAAGCCCGTGCACCGGCGCATCCTCTACGCCATGCAGCGGCTGGGGCTCGACTGGAACAAGAAGCACATGAAGTCGTCCAAGGTCGTGGGCGACACGATGGGCGACTTCCATCCGCACGGTAACCTTGCCATCTACGATGCGCTGGTGCGCATGGCGCAGGAATTTTCGCTGCGCGTGCCGCTGATCGACGGCCAGGGCAACTTCGGCTCGGTCGACGGCGACCCGCCTGCCGCCGAACGCTACACCGAGGCGCGCCTGTCGAAGATCGCGCAATACCTGCTCGATGACCTCGACAAGGACACGGTCGACTTCAAGCCGAACTACGACGACCGCCTGCTTGAGCCGTCGGTGATGCCGGCGAAGTTCCCCAACCTGCTGGTCAACGGAGCCGGCGGCATCGCCGTCGGCATGGCGACCAACATTCCTCCGCACAACCTCGGCGAAGTGATCGACGCGTGCCTGGCGCACCTCGAAAATCCCGAGATCTCCATCGACGAGCTGTGCCAGATCGTGCAGGGCCCGGACTTCCCGACCGGCGGCCTTATCATCGGCCGCGCCGGCATCCTCGCCGCCTATCACAAGGGCCGCGGCTCCATTCTCATGCGTGCCAGGGTCGAGGTCGAGCAGGTGCGCAAGGATCGCGAGGCGCTGATCGTCTCGGCGATCCCCTACCAGATCAACAAGAAGACGCTGATAGAGAAGATCGCCGACCTGGTGCGCGAAAAGCGCGTCGAAGGCATTGCCGATATCTGGGACGAGACCAACCGCGAAAGCATGCGCATCGTCATCGAATTGAAGCGCGATGCCGTGGCCGACGTGGTGCTGAACCAGCTCTACCGCTTTTCCGATCTGCAGACGACGTTCGGCGCCAACATGCTGGCGATCAACGGCGGTCGGCCGGAGAGCCTCAATCTCAAGGACATGGTCGAGGCGTTCACCAATTTCCGCGAGGAGGTGGTCTCGCGCCGCACCAAGTTCCTGCTCAACAAGGCGCGCGACCGGGCGCACGTGTTGGTCGGTCTCGCTATTGCCGTCGCCAACATCGACGAGGTGATCAAGCTCATCCGCCACGCGCCGAGCCCGGCCGTGGCGCGCGAGCAGTTGATGGAGCGCGACTGGCCGGCGCACGATATCGCTCCGCTCGTCATGCTCATCGCCGACCCGCGCCACAAGGTGGCGGCCGACGGCACCTACAAGCTGTCCGAGGAGCAGGCGAAGGCCATCCTCGAATTGCGCCTTGCCCGCCTCACGGCCCTGGGCCGCGACGAGATCGCCGACGAGTTGAAGAAGATCGGCGAGGAGATCAAGGAATACCTGGCCATCCTCGCGTCGCGCCTGCGCATCGTCGAGATCGTCAGGGGCGAGCTGACCACCATCCGCGACGAGTTCGCCACGCCGCGCAAAACCGAAATCCTCGAGATGGACGGCGACGTCGAGGACGAGGATCTCATCCAGCGCGAGGACTGCGTCGTCACCGTCTCGCTCAAGGGCTACATCAAGCGCGTGCCGCTGGCGACCTATCGTGCGCAACGGCGCGGCGGCAAGGGACGCTCGGGCGCCGGCACGCGCGAAGAGGACGTTATCACCACGCTGTTCGTCGCCTCGACGCATACCCCGGTGCTGTTCTTTTCCTCGCGCGGCATGTGCTACCGCATGAAGGTGTGGCGCCTGCCGGCGTCGACGCCGACCGCGGTCGGCAAGGCGCTGGTCAACCTGCTGCCGCTGGCGCAGGGCGAGGTCATCACTTCGATCCTGCCGCTGCCCGAGGACGCCGAGACGTGGGGCACGCTGCAGCTCGCCTTTGCCACGCGCTCCGGCAAGGTGCGCCGTAACGCGCTATCGGATTTCGAGAACATCAACCGCAACGGCAAGATCGCCATGAAGCTGGACGACGGCGACTCAATCGTCGCCGTCCGCATCTGCACGCCGGGCAACGACGTGCTGCTGACGACGGCGCAGGGCCGCTGCATCCGCTTCCTGCTGG
>JBDTOR010000084.1:0-9965 GCA_039933175.1 Hyphomicrobium sp. | reverse complement strand
TGCTCTATTCGCGCTTCTTCACGCGCGCCATTTCCGACACTGGCCATCTGCAGCTGACGTCGAACGTGCGCGAGCCGTTCAGCGCGCTGTTCACGCAGGGCATGGTCACGCACGAAACGTACAAATCGCGGCACGGCGGCTGGCTGCAGCCCTCGCAGGTTCGCCTCGAGGGCGAGGGACCATCGCGCAAGGCGTTCGAGATCTCGACCGGCGAGCGGGCTTCCATTGGCTCGGTCGAGAAGATGTCGAAGTCGCGCAAGAACACGGTCGACCTCGACGATTTCGTCAACCGCTACGGAGCCGACGTCGCCCGCTGGTTCGTGCTGTCGGACAGCCCGCCCGAGCGCGACGTCATCTACACCGACGTCGGAGTCGATGGCGCCCGCCGCTTCCTGCAGCGCATCTGGCGGCTGATCGACCAGGGCGTCGACACGGCGGCAGCCAAGGACGCGCCCAAGCCGGCCGCCTTCGGCCCCGAGGCGACCGCCCTGCGCCGCGCCTCCCACAAGGCGCTCGACCAGGTCGCCCGCTCGATCGAGAGCCTGCGCTTCAACGTGGCCGTGGCCCAAGTCTACGAGTTCGCAAATGTTCTTGGGCAGGCCCTGGGAAAAGCGGGGGAAGATTCCGCCTGGGCGCAGCGCGAGGCGCTCGAATTTATGGTGCAGATGATCGGCCCAATGATGCCGCATTTGGCCGAAGAAAGCTGGGCGCGGCTCGGATACAACACTCTGCTCGCCAATCAATCCTGGCCGCAGGCCGATCCGACCTTGCTCGTTGACGATATGATCACCATTGCCGTACAGGTGAATGGTAAGCGACGGGACGAACTAACCATTGCCCGGACGGCGGATTCTGGGGAAATCGAGGCGGCAGCACTCAGGCTAGAGCCGGTGCTGAAGGCGCTCGAAGGCCGGCCGGTCAAGAAGGTCATCGTCGTGCCGCAGAGGATTGTGAATGTCGTCGGGTGAGGGCGAAACACAGGGGCGGGCGATGTTTGCTAGCCGCCAAGGGATGATCCGGGTTGCGTTAGCGTGCGCTGCGGCTTGTATGCTCGTGGCCGGCTGCGGCGATTCCGGTTTCCGCCCCATGTACGCCTCCTCCGCCCTCGTCGGCGGTACTGACGTCAATCAAAAGCTGGCCGAACTCGAGATCGCCCCCATTCCGGGCCGTGTCGGGCAGCGTCTGCGCAATGAGCTGATCTATCAGGCGACCGGTGGCGGCCTCCCCGCGCAGCCCGCCTATCGGCTTGAGATCATCATCCGCGAATCGATCACGCCGACCCTCGTACAGTCCGACGGCAACTCCAGCGGCAGCGTCTACAATCTCAGCACCAGCTTCCGCCTGGTGCGCCTTGCCGATAAATCCGTGGCACTCACCGGCGAGAGCAACGGCCGCGCCGCCTTCCAGCGCTTCGATTCCGTGTTCGCCAACGTGCGGGCCCGCCAGGACGCCGAGGATCGCGTCGCCAAGACCATCGGCGACGAGCTCAAGGGCCGCCTCGCCGCCTACCTTTCCGGCGCTGCCTGATCCAAGCGCCCGACGCTCCGCCATTGTCGTTGTTCTGACCGGCGCGCAATCATGGTCGCCATCAAGGCCCATCAAGCTCAGTCGTACCTCAACCCGCCTGGGCCCAAGGTACCCGCAGTGCTGTTCTACGGCACCGACGCCGGCCTGATCTCCGAGCGCGCGACGAAGCTCGCCGCGCTGGTCGCCTCCCGCGAGGCCGGCGAGATCATTCGCCTCGATGACGCCGACCTCGACAACGATCCGGACCGCCTGGCCGTAGAGCTGCAGACGATACCGATGTTCGGCGGCTCCAAGGTGGTGCGCGCCACGGCCGGCCGCCGCATCAGCGCTGCCGCCCTGCAGCCGCTGCTCGAAGGCGGCACGCTGGCCGCCACCTTGATCGTCGAGGCCGGCAACCTGAAGCCGACCGACGCCCTGCGAGCGCTGTTCGAGAAATCCGCCCAAGCCGCAGCGGTCGCTTGTTACGGCGATGAAGCGGCGGACATCGAGGGCCTCGTTCGCGACATCCTCAAGGCCCATGGGCTCGGCATCACGTCCGACGCGCGCGAGATGCTCGTTGCCCGCATGGGCGCCGACCGCGCCATGTCGCGCGGCGAGATCGAGAAGCTGGCGCTCTACGTCGCCGGCAAGGCCACGGTCGACATCGAGGACATCGAAGCGATTGTCGGCGACGCCTCCGAGCTCGCCATTGACCGCACCCTCAACGCGGCAGCGTCCGGAGACGCGGCGCGGGCCGTCGCCGAATTCGCGCGCGCGGTTTCGTCCGGCGAAAGCGCGCAAATGATCATCTCCGCGCTGCAGCGCTCCCTGCAACGACTGCACCGCATCCGCACCGATCTCGATGCCGGCACCTCGTTCGAGGAAGCGATCCGCCAGCAGCGCCCGCCTGTGCATTTCAAGCAGAAGGATGCCATCGGCCTGCAATGCCGGATGTGGTCGACGCCCCGCCTCGCGCAAGCGCTCGCCCGCGCCAATCAGGCGGCCAAGGCAGCCCGCCTCACGTCTCCGCTCGAGGATGCGATTACCGAAGAGCTGCTGATCGCACTCGCCGGCGCTGCCCGGCCGGCCGCAGGGCGCGCCTGATTAACCGCGGAACGCGGCACATTTCCGGACCTTCGGCTACCGGCTTGTCGGCAGCCGATCCGGCCCTATAGTGCGCGCCATCCATCCATTGGGGGCTCTATGCAAGAGACGCGCTACGACGTTGTCGGCATTGGCAATGCGATCGTCGACATCATCGGACGCTGCGACGATGGGTTTCTGTCGAAGCACGACCTGCCGAAGGGCTTCATGCGTCTAATCGATGCCCCGGAAGCCGACCGGCTGTACGGCCTGATGGGCCCGGCGATCGAGCGCTCGGGCGGCTCGGCCGCCAACACCATCGCCGGGCTCGCCTCGTTCGGCGGCAAGGGCGCCTTCATCGGCCGCGTCTCCGACGACCAGTTCGGCAAGGTTTTCTGGCACGATATCCGCGCTTCCGGCGTCTCCTTCGAAACCGGCTACGCTACCGGCGGCCTGCCGACCGCCGTGTGCCTCATCCTCGTCACGCCGGACGGCGAGCGCACGATGAACACCTTTCTCGGCGCCAGCACCGAACTCGGCTCCGGCGAGGTCGATGCCGATATCATTTCGGCCGCCAAAGTCACTTACCTCGAAGGCTACCTGTTCGATAAGCCGGAGGCCAAGGCGGCGTTTCACACCGCCGCCGCCATCGCCGCCAAGGCCGGGCGCAAGACCGCGCTCTCCTTGTCCGACGCCTTTTGCGTCGACCGCCATCGCGCCGACTTCCGCAACCTCGTCAAGAACGAGATCGACATTCTGTTCGCCAACGAGAAGGAGATCACGGCCCTGTACGAGGTGAACTCATTCGATGAAGCGCTGACGGCCGTGCGCGGGGAATGCGAGATCGCCGTGCTGACACGTTCGGAGGCCGGGTCATTGATCGTGACGGCGAACGACACGGTGCAGGTGCGCCCCGCGCCTGTCGCCAAGGTCGTCGACGCGACCGGCGCCGGCGATCTTTATGCGGCGGGATTCCTCTATGGCTATACGCGCAATCTGAAGCTGCCCGACTGCGGGCGCCTCGGCAGTCTTGCCGCCGCCGAGGTGATCAGCCACATCGGCGCCCGACCCGAGACGCCACTGGTTGCTATCGCGCGGGCGGAGGGCCTCGTTTCTGCCTGACACTCCTCGGATCTTGAAGCGTGCCGATACAATTAGCGGATGCAATTGAGACACAATAACCGCCGATTGCGTCAACTCGCTGCTACAAGACATTTATTCTCCCTGGCAACGTCCTGACGCACCAACATAATCCCCATAGCGATTCGAGCCGATCTCGAGGTCATGGGGACCGATTGCATGCTGACCACGACAGCGCGTTACGGGCGTCCGAAAGGTACCGGCGTAGACGACAGCCGGCAGCTGGAAAGCCTCGCGGCGCTCCTCACTGCCAATCCCGCACTGAAGCCAACCACCGCCATTCGTTCGCTGGGCGTCGAAGATCCGTCCGTCATCCGCCGGCTGCGCGACAAGTTCCGCATGGACCAGACGCGCTTGATGGCCGACGCCCGCCGCGACTTCCACACCAATCCCCGCACGCATGCGCGCCCCGGCCCGGCACGGCTGGCATCGCGCCGCCCGTTGGCAAGCATGCGCACTCATATCCCGGCAGCGCCCACGACGGCGACGCCGCAAGAGACTATCGCCACCGCCGCCTCCGCCCTGCCTCAGCCGCCGCTGTTGGCAGTCTGCTATGACTTCGGGCTTTGGGCGGTCAGCACGGCGATAGAGCAGCAGATGGTGCTGGCCCAGCACTGGCTGCGACTACCGACGATCGACATGGCCATGCGAGGCCAACTCGCCATCGGCGCATTCGTCGTCGCGGCATCGACGCCGCGAAAACCGATGAAGCCGCGCATCCATTGAGCGGCACTACCGGCACCTAAGACCTAGAGCTAGAGCGTTGTAACTTGTCAGGCCGCCTCCCCAGGCGGCCTTTTTTTGTGTCTGCCGAAGCTGCTACAGCTTGCGCAGCGCCACGGACTCGACGTGGTGGTCCGCCGCTTTGCGCAGGATCAGGCTGGCGCGCTGCCGCGTCGGCAGGATGTTTTCTTCGAGGTTCTTCAGGTTGATGCTGCGCCAGATTTCCAGAGAGCGCGCCAGCGCCGCATCGGGGGCCAGGCTGGCGTACTGGTGGAAGTAGGCGGCCGGATCGCGGAAAGCCGTGGTTCGCAGCCGCATGAAGCGCGCCACGTACCACTCCTGAATGACCTCCGGATCGGCGTCGAGATAGATCGAGAAGTCGAAGAAATCCGACACGAAGGGAATGGCCTCGCCGCCGCGTGGCATGCGCGCCGGCTGCAACACGTTGAGACCTTCGACGATGAGAATGTCGGGGTTCTCGATGACGGCTTTCTGATCGGGCAGGATGTCGTAGTGGAAGTGCGAATAAACCGGGGCCTCGACGCGCTTGACGCCGGACTTCACGCTGGCGAGAAAATTCAGCAGGCGGGAGGTGTCGAAGCTCTCGGGGAAGCCCTTGCGGTCCATGATCTGCCGGCGCTCGAGCTCGACGTTCGGCCACAAAAAGCCGTCGGTGGTGATCTGGTCGACGCGCGGATGATCCGGCCAGCGCGCCAGCAGCGCCTTCAGCACGCGGGCCGTGGTGCTCTTGCCCACCGCCACCGAGCCACCGACGCCGATGATGAAGGGGACCTTGCCGTCGCTGCGACTGAGAAACTTCGATGACACCGAATGCAACTGCTGGGCGGCCGCCACGTACAGGTTCAGCAGACGCGACATCGGCAGATAGATCTGCTCGACCTCCGCCACCGACAGTTCCTCAATGAGACCGGAGAGCTGCTCAAGCTCGCTCTCCTTGAGGGTCATCGGCGTATCGAGGCGCAGACGCGCCCACTCATCGCGCTCGAATACGCGGTAGGGGGAGAATTGCAGATTGGCGGGATAGGACATCGCGTTCTACGCCGGCAGCTGAATTGTCACTGCTATATCAGCCCTTTGAGCGCTCCGCTTTCTCTTTCAGGCCGGAGACGCCCTTCCGCTTGTCGAGCACGGCGAGCACGTCGGTGATGGCGACACCGCGGCTCTCCAGCAGGACGAGCAGATGATAGAGGAGATCGGCAGCCTCGGCCTTTAGCTGTTCGTCGCCCTCGCTGGCACCGGCGATAACCGTCTCGATCGCCTCCTCGCCTAGCTTCTTGGCGCAACGAGCGGGGCCGCTATCGAGCAGTTGCCGCGTGTAGGAGTTGTCCGCCGCTGCTGCGCGGCGGGACTTGATGGTAGCCGCAAGTTGCACCAACACGTCGTCGCTCATGGGACGATCCTCAACGGACGCAAGTGTGATGATCGATCAATTCGCCATCCATCTGCGGCGAGGTATCGAGCGAATTGCTCGATCTGAATCACACTTGCAAGCCTAAGCTTCTAGTGTCCCTTATGATTCCGAAGTTCGCTCCACGGTCCCAGCAGCGAGCTTTGGCGAACTTCGGAATCGGGACACTAGGGCTTATCGCGTCCGGCAGATGCAGCAAGCGGGGGCCTGCGTCAAGCGCCAGCCGGCGGGATCAGCCGCCGCCGAGGCGCTGGCGGATGTAGTCGAGCTGGTCGAAGTTGCCGAACTTGATGATGAGATTGCCGCTCTCGCCGGAGCCGCGCTTGATCTCCACCTTGAGGCCGAGGATGCCAGAAAGCTCTTTCTCGAAGGCCTTGGTGTCGGGATCTTTGTCGCGCGGCGTACGCGACACCGAAGGGACGCTGGCCACCTCGCCACCTTGCACGAGCGCCTCGACCTCGCGCACATTGAGGCCATCGGCGACAATGCGCTGCGCCAGACCCTCCGCGTCGCCGCGGCCGATCAGGGCACGTGCGTGGCCAGCGGTGAGGCGACCATCCTGCACCATGGTCTGCACGCCGTCGGGCAGCTTCAGGAGGCGCAGCGTGTTGGCGACATGGCTGCGACTCTTGCCGATGATTTCGGAGAGCGCCTCCTGGCTGTAGTCGAAGCGCTCGATCAGCTCGCGATAGCCCCCCGCTTCCTCGATGGCGTTGAGGTCGGTGCGCTGCACGTTTTCGATGATGGCAAGCTCGAGAACCTCCTTGTCGGTGAGGTCACGAGCGATGACCGGCACCGTGTGCAGACCGGCCTTCTGCGCCGCGCGCCAGCGGCGCTCGCCGGCGACGATCTCATAGCCGCCCTCGGCAGGCCGCACGATGATCGGCTGTACGAGCCCCTTGGAGCGAATCGACTCGGTCAGCTCCGCAAGATCATCCTCGCGGAACTCCTTGCGCGGATTTAGCCGGCTCGGGCGCACGTCCGCCGTCGCCACCATCCGCTGCTGGCCTTCCGGCGGGAGCGGCGCAGAACCTTGCACCGGCTCTTTCATCAGGGCGGCGAGGCCGCGTCCGAGACGACTTGGCATAGGGGCGTTCATGGGTCCTCGTGGGCCTTGGAAGCGTTGTTTTAGGCAGCCTGGTTGCGGCGCTCGCGGTCGATGATCTCGGTCGCGAGCTTGATGTAGGCCTGGCTGCCGGCGCAATCGAAGTCGTACAAAAGGATGGGCTTGCCGTGCGACGGCGCCTCGGCGACGCGCGTGTTGCGCGGGATGATCGTCTCGTAGACCTTCGGTCCGAAGAAGGCGCGGACGTTATCGGCCACCTCCTTGGACAGCGAGGTGCGCGCATCGTGCATGGTCAGGACCACGCCCTGAATCTCCAACGACGGGTTCAGTGTCGCGCGGATCTGGTCGATAGATTCCTTCAACTGCGAGATGCCCTCCAGTGCGAAAAACTCGCACTGCACCGGCACCAGCACGGCATTGGCAGCCGACAGCGCGTTGAGCGTCAGCAGATTGAGCGACGGCGGGCAGTCGATGAGAATGTAGTTGAAGGCCTGATCAGGCGGCATCGAGCGCTGCCTGGCGAACAGCGCCGAGACGGCATCGCGCAGGCGGTACGGCCGGTTGGCGTCGGTCAGCTCTGCCTCGATGCCGACGAGATCGGAGTTGGCAGGGACCACATACAGCCCGGGCACCGCGGTCGGCAGAGCGCACTCGAGCAACCCTGAGCCGCCGGTCAGCACGTCGAATGTCGTCTTGGGCCGGCTTTCGACGGCGATGCCGAGACCGGTCGAGGCGTTACCCTGCGGGTCCAGATCGAGCACCAGCACGCGCTCGCCGATGGAGGCCAGCGCAGTACCGAGGTTGATTGCCGTGGTGGTCTTGCCGACGCCGCCCTTCTGGTTGGCGATCGCCAGTGTTCTCGTCGCGCTCATCGCGTTTGATCCCCCGTCTTGGCCTCTGACGCCTTGGCCTCTAACGCGCGGACTACGACGATTCGGCCGCCCAGGTCCGTGAGGCTCGGACGCAGCTCGCCGGCGAATGACCACCGCTCCTTTGCCGCGTCGACTTCCGTTTCGGCTTCGCGGCCCTTCAGAAACAGCCCGGTGGTGTGGGCTGAAAAGGCCGGGGCCGCCAGCTCGAGAAGACGCGGCAAGGGCGCCAACGCGCGTGCGGTGATCACGTCGACAGCGCCAAGCTTAGATTGAGTCGCGACTTTTTCGATTCTGTCTGGGCGGATGTCCACAGCTGCTCCCGTTCGCCGGGCGACCTCGCCGAGGAAGGCGGCCTTGCGCGTATCGCTCTCGACGAGGGTGACTTTAGCGCCGTCGCGCTCGGCCAGCATAATTGCCAGCACCAGGCCGGGGAATCCTGCGCCCGAGCCGATGTCCAGCCAACGCTTGGCGTCGGCCGGCGCCAGCGCCAGCAGTTGGCCGGAATCGGCGAAGTGCCGCGACCAGATGGTGTCGAGCGTGCTGGGCGCGACGAGGTTGATGGTCTTCTGCCACTGCCTCAGCAGGGCCTCATAAGCCAATAGTTTATCAATCGTTTCACGTGAAACAGAAAACTGGCTGGCGAAGCCGGCCGCGTCGCGAATCTCGGCGGGCGCCATCAGGCGGATTTCCGTGCGGGCGCCGACTTCAGGTGGGCGAGGAGCAGCAGCAAGGCCGCCGGCGTCATGCCGTCGATGCGGGCAGCCTGGGCAAGGCTGGCGGGGCGATGGCGGAGCAGCTTCTGGCGGACTTCGGTGGAGAGGCCCGGAAGGCCGCTGAAGTCGAAACCGGGGGGAATAGCGAGGGCCTCGTCCTTGCGCAGAGCGGCGACGTCGAGATCCTGCCGGGCGACATAGGAGGCGTAGCGCGCGTCGACGGCCACCTGATGGGCGATGGCCGGGGCGATCGCTCCAATCTGAGGCCAGATGCCGGCGAGGCGCGCCATGTCGACCCCCGGGAGTGTCAGCAGGTCGAGGGCAGAGCGGCGGCGGCCGTCGCGATTGACCTCCAAGCCGTGCCGGCCCGCCTCGGTCGGCGTCAGCGAAAGCCCGCGCAGCGCGGCGGCAGCCTCGGTGAGGGCGGCGGACTTGGCTTCATAGGCAACGCGTCTTGCAGCGCCAACACACCCGACTCGTAGCCCCTCCGGCGTCAGGCGCTGATCGGCGTTGTCGGCCCGCAAGCGCAGCCTGTACTCGGCGCGGGACGTAAACATGCGGTAGGGCTCGGTCACGCCACGGGTGACGAGATCGTCGATCATGACGCCGAGATAGCCGTCGGCGCGGGAGACGGCGAACGTCTCGGCCGAGCCGCCCGCCAGCAAGGCGGCGTTGATCCCGGCGGCCAAGCCCTGGGCGGCGGCTTCCTCATATCCCGTCGTGCCGTTGATCTGCCCGGCCAGAAAAAGCCCCGGCAGGCGTTTCACGTGAAGCGCCGGGCTGAGCTCGCGCGGGTCGACGTAGTCGTACTCAATGGCGTAGCCGGGCCGCTTGATGAGGGCCTTTTCCAGCCCCGGCATGGTGCGGATGAAGTCGAGCTGCACGTCGGCCGGCAGCGAGGTCGAAATGCCGTTGGGATAGACGGTGTCGTCGTCCAGGCCTTCGGGCTCGAGGAACACCTGGTGCGTTTCGCGGCCGGCGAAGCGCACCACCTTGTCCTCGATGGACGGGCAGTAGCGCGGGCCGGTCGAGGCGATCTGGCCCGAATACATGGCCGAGCGGTGCAGATTTTCGCGAATGATGGCGTGCGTCGCCTCGGTCGTGCGGGTGACAGCGCAGGTGATTTGCGGCGTGGTGATCCGCTCGGTCAGGAAGGAGAACGGGACCGGTGGGTCGTCGGCCGCCTGCTGTTCCAGGCCGTCCCAATCGATTGAGGCCTTGCTCAATCGCGCCGGCGTGCCCGTCTTGAGGCGGCCGAGTTGCAGCCCCCACCCATACAACCTTTCCGACAGCTTGAGGGCGGGGGCTTCACCGGAACGCCCGGCGGGGATCTGCTGCTCCCCGAGGTGGATCAGGCCATTGAGGAAAGTGCCGGTGGTCAGAACCACGGCGCCGGCGGAAAGGCGGCGGCCGTCGCCGGTGACGACGCCGCA
>JBDTOR010000083.1:0-10020 GCA_039933175.1 Hyphomicrobium sp. | reverse complement strand
ACTTCTGGGGCCGGCTTGAGGGTGGCCTCAACGTCGTGACCTCGGGCGGCACCTACGTGCGCGGCTCTGCCTCGTGGGACGGCGTCGGCGCCTCTGACTACTCCGGCTACACGCTGCAAGGCACCCTCAACGTTCCTCTGAACTAGCAGGGCGCGCCGGCCGCCCTGTGGAGAACCTGTGTGTTGCCGTGGGGTAACTACAGGTTGCAATCGCTTTGATAACTTCTGTTCAAGTGAGGCGAATCAGCGGATTAACAAATCATTAAAAACGCCGTTCGCCAGTGGCGCGTGTCGGCCGCGAAAGGCATTTCGCATACACCAATTCTTGAGGCCGACGCCATGTTCAGCCATCAACTTCGCGGCCGCGCAAAGCTGTTCGCTACAATGGCATTTCTCGTGGCAGCCACGCCCGCTTTGGCCGATTTCCCACGCGACGGTTGCGCGTCGATTTCCTTTTTTGACACCGTCAATCTGCAGAACGTCGGGCTCTATGCGATGGTCGAGGGCTTCAGCATCGGCAACCGCCTCTCATTCACGGTCAGCGGGCAGGACGGCGAATTTCACCTCGTCAATGGGGCGCAAGACATCGTCTTGTCCGTCGGCCTCACGTCGACACCGCAGACGGTGACGTTCACGGTTTCAACCGCTAGCGACACGCATCTCGAAGGAGTCTTTGCCGTCACCCCCGGAACGCCGACGATGACGGTGACTGCCAGCTGCGCAGGGCCAGCGTCATCCGGCAAGGACGCCTCGCAAGACGTAGTCAAGGGCTTCCTCGCGGCGCGTATCAACGGCATCCTCTTGAACGATCCCGGCGCGACGAGTCTGCTCAATCGATCGAACAGCACCGTGCCGACCAACATTGCGAGCGCCGGCAACGGCACGACCAATGTCGCCAGCAGCGCCGCCACCTTCGGCAACGCCATGGGGCTCGGCTCCGGTCTCGGCAACGCCATGGGCCTGGGCGCGCGTAGCGCCGGCGACGACACCCTCGACACGACCGGTGGCAAGTCCATCCAGTTCTCGCAGTCCTTGTCGCAGATGCGCCGCCAGGCCGCGCAATCGCAAATGACAAAGGACCGCATGGCGCTTGGCGCCGGCGACGGCCTGCCGCTCGCCTACCAGACGGCTTCGCCGTGGGACATCTGGGTCGAGGGCCGCTATTCAGCCTTCGACGACGATGCCGGCAACCTCGACCGCGACGGCCATGTCGGCGTGCTGTACCTCGGCGGCGACTACCGCGTGGCGCAGAACATGATCGTCGGCGCGCTGGCGCAGTTCGACTGGTCGAAGGACGATTCGAGCGCGCTGGACTCCACGGTCGACGGCAATGGCTGGATGATCGGGCCGTACCTGTCGATGCAGGTGCACGAGAACATCTACTTCGATCTCAGAGCGGCCTGGGGCCGTTCCACCAACGACCTGACGCTCGGCACCACCAACGGCACGTTCGACACGACGCGCTGGCTGGTCAAGGGCACGCTCGCTGGCAACTGGCGGTACGACGCCTGGCGCATTACGCCGTCGGCGGAGCTTGCCTACGTGGAGGAGAGCGCCGATGCCTTCACCAACTCGGCCGGGGTGCTGGTGCCGAGCCAGACGGTGTCGCTCGGCCGGCTGCAGTTCGGGCCTGAGTTCGGCTACCGCTTCGCCCACACCGCCGACACCTTCATCGAGCCGTTCGCGGCGATCCGCGGTGTGTGGGACTTCGACAACCCAAACGTCGCCATCATCGACGGCTTCGTCGTCGGTCCCGGCGACTTCTGGGGACGGCTCGAGGGCGGCCTCAACGTGATGACCTCGGGCGGCACCTACGTGCGCGGGTCCGCCTCCTGGGACGGTGTCGGCGCCTCCGATTACTCCGGCTACACCCTGCAGGGCACCGTCAACGTGCCGCTGAATTAGGCGACGGCGCCTCGCGAGCGGGGCTGTTCCCTTGTTGCATCGGTTGTGGACCGCGTCGGCACACTCGGCAGTTGGGAATGGCAGCTATGCTCTACTTCGCCAAGCGCGCATCGATCACGTTGGTGTCAGCCGCAGCAATGAGCATGAGTGTCCCTTCCGTAGCTACGGCGACGCCGTCTGGGAGTGCATGCGACCAAGTCAATGCGGGATATTTCGATCTGACGGATTCGGGATCGGCAGGAGCGTCGCTCGCCGGATTCGCTTCCGCCGAAGTCGTCACCTTTGTCATGACGGGAACGGGCGGATATATCGACTTTCTCGTAGATGGCGGAGTTGAGGCTGAGATCTATCCTTCGTCTACGCCACAGACGTACAAGCAGGCGATGAGTAGCTCCACGCAGGTGCTCGAGACATACTATCGCGGCACAGGTGGATTTAGGATTACGCTTCGCGCCACCTGCTCCAAAGGCGGGGCGCCTAGCCAGGACGCCTCGCAAGCGGTGACGAAGGGCTTCCTGCTCAGCCGCATAAACGGCATCCTCTTGAATGACCCTGGCTCGACGAGCCTTATGAATCGCTCGAACGGCACCGTGCCGACGGACATCGCCAACGCGAGCAACAGCACGACCAATGTCGCGAGCGGTGCCGCCGCCCTCGGCAGCGCCATGGGCCTCGGTGCCGGATTAGGCGCGGGTCTCGGCGATAGCGGCGGCGTCAACACCGACCGCCTCGCTTTCGGCGCCAGCCGCTTCGATGACGCGGACGCGGCCAGCGCCGGATCGCAGAATATCCAGTTCTCCAACTCGCTGTCCAAGATGCGCCGCGAGGCGGCACTGGCGCAGCAGAGCAAGGACCGCATGGCGCTCGGTGCCGGTGACGGCGGGGCGCTGCCGCTCGCCTACGCGACGTCTTCGCCCTGGGACGTTTGGGTGGAGGGCCGCTACTCGGCCTTCAACGACGATGCCGGCAACCTTGATCGCGACGGCCATGTCGGCGTGCTGTACCTCGGCGGCGACTACCGCGTGGCGCAGAACATGATCGTCGGCGCGCTGGTGCAGTTCGACTGGTCGAAGGACGATAGCGGTGTCCTTGCCTCCAAGGTCGACGGCAACGGCTGGATGATCGGGCCGTACCTGTCGGCGCAGATCCATCAGAACATCTACCTCGACCTGCGCGCCGCCTGGGGCGGCTCCACCAACGATCTGACGCTCGGCACCACCAACGGCACGTTCGACACGACGCGCTGGCTCGTCAAAGGCACGCTCGCCGGCAACTGGATGTATGACGCCTGGCGCTTCACGCCGTCGGCCGAACTCGCGTATGTGGAAGAGAACCAGAACGTCTTCACCAACTCGGCCGGGGTGCTGGTGCCGAGCCAGACGGTGTCGCTCGGCCGGCTGCAGTTCGGGCCTGAGTTCGGCTACCGCTTCGCCCACACGGCCGACACCTTCATCGAGCCGTTCGCGGCGATCCGCGGCGTATGGGACTTCGACAACCCCAACGTTGCGATCATCGACGGATTTGTCGTCGGCCCGGGCGACTTCTGGGGCCGGCTCGAGGGTGGCCTCAACGTGATGACGGCGGGTGGCACCTACGTGCGCGGCTCCGCCTCCTGGGATGGCGTCGGCTCCGACGACTACAACGGCTACACCCTGCAGGGCACCGTCAACGTGCCGTTGAACTAAGTGCCGGTCGCTTACCGTTGAGTTTGCGCGTTTCCGACAACTCATACGCGAAGGGATAATGCCGTGGCGATGTTCAAGCATGGTGCGCGTGCGCGCAGTGCAATTCTCAGCATCGCAGTGTCGGCGCTCTGCCTGGCAACGAGCGGAGAGGCCCGCGCCTCGGCCGGCTGCGATGCAATCACTGGCGGCGCATGGAACGTGACCAATGTTCCCGACGGCCCGGTCGTATCGACTCCAGGCTTTGTGGCGGGCGATAAAATCATCCTCACCTATACTACCCAGGGTGGGAACGGGATTTTTCTCATTTCCTCCCAAAGCGGCGGTGGGGGTGGATCGATCAGTCCGTTGACCTTTATTGTCCAAGCCAACCAGGCCGGTACACTTTCGCTCGAGTTCCAGGCTGGCTTCCCTTCCAGTGCTACCGCCACAATGGTAACGGCGACCTGCCAATCGGCTGCGCCCCCATCCCCATCCCCGTCCCCGTCCGGCGCGAGCTACGACCGGGCGGTGACGAAGGGCTTCCTGCTTTCGCGCATCAACGGCATTCTGCTGAATTCGCCGGGTGCGATGAGCCTCGTCAATCGCAACAACACGACGGTTGGCGGCCCGCGCATGGCCAGTGGGGGCAATGGTGCTGCCAGCGCCGCCGGCGGAGCTGCCGAATTCGGCAGCGCGATGGGTCTCGGCGCGGGTCTTGGCGATGCGACGGGCCGCGGCGCGTCGCACCTCAACGATGCCGATCAGGCGTCGCTTGGATCTAGTAGCATTCAGTTCTCGCAGAGCCTTTCCGGCCTGCGCCGCCAGGCGCCCGGTGCACAGATGGACCGCATGTCGCTTGGTGCCGGTGACGGGGCAACGCTGCCACTCGCCTATGAGATCGCCTCGCCCTGGGACATCTGGGTGGAGGGTCGCTACTCGAGCTTCTCCGACGATGCCGGCAACATCGACCGCGACGGACACGTGGGCCTCATCTACGTCGGTGGCGACTATCGCGTCGCCGAGAACATGATCGTCGGCGTGCTGGCGCAGTTCGACTGGGCGAAGGACGACAGCGGCGTGCTGGCCTCCAAGGTCGACGGCAACGGCTGGATGATCGGGCCGTACATGTCGGCGCAGATCCATCAGAACATCTACTTCGACCTGCGTGCTGCCTGGGGCCGCTCCGACAACGACCTCACCATCGGCACGACGACGGGCGCCTTCGACACCAGCCGCTGGCTGGTGAAGGGCACGCTCGCCGGCAACTGGATGTATGACGCCTGGCGCATCACGCCGACGGCGGAACTGGCGTACGTGACGGAGAGTCAGGACGCCTTCACCAACTCGGCGGGCACGTTCGTGCCGGGGCAGGATGTGTCGCTCGGCCGGCTGCAGTTCGGTCCGGAGATCGGCTACCGCTTCGCCCACACCGCCGACACGTTCATCGAGCCGTTCGCGGCGATCAAGGGCGTGTGGGACTTCGACAATCCGAACGTCGCCATCATCGACGGCTTCGTCGTCGGACCCGGCGACTTCTGGGGCCGGCTCGAGGGCGGCCTCAACGTCATGACAGCCGACGGCTGGCTGGTGCGCGGTCTTGCATCCTGGGATGGCGTCGGATCGAACGACTACAGCGGCTACACCCTGCAGGGCATCATCAACGTGCCGCTAAACTGATTGGCGGCAGGCGAATTGGTGCGGACGAAGTAAAGCGACCTTGACGTAAACGCCTCCCGGCCGCCTGATTTGCCGACGGCAGCAGGACAGCCACATTGACCGCAACGATATCTCTGCTCGACCCTGACGACGACCGTCGCTTCGCGTCGGTGGCGCGCATCTACACTGCCGCCATCGAGCCGTCGGAACAGAAGCCACCGGAGCTTCTGCGCCGGCACGTTGGCGATGACCGCTACAGCTTCCTCCTCGCCGAGGACGGCGGCGAGGTGGTCGGATTCGCCGCCGTGTTCATCCCGTCGAGCCAAGACTTCTGGCTGCTGGAATACCTCGCCGTCGATGGCGCGCGCCGGTCCGCGGGTCTCGGCGCCGCTCTCTTTGATGCCGCCGTCGCGCACGTGGGCAACATCGTCCCCGGCCGCTTCGGCCTGCTTGAGGTCGACGCCGCCGATGCCGTCGTCGGCGAAGGCAACGACATCCCCCGCCGGTTGCAGTTCTACGCCCGCAACGGTTGCCGCAAGATCGCGGGCCTGCGCTACCTTTTGCCGTTGTCGTCGCGCGGAACGCCGCCCGCCATGCAGCTGCTGGTACAAGGGCTGCCCGGCCAGTCGACCATTGCGCGCTCGACGCTGCAGGACTGGCTCGTCACGCTCTACGTCGAGGTCTACGGACAGCCGGGCGATGATCCTCGGCTTGCCCGCATGACCGCGCATCTGCCGGACACCCTCCAGCTGCAAGAAATCGGGGCTTCCCGAGCTGGGTGACAGGGGCGCGGATGTGCGTATAGTGCGGCGCAATTTCCCCAAGGGCCGCAGCCAATGCCGACCAGTCTCGCCGCCAAATCCGCCTCCGTCGAAGTGGCGCCCTTGCAGCCGAAGAAATCTTTCCAGGACCTCATTTTCGCCCTGCAGCGCTTCTGGGCGGAGCAGGGCTGCGTCGTGCTGCAGCCGTACGACATGGAGGTCGGCGCCGGCACCTTCCATCCGGCGACGACGCTGCGCGCGCTCGGCCCCACGCCGTGGAACGCCTGCTACGTGCAGCCCTCGCGCCGCCCCAAGGACGGCCGCTACGGCGAGAACCCCAACCGCATGCAGCACTACTATCAGCTGCAGGTGATCATGAAGCCGGCGCCGGCCGACATGCAGGAGCTCTATCTCGAAAGCCTGCGCCGCATCGGCCTGTCGCCCGAGCTGCACGACATCCGCTTTGTCGAGGACGACTGGGAGAGCCCGACGCTGGGCGCCTGGGGCCTCGGCTGGGAGGTGTGGTGCGACGGCATGGAGGTGACGCAGTTCACCTACTTCCAGCAGGTCGGCGGCTTTGACTGCGAGGTCGTCTCGGCCGAGATCACCTATGGCCTGGAACGCCTCGCCATGTACGTGCAGGGCGTCGACCGCGTGTTCGACCTGTCGTTCAACGGCCGCTCCGACGCGCGCAAGCTGTCGTACGGCGATGTCTTCCTGCAAGCCGAGCAGGAGTATTCGCGCTTCAACTTCGAATACGCCGATACCGCGCTTCTCCTGCAGCATTTCAACGATGCCGAGAAGGAGTGCAAGGCGCTGCTGGCGGCGGGCGACAAGGACACCCGCCACGAGATGGCGCTGCCGGCCTACGACCAGTGCATCAAGGCTTCGCACATCTTCAATCTGCTCGATGCCCGCGGCGTCATTTCCGTCACCGAGCGGCAGAGCTACATTCTGCGCGTGCGCGAGCTGGCCAAGGCCTGCTGCGCCGCGTGGCTCAAGACCGCGGGAGGCGGCGCGTAAAGGAAGCTCGAACAAAGGAGTGAGCGCATGATCTCACCGACCGTCGTTGGCGCACTGGCTATTGGCGTACCCTCACTATTCCTCGCCTACCTGTTCTTCTTCTGGCGCCGGCGGCCGATCTTCTGGTTCGTGGTGGCACTGACGATCGTTGGGCTCGGCTACCTCGCTTCGACCGGCGCACTTCGCGAGTTCGGCATCGCCATCGTCGGCGAGGCCGAAACGCTCAGCCCGGTGCCCTGAGAGATGGCGCTCGTTCCGCACAAGGGCAGCGATGCCCCGCCGCAGGAGCAGCTGCTGCCGATCAAGCCGCGCCTCGTGTCGTGGACCTCGCGCATCTGGCGCGAGAGCCCGGGGCGCGCCGTCCCGTTGTTCAAGATCGAGGCGCGCCTGGAAGTGCGCGACATCGAAGACAAGGCGTTGCAGGAGGCGCTGCGCCCTTACGCGGCGCAACTGCAGAAGATCGCCATCTACGTGCTGCACCCGGAGGAGTCGCCGCACCTCGCCTCGTGGGCCGTGGGACGCTTCGACGTCGACCAGAAAAGCGCATTCATGTTCATGCATGATTTTCTCGCCGCCCCGAACGGCAATCTGATGCTCAATCTGATGCAGACGGCCGGCGCCCAGACCGACATCATCATCTCGATCGTGCCGATGACCATCGAGCCGCAGCGCCTGCTTTTCGCCGTCGCCGACTATGACTTCGGCCTCCACGGCCGCATCGGCTGACCATTGACGCTACGCGGACCTACTAACGTCATCCCGGCGCAGGCCGGGATCCACGCCAGCCTCCACGTCCTCTTCTGGGACAAGAGGGTTGCTCCGTTGCACGCTGCGCGGCCGGGGCCGTGCCGTAGCAGCTGTTGATACTTGCGTGGATGGCCGCCTCCGCGGCCATGACGGATGGGGGGCAGTTTCGTTTCGGTCGATGCGGCGGCTTCCGGGATGACAGTACGCGCCGCATCACGTATGTCTTCGCCTCCCAATTTGAGGCCTGAGACCATCCATGTCTGAGCTGCTGCTCGAGCTGTTTTCCGAAGAGATCCCGGCCCGCCTGCAAACGCGCGCCGCCGACGACCTGCGCCGCCTGATGGTGGACGGTCTCAAGGCCAAGGGTCTCGACGTCGGCGAGGCGCGCGCCTTCGCGACGCCGCAGCGGCTCGCGCTCGTCATCGAGGACGTGCCGAAGAAGTCGCCGGCCGTCTGGGAGGAGAAGAAGGGCCCGCGCGTCGGCGCGCCCGAGCAGGCGTTGCAGGGCTTCCTCAAAGGCGCCGGCCTTAAGTCGATCGACGAGGCGCAGATCGTCAAGGACGACAAGAAGGGCGACTTCTACGTCGCGCGCATCGACAAGCCGGGCCGCGCCGCCGCGGAGATCGTCAACGAGGTGCTGCGCGAGACGATCCTCAATTTTCCCTGGCCGAAGACGATGCGCTTTAATGCCAAGCTCGACAACGGCGCCGAGCTGCGCTGGATCCGCCCGCTGCATTCGATCGTGCTGCTGCTCGACGGCAAGGTGGTGCCGTTCGAGATCGCTGGCATCAAGGCCGGCAAGGAGACGCGCGGTCACCGCTTCCTCGGCCACGAGCCGTTCAAGGTGACGGGCTTTGCCGACTACGAGAAGGAATTGAAGAAGCACAAGGTCGTGCTCGATTCTGCAACGCGCACCGCCTCGATCAACGAAAGCGCGCACGCGCTCGCTAAGGAAGCGCACCTGACGCTCGTCGAGGATGACGCGCTCGCCGCCGAGAACGCCGGCCTCACCGAATGGCCGACCGTCCTGATGGGTGCGTTCGACAAGGCGTTCCTCGAAGTGCCGGCCGAATGCCTGACGACATCCATGAAGACACACCAGAAGTGCTTCTCGCTGCGCCACGGCAAGAAGCTGTCGAACCACTTCCTGCTGGTCACCAATCAGAAGGCCAAGGACGGCGGCAAGACCATCGTCGCCGGCAACGAGAAGGTGATCGCCGCGCGGCTCTCCGACGCCAAGTTCTTCTGGGAGCAGGATCTCAAGAAGAAGCTCGAGATCATGCGCGACGAGTTGAAGGGCATCACCTTCCACGAGAAGCTCGGCACGCAGTTCGAGCGCGCCGAGCGCGTCAAGGAGCTCGCCCGGCAGATCGCCACCTCGCAGGAGCTGTGCGAAGCGGCTCTGGCGCAACGCGCCGCCGAGCTGGCCAAGGCCGATCTCGTCTCCGGCATGGTCGGCGAGTTCCCCGAGCTACAAGGGCTGATGGGGCGCTACTACGCCGAAGCCGAGCACATGAGCCCGGCCATCGCCCGCGCCATAGAGCTGCACTACAAGCCGAAGGGTCCGACGGACTCCGTCCCGCTGGAGAGCGAAGGCGACGGCGCCGCCGTCGCCGTGGCGCTGGCCGACAAGCTCGACATGCTGGTCGGCTTCTGGGCCATCGGCGAAAAGCCGACGGGCTCCGGCGATCCGTATCAGCTGCGCCGCGCCGCGCTCGGCGTCATCCGCCTCGTCCTCGAGAACGACCTGCGCATGCCGCTCGTCCGCTCGATAGTGGCCCATGCGAAGGTGTTCCGTGAAGCTGGCGTTGATCTTTCAATCTGGGATGCAGTGGCCAAGCTTGGAGGTGAACACAAGGAAGGCGGACGCATCATCGATCAGCCGGCGGGATACATTGTGTCTGGCGAGCAAGAGCTTGCCATAAACCTGCTTTCCTTCTTCGCGGAGCGGCTGAAGGTCTACCTGCGCGACAAAGGTGCGCGCCACGACCTTATCGACGCCATCTTCTCGCTGCCCGGCCAGGACGACCTCGCGCTCATCGTCAAGCGCGTCGAGGCGCTGACCGAGTTCCTCAAGACCGACGACGGGGCCAACCTGCTGGCCGGCGTCAAGCGCGCGCAGAACATCCTCACCATCGAGGAAAAGAAGGACAAGGTTAGCCACGCCGGCGAGGTCGATGCTTCGCTCCTGCAGGCGGACGAAGAAAAGGCGCTCGCCGCCGCCATCGACAAGGTGAAGGCCGACACCGTCGCCGCGCTCAACGT
>JBDTOR010000082.1:0-10354 GCA_039933175.1 Hyphomicrobium sp. | reverse complement strand
AGCGTATAACGGTTTAGCAAACCGCCGCCTTCAGCCTCTCGGCCACAGCTCCACTGGAGGAGCCCTAATAGAGGCGAGGTGGCGGGATTGCAAGCCGCGCGAATTCAGCTGCTGCGGTCACCCGCGCCGGCCCACTTGACGCCTGTCGCTGACCGCCGCATCGTTTGCACAGCCGGTGGGAAGACAAGGCCGAAAAGCGGCCGGACCCGTAGGGTGGGCTTGCATGCGCACGCGGACAGTCATGATTGCGGCAGCGGTGCTGCTCCCGCCCCTTGTCGCTGAAGCGCAAGAATACTGCGTGACTTGCAAAGGACCGGACGCCAGCTATCGCTGCGTCATCGGCGGCGACGCGACGGCGGCGGCGCGCAACTCGCGTGGGCAGTTCCTGTGCATTACCGAACTCGCCAAAGCCGGCGGCCATACGAGTTGCAGCGCCGCACGTGGGCAAGCAACGCCCTGCCCGGGTGAAACACGCACGGTGATGTTCACGCTAGGCGATCCGGGCGCTTCGCCCCTGGAACAACCGACCACGACGGGCGCAACCGGTCCCGGGCAGTTGGCCCCCGTCGATACGATGCCTGCGGCTCCCCTTGCAGCTCCGGCGCCCGCGCCGGTCCAGGCAACGGCACCCGTCGAGGAGAAGAAGCCGACCGTGGTTGAGGATCTCGCCAACAAGACCGGCAAGGCCGTCACCGATACCGGCGAGGCTGTGGGCGGGGCCATGAAGAAGACGTGGGACTGCGTCGCCTCGCTGTTCGGCAAGTGCTAGCCGGCGGGCTGTTAACAGGGCAGGCGCTCAGTGCGTGGCGATCCACTCGCGAGCGAGGCGCTGTGCGCGCGCGATCTGCGGCTTCGACATCTCGCGCGAAAGCTCGAAGCGATACAGCTTGGCGTCATCGTTGCCGCGCATGGCCGCGAGATTGAACCACTTGTGCGCCTCGATCAGATCGAGTTCCACATCCCGGCCTACGCAATACATAAGGCCGAGTTGGAAAAGAGCATCCGGCGTCGAGCCGTAGTCGGTGCTCTCCTCAATGCCGTGAGAACTTAGTTGCAGCCGTGCCATGAACGTCCCGCCCGTACCCCGAACCGCCGGCGGACATTCCCGCTCGAGCGCTACTGCTAGGATGTCAGGGAGCTTATGAAAACTGGTAAACGGCGGCGCGGCACAGGTGTGAACGGGGCGCAACAAACTTGCATCAAAGCGGCGCAAACGCGTCGCTTTTGAGCGCGCTGCAATAAGACCTTCACCGTCATGGTTACCGGCCGCTAACCATACCCGCACAATCGGCGAAGCAGCGAAGCCTCAAGGAACGAGGACGATCGATCCGGTCGTCTTGCGCGCTTCGAGATCGCGATGCGCTTGCGCCGCCTCACGCAGCGGATAGGTGCGGCTCGGTGCGATCTTCACCGCACCCGAGGCGACGACGCTGAACAACTCCGCGGCATTGGCAAGCAGATCCGCCCGCTGCGCCGTATAGGTCATGATCGTCGGCCGCGTGGCGTACAGCGACCCCTTGGCGGAAAGGATCTGCATGTCGAAGGACGGCACCGGGCCGGAGGCATTTCCGAAACTGACCCACAGCCCCCTCGGCTTCAGGCAATCGAGGGATGAAGGAAAGGTATCCTTGCCGACGCCATCGTAAACGACATCGCAACCACGGCCACCGGTCAGCTCGCGCACGCGGGCGACGTAATCCTCGGTGCGGTAGTTGACGACGTGCGTGCAACCCGCCGCCAGGGCGAGTTGCGCCTTCTCGTCCGACCCGACCGTGCCGATCATCGTCGCGCCGATCGCCTTCGCCCACTGGCACACGATGAGCCCCACGCCGCCGGCGGCTGCATGAAACAATAGCACGGTGTCCGGCGTGCAGCGGTACGTCTCGCGCAATAGATAGCGAGCGGTCATTCCCTGCAGCATCATGGCGGCGGCCGTGACGTCATCGATCGCGTCGGGCAGTTTCACCACGCGGTCGGCGGCGATCAGCCGCTCGTCGGCGTAGGCGCCGAGGGCACCGGCATAGGCGACCCGCTCCCCGACCTTGACGTCGGTCACGCCGGCACCGACCGCCTCGACCGTCCCCGCGCCCTCCATGCCGATGATGGCCGGAAGGCCGGCCAGCTTGTAGAGACCGGTGCGATGGTAGATGTCGATGTAGTTGAGGCCGACGGCGGTCTGCCGCAGCCGCACCTCGCCGGGTCCCGGATCGCCAACCGAAACCGCCTCCCAATTCAGCACTTCGGGGCCACCGGTGGCGTGAATGCGGATCGCGTGCGCCATGCTGGAACCTTTCGTCGCGGTGGCCGCCCATTTCGCCTTGACGCGGCCATGGGAGCCTTCTACGGGCTGTAACGGCGCGCCGACAAGGGAGCGAGAATGATTCTCTACCGCCGCCGGCACCTGCCGGTCCTGCTTTTACTCTTTGCCCCCGTCGCGCCTGTGGGTTGTTCCGGTCCTAACGTCACCACGGGGGCGAGCTCGGGTCTCAGTTGCGTCGATGATTCGAGCGACTGCGTCGCCAAGCGCCAGCGCACCTTACGCTACCTCGTCGACGATCATGACCGCGCCTGGGTCAAAGCCCACGCGCCTCCGGAAGCCTATGCCTCCGGCGTCCGCCTGTTTGCCTTGAAGAGCAAGAAAAAAGACCTCACCTGCGATGAGCTGGCGCACGGCAAGAACGAGGCTGACCGAGCCCCGGGTGTGCTGCGCTCGGCCGGCAATCTGACGTCGGCTCAGGTCTCGCGCGGCATCATGCTGGCGAGCGAAGTTTCGCGCGAGCTTGGGGCGGAAATGAAACGCCGGTGCCGCAAGGCATGAGCGCGCCCCTTTAAGAAAGACGCGTAGCCGTATGCAGCCCTATATCGATGCGATCATCGCCTTCGTCCAGGCCAACCAGGCGTGGGCCGCGCCAGTCGCCTTCCTGCTGGCGTTCGGCGAGAGCCTGGCGTTCATTTCGCTGTTTCTGCCCTCCACCGTGATCCTCGTTGGCATCGGCGGGCTGCTCGGCGCCAGCGGCGGCGTCGAGGTGTGGACGGTGGTTCTCGCCGCCTGGATCGGCGGATCGCTCGGCTATGCGCTGTCCTATTGGGTCGGCTTTTACTACAAGGACGAAATCCGGAGCATGTGGCCGTTTCGCGATTACCCCAATATGATGGATCGCGGCGATCGGTTCTTCGAGAACTACGGGATCTTCGGCGTCTTTCTCGGCCACTTCTTCGGACCCGTGCGCGCCGTTGTCCCCGTGATCGCCGGCATGGCGGGCATGCCGCAGCTGCAGTTTCAGATCGCCAACGTCGCTTCGGCGTTCCTGTGGGCCGCTGGCGTCATCGCGCCGAGCTTCTACGGCCTCAAATGGCTGACGCACCACTGAGTGCATTTCAGCTTTTTGAAATCACCGCATACACCGCATAGCCGCCGTACAGCTGCGCGTGCCGGACGGTGATACCGGGTATGGTCGCGATGCGCGCCAGCTCGACGGCGAGCACGTCGCGCGGTTCGACCGAGAACTGCGCCAGCCAGCTACGCAACGCCCGCTTGAACCAGCGCGGCAGGCGCGCCTGCGTTCCGAAGTCGACGATCAGTATTTTGCCGCCCGGCGCCAGTGCGGCTAGCCCTTGCTGCAGCGCAAGGCGCCATGGCGGGATCATCGACAGCGCGTAGGAGATGAAGATGCGATCGAAGGCCGGCGCGCCGAACACCCGCTCGGGCGAGAAGTCGGTCGCATCGGCGGCGGCGAGTCGAATGCGATCGTCGAGACCGGCCCGGTTGATCTTGCCGCGCGCCGTGTCGAGCATCGCCGCCGAAATGTCGAAACCGTAGAAGCGCGCGTCGGGATAGCGGCGGGCGGCGGCGATCAGGTTGCGCCCAGTGCCGCAGGCGATCTCCAGCACGCGGCCGGCGGGCGGCGGCGCCAGCTCGTCGATGACGCGGTCGCGGCCGAGGAGATAGAACTTCCGCGTCGCATCGTAGACATACCGCTGGTAGCGGTAGATCGCATCCATATGCTGGGCGGCCGAGGCACCGGTGTTGGCCACGCGTTGGTTCCTCAGCTGGCGAGCGTGTAGAGATGGAAGCCGCCGTAGATCGACGAGCGGTCCTTTAACGTCAGCGCGCGACAGCTTTGGCGATCGTAGGTGAAGCGCTGCAAGATCGCGTCCGGCACGCGCCCGGGGAGGATCGTCTCCTCACCGGCCGTGCGGAAGATGACGCGGGCGCCCGGCCTGGCGGTGCGCGCGATCTCGGACCAAAGCGCTCCGAGCTGCTCGTCCGTCATCCAGTCCTGCGCATCGAGCAGCACGTAAGCATCGAGCGATGCCGCCGGTTCGGCGGCAAGGTGCTCGGTGAACGAGGCGTGCACGACATTCATGGCGCCGGCGCGCTTGCGCAGCCGTGCAAAAGCCTCGCGCTGCAGGTAGGGCGGCAACGGCGCGCGCTCGTTGGTGGCGTAGCGGCGGCCGAACGCCTGCCAGGCGAAGTAGTTGTCCTTCAGGTCGAAGTCGCAGGCGAGGCGCTGCAGGCGGGCCAGCAGCACGTCGGCCATGCTCGCTTCATCGCCCTTGAGCGCTGTGAACTGCGACGGCGGGATGCCGAGGCCGAACAGCGCCGAAGGCTTGTCGAGCAGCCAGCGGATGTGGCGCTTGCGGAACAGTGGGGCGAGTTCGCTGTCGAAGATGCGGCGCTGCTCGCTCAGCGACTTTGCCGCCAGCAGACGCCGTGGGTTCCGGCCGTGGGCGCGCGCCAGGAGATGTCCGGCGCCGATGAAGTTGCCGAGCAGACCGTGGCGGTAGACGTTGGTGCCGAAGTAACCGATGCGCTTGCGGCCAATACGGTCGCGCGATTCCCAATACTTGCGTGTGGCGGCATCGAGATGCGGCCGCAGGTAGTCGAAGTAGGCCGCGATATTCTGTTGCCGGTTGGCGTCGGCAAAAAAGGTGCGGAAGGCGGCATAATCCGGCAGATGGCTGAGCGCTGCGAGCTTCAGCTTGTTGAGCGCCACGTGCGCGGGATTGAGGTCGATGGCGGTGACGGAGATCGGCGCTGCCGCGAGGTAGCTCAGCACATTGCAGCCGCCCGACGCGATGGCGACCAGGCGGTCACCCTCCTGGAGGCGCATCGCCTCAAGGTCGACGACGGGGTCTTCCCAAATCTGCGGATAGACGAGGCCGCTGAAGGCGAGCGTGAACAGCCGCTCTTGGATGCCTTGTCGCGTCACAGCCTTGTGGCGATGCACCGCCTGGCGCAAGCGCTTGTTGCGTTGCCGCCGCAGCGGGGCATCTTCGGCAATAGCGTCCTGGGTTGAGGCCATGCGTCCTTCGTCCGTCGTTTTTGCCGGTTGGCCCGGCGCCTGGCGATCCGACCGGTTCGGCTAAGGGAGTCTTGTTACGGTTTTATGTCACCTCAGGCTGCGGGCCCTTGCGCCACGCCCCAAGATGACCTAGAGGAGCCGCTCGCGCTTCGAAGGCCGACTGCGGCTGCAAGCGCCAACCCCATTCAGGTAAGGCCATGAGCAGCAGCAGCACCCGCAGCCTCCGCAACGTCGAAACCCGCAAGAAGAAAGCACGTCGCGCCATCCCGCGTACGACCAAGACGCGCATTCAGGGCAACACCGCCGCGGCCCGCAAGCGCTTGAAGAAGCTTGCCGGCCTGAAGCGCGGCGCCAAAACGGCCGCCAAGGGTTGACGGCGAGGCCAGCGGCCCACCGTCCCAGTTCACCAAGCGACCTAACCGCGCGGATCCGATAGGGGTCCGCGTACGTTTACCGTGAAGCCGGCAACAGGCGCACGGGAGCGAAACCATGGTGAACATCTACCTCTTCATTGAACTGCAGCGGTCGGCCAATGCCGCCGATACGGTCGACAAGCTGAAGGCGCTGGACCTTTCCGGTTGCAAGTTCGCCAACGTCGTCGCCCTTGCCGAAGACAAGCTCGTCGCCCAGCTCGATTGCGAGACCAGCGCCGAGGCGAACACGGCCATCCTGGAAAAGATCTCTCCGGTGGAGGGCATCGTGCAGACCAATATCATCGCCGCCGTTCGCGCCGTGCATAAGTAGTGCGCGGTCGGCGATTGCCGACAATTTGCATCTATTTGAAGCCGCGTACTAAGCCGATATAAGTTTATTCCGCACCATGATCATCCGGCGAGCGCCGCGGCCTGCACCGATAGGCTGTGGCCCCGTTGCTGTTAATGATCGGTAGAGTGTGGCGGCGTAGTCACCAACACATGACTGGTATGTTTTCCCCCGCGCTCGTCGGCCTTTCGCTAATCGTCGCCGTCGCGGCCTCCTATGTCGCCTTTGCACTGGCGGCGCACATTTCTGACAGCAGAGGATGGGCCGCAGCCTACTGGCTCGCCGGCGGCGCTGTCGCCATGGGCGCCGGCATTTGGTCAATGCATTTTGTCGGCATGCTGGCATTCGAACTGCCGATCGCGATGTCCTACAACATCGAGACGACGGTCGCTTCGCTGGTCATCGCCATCCTCATCTCAGGGTTCGCGCTCTACATCGTCAGCTGTCGTACCCTCGGCCTGTGGACGCTCGGTATCGGCGCCATCACCATGGGCGTCGGCATCGCCTTGATGCACTACACCGGCATGGCGGCGATGGAGATAGCCCCGCCGCTCACCTACGACATCTGGCTGGTGGTCGCCTCCGTGGCGATCGCCATCGCGTCATCGGCACTGGCTCTGGTACTCGCCTTCCGGCTGCGCAGCGACGCCATGGCCAACGTGATGTGGAAGCGGCTGTGCGGCGCCGTCGCCATGGGCTTCGGCATCGGCGCCATGCACTACGTCGGCATGGCCGCGGCGCAGTTCGCACCCGGC
Source organism: Hyphomicrobium sp. (assembly GCA_039933175.1). Taxonomy (GTDB): domain Bacteria; phylum Pseudomonadota; class Alphaproteobacteria; order Rhizobiales; family Hyphomicrobiaceae; genus Hyphomicrobium_A. The sequence goes on along the minus strand of JBDTOR010000082.1, from coordinate 3,531 downwards.
ACAATATGTACCGTGCCCGGAATGCAGGTCGACCAGCACTGGCTGGCCATTGCCGTCGCCGCCTCGACGTTCTTGTTCCTCGGCGCAACGATGCTGATCCTCACCATCGACGTGCGCCTGGCACACCAGCTCGACGCTGCCAACCGGCGCATCGCGACGCTGGCGCGCGAGGATCCGCTGACCGGACTCGCCAATCGCCGCACGTTCCTCGACCATCTCGATAGGGCATACCGTGCTCGCAAACGCGACAACTCGGAGTTGGCGGTGCTGTTCCTCGACCTCGACGGCTTCAAAGACATCAACGATACGCTCGGCCACGCGGCCGGCGACGCGCTGCTTGTCGAGGTTGCTGCGCGCCTGAAAACGACCATACGAAAGGACGATCTCGTCGCCCGTTTCGGCGGCGACGAGTTCGCCGTTCTGCAGAACAACATCCAGAGTGCGGCAGATGCCGGTACCCTCGCCGCCAAGATCGGCAAGGCGCTCGCCGAACCCTATGCCATCGGCCACGTCGATGTCGCCGTGACTGCCAGCATCGGCGTCGCGCAGACGACGGCAAGCGCCGGCGCACCGACCGACCTCATGGTACAGGCCGATCTCGCGCTCTATCGAGCCAAGGACGACGGGCGCAACCGCTATCGGTTCCACAATACCGATCTCGACCAGCAGGTGCACACGCGCGTGCTGCTGGCGCGCGAGCTGCAGACCGCCATCGCCCGCGGCGAGCTGGAGCTGCTCTACCAGCCGCAAGTGCAGATCGCGACGGGGCGCCTCGTCGGCCTCGAGACGCACGTCCGCTGGAACCATCCTGCGCGCGGCATCATCAAGTCATCCGTATTCATTCCCATCGCCGAGCGCACCGGAACGATCCTCGCCGTCGGCGAATGGATGCTCGATGAGGCTTGCCGCCAGCTGCGCCAATGGACGGACCACGGGCTGGCGCCGCCGCTGCTCGCCGTCGATGTCTCCAGCGGCCAGCTCAAGGCAGCAGCCAACATCGTTGACGACCTCAAGAGCTGCCTCGAAAAGCACGGCGTCGATGCCGGCCGCATTGAGCTGGAGCTGAGCGAGCCGGCGCTCATGCACGCCGCACAGCGCTATGGATCGACGTTGGAGGCGCTGCGCGGGGTGGGCTTCCGCATCTGCCTCAACGAGTTCGGCGACGGCTATTCCAGCTTGCGTTACCTGGCCAACACGCCGGTGCAGCGTTTGAAGCTCCCGCGCTCGCTCGTCGCCGGCGCGCTGCGCAACGAAGCGTGCGCGCGGGCAGTGCGCGCCAGCGTGCAGCTCGGTCGCGAGTTGGGATCGGAAATCATCGCCGATGGCGTCGAGACGCAGGCGCAGGCGATGTTCCTGCTGGCCGCCGGCTGCGAGCAGGGCCAGGGGCCGTTCTTCGCGCCGCTGTTGTCGACAATCGAAGCGACCGTGCTGCTGGGGCACGCGGCGAGGGAATACGACGACGAAGCAGAGGCCAGCGCATCGAGCTCATCGGCGGCCTGATCTAGCAGGCGCCCATCATTGCCCTGCGGCGCGCGCCGCCCTAAGTAACGATGCCGCGTCGAACTTCGAGGGTTGCCCGATGGCACTCATTGCGCCGTACGATCCCACCCGCTTCACCTCGGCGATCCCGCATTACATCAACGGGCGCCCGGCCTATGCCGCGTCCCTGATCGCCAAGCTCACCGGCGAGGCCCGGCTCGACGCGCACTCCCGCGTGCTGGACCTTGGCTGCGGGCCAGGCACGCTCACGCTCCCGCTGTCACGCTATTGCGGCACCATGATCGGGATGGACGCCGATCCGGCGATGATCGCCGCCGCGGCACCGGCCGCGGAGATCGCCGGTCTGCCGGTCGAATGGCGCGTCGGCTCCTCGTTCGATCTCGCCGATGATCTGGCGCCGCTCAATCTCGTCACCATCGCGCGTGCCTTCCACTGGATGGATCGCGAGGCAACGCTAAAGCGCCTCGACGAGCTGATCGCGCCGGACGGGGCCGTCGCCCTCGTCAACACCGAACTGCACCCGCGCGGCGCCATCGAGTGGCATAAGCCCTTCGAAGAGCTGCGCAACGCGCACGGCCGCTTCGACGATTTCTACCGCTGGCGCAAGAGCGGCGGCTGGGAGGAGCATCCCAGTGTGCTCCTGCGCAGCGCGTTCAGCGACGTCGAGTGCATCTCGGTGTTCGAGGCGCGCACGGCCAGCATCGAAGAGATCGTGGCACGCGCTCTTTCATTCTCGGCCAACTCGCCGGCAGCACTCGGCGCTGATGGCCACGCAGCCTACGAGGCGGAGGTGCGTGAGCGCATGCTCGCTATCGCGCCCAACGGCCACTTCCCGGAAATCGTCGAGAGCATTGCCATCATCGCGCGCCGGCCGGCCGGCTGACGATTGCACACAGCAAAATGCCGCCGGGCGGACCCGGCGGCATCTGTCGTCAAAACGTCGGGAGGACGTTTCAGGCCATCTCGACCTGAGCTGCCTGCTTGCCGCGACCGCGGCGATCATCCTCAACCACGAAGCTGATCTTGTCGCCTTCGTTAAGGCCATTGATGCCTGCACGCTCGAGCGCGCTCACGTGAAGAAAAACGTCCTTCGAGCCATCGGCCGGCTGCACGAAGCCAAAGCCCTTGGAGAAGTTGAAGAACTTCACAGTGCCAGTAATGCGATCCATAAGTTGTAGTTTCCAAACGGCGCACTTTTCAAAGCCAGACACCGCGCGGCACGCCATCGCGCGGGCTCTCAGTCATTGGTCAAGGGAAACGGCCGGTGGCGCGCTCAATCTCAGTCCAAAACGTGAGGGCGCGGTCCACCTCGGACAGCACCGGCAAGCGGTATATGGCGGGTGGTTGTGAGAAAAGCAAGGCGGCTCAAGGGCTATAGTGGAAGAGCCGGAACAGGTCGGTCGGCGACCGGTACAGCTCGCGCGAGGAAGAGAATCCGGCCTCGCGGCCAAGCCGCGCCCAATCGGAAACCGTCTCCGGCAGGTCGCACGTGCGCACGTGCTTCAAGCCCTCGGCGAACTCGGCCGGCGTGAGCTTCGTCCAATCGCGGCGGCCGATCGCCTCGAGCCGGTCGAGATACGCGGGCCGGTCCTCCCCGTCGAGCCGCGCCGGCTCGTAGATGAGGAACGCGCCGCTGGCATCGATGCGCTGGCGCACCTCGCGCATGAAGGCGAGCTTGGCGGCGGTGTCGAGGTGATGCAGCGACAGGCTGATCCACACTATGTCCGCCGCATGTGAAGGATCACGCAGTGTCGTGCTGAAATCGGCCTCGTCGAGTTCGGCCGGACACGGCAGCGCCGCGAGATTGGACTTGGCCATCGCCAAGGCGGGGGCCGACAGATCGACGCCGCGATACTGCTGGATCGGCGTTCCCTTGAGCGCGGCAGCGATACCGCTCGCGTCGCCGCAGGCCAGATCGAGGAAGCGATACGGCCGCACCACCTCGCCGGTGAGGTAGTGGCGCAGGGCCGCCGCCGCCTCGCCGTTCGACAGGTAGTCGTACTTCAGGAACTTGCGATAGACCTCCCACTG
>JBDTOR010000081.1:0-10388 GCA_039933175.1 Hyphomicrobium sp. | reverse complement strand
CGAGCGCAGCGACCTTCTGCTCCTCCTTCACCTTCCAGTTGATGTATTCCTCGATATCCGGATGGTCGACGTCGACGACGACCATCTTCGCGGCGCGACGCGTGGTGCCGCCCGACTTGATGGCGCCGGCGGCGCGATCGCCGATCTTGAGGAAGCTCATCAGGCCCGACGACTTGCCGCCGCCAGACAGCTTCTCGTTGGCGCCGCGCAGGCTGGAGAAGTTGGAGCCGGTGCCCGAGCCGTACTTGAACAGGCGCGCCTCGCGCACCCACAGATCCATGATGCCGTTCTCGTTGACGAGATCGTCCTCGACCGACTGGATGAAGCAGGCGTGCGGCTGGGGATGCTCGTAGGCGGAATCGGAGACCGTCAGCTTGCCGGTTTCGTGGTCGACATAGAGGTGGCCCTGGCCGGGGCCGTCGATGCCGTATGCCCAATGCAGGCCCGTGTTGAACCACTGCGGGCTGTTGGGCGCCGCCATCTGCATGGCGAGCATGTAGCGGTGCTCGTCATAGAACGCCTGCGCGTCCTCTTCGGTCGAGAAATAGCCGCCCTTGAGGCCCCAGTAGGTCCACGTACCGGCGAGACGGTCGAACACCTGGCGGGCGTCGGTCTCGGAGCCGTAGCGCTCTTCTTTCGGCAGCTCGGCCAGCGCCTTGTCGTCGGGGATGGAGCGCCAGGCCCAGGACGGGATCTGCGTCTCTTCGACTTTCTTCAGGCGGCGGGCGACGCCGGCCTTGCGGAAATACTTCTGCGCCAGGATGTCGGCGGCGACCTGGCTCCAATCCTTCGGCACCTCGAAGCTGTCGAGCCGGAAGACGATCGAGCCGTCGGGGTTCTTGATTTCGCTGGTCGCGCGGCGGAATTCGATGGTGGCGTAGGGCGAGCTGCCCGCAGTGGTGAAGCGCCGCGTGATCTTCATAAGTGTCCCCCGTTTTTTAAATTCGGGGCGATACGAGTTACGTGAAACGCCGTTGTTGTTCGCATTCGGCTGCGCTGGCAGCGGGCACAATTCCCCCGTCGGCGGAAGCGCTGTGCGCCTTCGCCTGCCACCTACGCGATGTCTGGATTGGGTCGACGGACCCTGTACTGCTGCGCGGGCCCGGGAGCCACAGCGGATGTCCCTCGCAGGACACTCACGGCGACCTCAGCCGCGCCCACTCAAACTGTCCGATTCGAAGCCGGACGCCAAAGAGTTTGTGTGTTGTGGGTCGCACCCATACTAGATGTAGATAGATACACTATAAGGGCTGGGAAAGCCGTGGATTTCCTGTGGGGCGATTGTTAGGGCCCGAATGGCTTTCGCCAGTAATCTCAGGGCCTAGGGCGGGTGTGCAAAAAATGGCGCTCGTCACGACCCGTTTGCACAGCCTATGGCGATTCCGTGGCAGCCGACTGTTGCCCATCTGCCGCGCTTGCCCAGTCAGGTGATCGCATTGCCGTGTTCGGCAAGATGCGCGATGGTGCGACTGCGAAATAGCGGGCGCGGGACATGGGATTATTCAGCGAGATTTTCAGCTGGTGGGGCGGCAACACTTGGGGCACCCGCCTCACGATCTGGCGCCAGGGGCGACTGGTCGGCAAGGACGATTTCGGCAACCGCTATTACGAGCAGAAAAAAGGTGTCGGTCCCCTCGGCGTGCCGCGCCGCTGGGTCACCTACACCGACTTCGCAGATGCCTCGAAGGTGCCGGCAGGCTGGCACGGGTGGCTGCACTACACTGTAGATACCCCGCCCACCGAGCAGAACTACCGGCCGCGGCCGTGGCAACGCCCGCATCTGATGAATCAGACGGGCACGCCGGACGCCTACCGCCCGCCGGGCTCGATCCTCGGGCGCGGCGTGCGCGCCAAGGCAAGCGGCGACTACAAGGCCTGGCGCCCTGACACGTGACAAGGAGCCGATGGCGCCAGACCTCCCAACTTCGGCCCAACTCGCGTTCCAGGGAAAGATGCGCAGCCAATGCCTTAGGACCGATGCGCAAAGCTGCAAGGCAACGCGGTGCGAATGACTGACAAGCAGAAGATTGGCCGCATGCTTGCTTTGGCGGTGCTGGTTTTTACCGGTGCCGGCTTTGCAGGAGGCGCGCACGCCGATCGCATCGACAACGGCATGGCTGTGTTCTCCGCCCTCGACAAGGTGACTGCGCGCACTTCCAAGTTCGAAGTACCGCTCAATTCCACGGCGCAGTTCGGCGCCCTCAAGGTGACGCCGCGCGTGTGCTACTCGCGCCCGCCCGAGGAGCAGCCGAAGACGACGTCGTTCGTCGAGGTGGACGAGATACAACTCGATGGCCAGGAGAAGCGCATCTTCACCGGCTGGATGTTTGCCGAGAGTCCGGGCCTCAACGCCGTCGAACATCCCGTGTTCGACGTGTGGCTGACCGACTGCCAGAAGCCGAAGGGCTCGGTTGCCCAGCACGCGCCAGCAGATCCCAATGCCGTGCCCGGCGAGGCTGTGCCGCAACCGGAAGAAGATCCCTTCGCACCACGCCGCCGCGTGCGCCGCTAAAAAAATCCACAGCTGAGATCGCGCGCGTTACGCCGCTCTTTTCTCTTAAGTTTGCGGAGCATCGTCGCGTCGGCGGTCATGGCGCGCTCACCGAGGCAACGGCATGCGGTGGAACCAGAAGCATCCCCCGGGTATTTGCAATTCCGTGATAACCAGAAGAATACGAACCGGAGATTGCCAATGCTTCCCAGGATAATTCTCGCGCTCGGCCTGCTGATCGGCGCCGGCGCAGCCTTCTCGCAGTCGGCCGTGGCCGCAGTGGCCGTTGACGCGGCTCTCATGAAGACCCTCGATCCCGATGCCGACGGCACCGTCGATCTCGCCGAAGCAAAGGCCGCCGGCGCTGCCGTGTTCAAGAAGCTCGACCCGGACAACGACGGCACGCTCGACTCCAAGGAATTGACCGGCCGCCTCGATGCGGCCGAGCTGAAAGCCGCCGATCCCGACAATGACGGCACGCTCGACATGAACGAGTACAATGCGGAAATAGAGAAGCTGTTCAAGGCCGCCGACCCGGATAACGACGGCACGCTGGATGAAGCCGAGCTAAAGTCAGCAGCGGGCCAGAAGCTGCTGGGGCTGATCTCGTAAATTTTGTCTCACGTCAGACGCAGAAGGCCGGCGATTGCTCGCCGGCCTTTCTTGCTTTTGCGCATGCCGTTCAGCGCGTCTCGTTCAGCACCGCCGCAGCGCGGGGGGCGAAGTAGGTGAGAATGCCGGAGGCGCCGGCGCGCTTGAAGGCGAGCAGGCTCTCCATCATCACCGCTTCTCCATCGAGCCATCCGGCGCTCGCCGCCGCCTGCAGCATCGCGTACTCCCCCGACACCTGGTAGGCGAACGTGGGCACGCGGAACGTCTCGGAGATGCGGCGCACGATATCGAGATAGGCCATGCCGGGCTTGACCATGATGAGGTCGGCGCCCTCGGCGAGATCGAGCGCCACCTCGCGCACCGCTTCGTCGGAGTTGGCGGGATCCATCTGGTAAGAGCGCTTGTCGCGCTTGCCCTGCGATGACGCCAGCGTCACCGATGAGCCGACGGCATCGCGGAACGGCCCGTAGAACGCTGATGCGTACTTGGCAGCGTACGCCATGATCAGCGTATTGGTGTAGCCGTTCTCTTCCAGGCTCGTGCGGATAGCACCTACCCGGCCGTCCATCATGTCGGAGGGAGCCAGTATGTCGGCGCCCGCTTCTGCCTGCACCAGAGACTGGCGCACCAGCGCCTCGAGCGTCTCGTCGTTGGCGATGTCGGTCCCCCGCAGCAGACCGTCATGTCCGTGGTTCGTATAGGGATCGAGCGCCACATCGAGGATGATGCCGATGTCGAGGCCGGCGTCCTTCACGGCGCGCGTCGCGCGGCAGACGAGGTTGTCTGGATTGAATGCCTCGCGTGCGTCTTCAGTGCGCAGCTTCGGCTCGGTGTTCGGAAAAAGCGCGATCGCCGGGATGCCGAGCTGCATCGCCTGCTCGGCGCTGGCGACAATGTTGTCGATCGACAGCCGCTCGACGCCCGGCATGGAGGCAATCGGCACGCGCTTGTCGTTGCCGTCGATGACGAACAGCGGCCAGATCAGATCGTCGACGCCCAGGCGATGCTCAGCGACGAGCCGGCGCGACCACATCGAGTTGCGCGCCCGGCGCAGGCGCACGCTCGGGAACGCGCCAAGTGCTGCGGGCGCGCTGCTGCGCTCGCGCGCATCAGGGTCGCGGGCGGAAGGGCTAATATGAGAGACGGGCTGGCGGGGCTTCATCGTCGGCGTCCGGGCGAGGGGGTTGCCCACACTCACCGCAACGGGCCGCATTTGGCAAGGGCCGTGCTGGGTTCTCGGCGCAAGAGGGTTAGTCGCAGATTTTTTTCACTTTCCGCTCGGCCATGTCGACGTGGAAGTGGTTGCGGTGCGCTTCGTTCGCTTCCGGCCCAAGCGTCGTGCCGAAGATGTGGCAGGCGGCAGCGTGCGCCTCGCGCAGGAAGCGGGCGCGCGGTCCCGTCGGCGGTGTCACCAGGAGATCCGGGCTGATCGCGGCGGTCCGCTCCATGCCCTTGAGCGCTTTGCTGCTCTTCTTGTCGGCGTCGGCCAGCACCTTGTCGTTGGGGCCGCCGAGGTGCGCGGCCGCAGCCGGCTTCTTGCCGCTGCCCGAGAGGATGACAGTCACCTTGTCGAGGCCGCCGGAGCGTGTGGCCTTGGCAGTGCCGTTGCCCGGCGTGCCGAGCGGGGACGCGGTAGGGGTCGGCGCCGGCGCTTCCTTCGTACCTGGTTTGCCGTCGCGCAGGTTGTCGCGCTGGGCGTTCACCGCGTCAGTTTGGGCGGCGGCAAGCTGTTCTTGCTTCGCTTTGGATGCGGCCGCGGCGGCCGCGATGTCGCGGTTGGTGGCGCCCCAGCTATTCAGCACAGCGACCTCCTCACCCTTGGCGGTGATAAAGCTGCGGATATCTAGAGCATCGACGTAGGCATGTTCGCTGAGCTTGCGGCCGACCCGACCAAAGGCGGTGCGGCACGAGTAGTCACTCATCACCTCGATTTTGATGATCTTGGCGTTGAATTGGCGCTGGGCGGCCGGCTGCAGATCCTTGGTGATCCAGGTATTGAGCGGCTGCAGAAGACCGCAGTTGATGAGCGCGGCGGGTGCGAAAGTCACGCTGCCGAGGCGCGTCAGGCGGATGGGTGCGGGTGTGCCGCACAGCCCTTCCTTGATCGGTGCCTCGGCCGTGACCTCGGCATCGAGGCCCTTGAGAGCGGCTGTGCAGCGCGCCTTCGCGTCGGCGATCTCGGCGGCGCTCCAGGTTTCGGGCAGCGGTGGAATGGGAGAGGCCTTGGCCGTCTTGCGCTCGGGCAGCGGGGCTACCATCAACGGTTGCGCGGTGACCGCATCACGATACTTGGTGCGAGAGTGTCTGACTTTCTCCGGCTTGGCGTCGCGAGCGGTCGGGGCGGTCTGTGCGCTTGCGGCGCCGATGAAGGCCGCAAGTCCGATCGTCAAACCAAGGCCGAATCGCAGCATCGTCGCGTCTCCACATGGATGAAAGTGCGGGGGCACGGGCGTTTTCGGCCAGCAAAGCGGCGAATCAACCGTGCAAGTGTCATCGCAATCAGGCTCAGTGTATAGGTCCAAATCGGTCCGATTGATGATGCGTTGCGGCATGCATTCCACGAGCGGGAACAAAGTTGTGCAAGGTGACGTGAGAGGAGCGCAGATGACGGCGGATGGTTCCACGGACGCCCCGCCGGAAGATGTGCTGATCGAAGCGCGCGGCTCGCTGGCGCTCATCACGCTCAACCGCCCGCGTGCGCTCAATGCGCTGACGACCGCGATGCGGGCTAGGCTCGCGGAGGCCTTTCCCCGGTTTGCGCGCGAGGCCCAGACTTATTGCGTCGTCATCCAGTCGGGGAGCGACAAGGCTTTCAGCGCCGGCGGCGACGTGCGCGAGATGGTGCGCTGGGGCCGCGAAGACCCGGCTCGTGCACGTGAAGCGTTCAGGGACGAGTACACGCTCAATTGGCTGCACGAGTGCTTCTCCAAGCCAACCATCTCGCTCATCGACGGGCCGGTGATGGGATCGGGGGTGGGCATCAGCCTGTTCGGCACGCATCGCGTCGCGGGCGAGAAATATCGCTTCGCGATGCCGGAGACGGCGATCGGGCTCTTTCCCGATATTGGCGCAGCCTGGCCGCTGTCGCGCATGCCGGACAACATCGGCATGTACCTAGGCCTCACCGGGCGCACGATCGGACCGGCCGACGCCTACGCGCTCGGTCTTCTGACGCACTGCATTCCGGCGATGCGCTTTGAGGAAATCAAGACGGCGCTGGCCGACACCTGGCCGGTCGACACCGTGCTCGACGACTTGCACGCCGATCCGGGCCCTGGCGAACTCGTGCCGTACGCGGCCCACATTGCCTACTGCTTTGCCGCCGACAGCGTCGAGGAGATCATTGCGCGGCTAGGCGTCGTCGGCGGCAAAGCGCGCGACTGGGCCGACGGCGTCGTCGCCGACCTCGCGGCACGCTCGCCGACTTCGCTTAAGGTTACGCATCGGCACATCCGCAATGCGCGCGCACTCGATCTGCGCCAGACGCTCGCTATCGACTATCGCCTGGCGTGTCGCTTCCTCGATGGAAACGACTTCTATGAAGGTGTGCGCGCGGCGATCATCGACAAGGACGGAAAGCCGATGTGGCAGCCGGCGCGGCTCGAGGACATCACGCCGGCGATGGTTGCAGATTATTTTGTGCCTATGGGAGCAGAAGACCTAGTTCTACCGACGCGCCCGGAAATGCAGGCAGCGCGGGTGTAGTTGTACGCTGATTTTGGGCGTTCGCGCTGCGGCTCAGCGTGAATGAAGCGTTTCTCCGACACCCCGTTACTGTTCTTTTACTATAGCTATTTAGCTGACTTTTAGTTTTATGCCTTACCTCTTGGCGTAACCCGGAAAACAAATACCCGGGACCCGGCGTCAAACAGTGTGAGGCAGTTATGAGTGTTGCGCTCGATGTGGCGCGCCATCGCGCGCCAGTGCAGACCGACAATTTCCGCTCCGAGTACCTGCAAGCGTTGCGCCTCGTCGAAAGGCTGCACCGGTTGCTGCTCGACGTAATCAAGGACGAGTTCGATCGTCTCGGCGGCGCCGATCTCAATAGCGTTCAGGCTCTGCTTCTCTACAATATCGGCGACAGCGAGCTGACTGCAGGCGAGCTCAAGACGCGCGGCTACTATCTCGGCTCGAACGTCTCCTACAATCTCAAGAAGCTCGTCGACATGGGCTACCTGCACTACAAGCGGTCGGAAACCGACCGCCGCAGCGTGCGCGTCAGCCTGACTGACAAGGGCAAGGAAGCCTGCGAGGTCGTGCAGAAGCTTTACAATCGCCAGCTCGGCTCGGTAGCGACTGTCGGCGAAGTTTCTGAAGAGGACTTCCGCGGTCTTAACAAGGCGCTGGTGCGTCTTGAGCGCTTCTGGTCGGACCAGATCCGCTACCGCCTCTGATCGGGCTGTTGGCCGGATAGTCATCGATTTCCAAGGAGCCGCGGAAACCCCGCGGCTCCTTTTGCTTGTTGATCCCGCCCTCCGGGGAGCGGCGGCACTTGCCTACGCAAAAGCCCAGGCGTAATTTTGCCTTTGCAAGTCAGCGTGAATATCTGTGATATTCCGGCCGCTTGCGGCGTGACCCGCAGGCATCGGCAGAAAATTACTCCGTTTCATCAAGGCGGGAGGGGCTGTCGTGAGCTCGACTTGGGGGAAGAGGGCAGCAGCCTTCTGCGCTGGCTTGACCCTGCTGATGGGTGCCGCAGCGCCGAGCGCTGCGCAGGATGGTCTGCGGTTCGGTCCCGTCGGTGAAGGGCCGGCCCAGTACAACGGCGGCTATGACCGCAGCTTCATTCGCGAGTGGCAGGCGAACCCTCCCAAGGGTTACCCGACGCTGTCGAAAGCTAACCTGGGCCCGACCAAGGCGGCCGTCACCCAGTACGAGGCCATTGTCGCCGCTGGCGGCTTTCCGGTGATGCCGGAAGTCGAGCTGGAGCCCGGCGCCACCGACGCCGCGGTCGCCACCCTGCGCCAGCGCCTCACGGCCTCCGGCGATCTGCGGGAAGACTCAAGCTATCCCAACTACTACAGCAGTGACCTCGATACGGCAGTGAAGCGCTTCCAGGCCTCTAACGGTCTTGCTCCCACCGGGATGGTCGACAAGCGCACCATCGCTGCGCTCAACGTCCCGGCTGAGGTCCGTCTCACCCAGCTGAAAGCGAACCTGACGCGGCTGACGGATCTCACCAAGATCGTTGGCAAGCGCTACGTGCTGGTGAATATCCCCGCGGCGCAAATCGAGGCAATCGAGAACGGCGCCGTGTTCCAGCGCCACTCCGGCGTCGTCGGCAAGCCGGATCGCCCGACGCCGATGCTGCGTTCGACCATTACCGATCTCGCCTTCAACCCGACCTGGACGCTTCCGCCGACGGTGATCAAGGAGGACCTGATCCCCAAGGGCCGCGACATGCAGCAGGCCGGCGCCCAGAGCGTGCTGGAGAAGTTCGGCATCGACGCCTACGAGGGCGGCAAGAAGATAGCGCCGGAGTCGATCGATTGGGCGAGCGGTCGTCCGCTGCAGCTTTCGTATCGGCAGGTGCCGGGAAAAGATAACCCGCTCGGCTTCCTGAAGATCAACTTCGCAAACTCGAGTTCGGTCTATATGCACGACAGTCCGAAGGAGTCTCTATTCGGGCGTAATTTCCGAGCTGCCAGCTCGGGATGTGTGCGCGTGCAAAATATCGAGGAACTCGCCGCGTGGCTGCTGACCGGCCAAGCCAGCGCCGAGCAAGTCGAACACATAAAGGAATCGGGGCAGACGAAAACGGTGCGCTTACGTAAGCCGGTTACCCTTTATTTTGCTTATGTAACGGCCTGGGCGACGCCCGACGGCGTGATCCAGTTCCGGCCCGACATCTACCAGAAAGACGGGGTGGGCGAGATCGCCGCAGCATACTAGTTGCTGCGCTGCGATTGATCGGCATCAACGCTTTTGGCCCGAGCTTAAGGGAACTTTTCGCGCGGTCCTTGATTGCCGGCGCGACAATAGACACGTTGCTCGCCATGGGCCGCCGGGCGATGATAAACAAAAAGACGTAGGGGAGTTGAAAGTCGCCTGATGGATTACCCTAAGAAGTTCAAGGAAGCGCTCGACGCCGTCCATCGCGAAGGGCGCTACCGCGTGTTCGCCGACGTGAAGCGTCGCCGCGGTGCCTACCCTTCGGCTGAACACTTCAACAATTCGGCGCCCGCGCGTCCCATCACCGTGTGGTGTTCCAACGACTATCTCGGCATGGGCCAGCACCCTGCGGTCATCGCCGCCATGCACGAGGCGATCGACACGGTCGGGGCCGGATCGGGCGGCACGCGCAACATCGCCGGCACCACCCACTATCACGTCGAGCTGGAGCAAGAGCTCGCCGACTTGCACGGCAAGGAAGCAGCGCTGCTGTTCACCTCGGCCTACGTCGCCAACGACTCGACACTCGCCACGCTGGCCAACCTGCTGCCCGGCGCCGTCATCTTCTCGGATGAGAAGAACCACGCCTCGATGATCGCCGGCATCCGTCACGGCCGCGGTCCCAAGCGCATCTGGCGCCACAACGACGTCGCGGATCTCGAAGCACAGCTCAAAGACTTCGATCGCTCCGTGCCGAAGATCATCGCCTTCGAGAGCGTCTACTCGATGGATGGGCACATCGCCCCCATCGCGGCGATCTGCGACCTCGCCGAGAAGTACGGTGCCCTGACCTACCTCGATGAGGTGCACGCCGTCGGCCTCTATGGCCCGCGTGGCGGTGGTATCGCCGAGCGCGACGGCGTCATGGACCGCGTCGATATCATCAACGGCACCCTCGCCAAGGGCTTCGGTGTCATGGGCGGCTATATCGCCGCCTCACGCGACTGCTGCGACGCCATCCGCTCGTATGCCGCCGGCTTCATCTTCACGACTTCGCTTGCTCCGGCGCTGGCCGCCGGTGCGGTCGCCAGCATCCGCCACCTTAAGGCGAGCACCGTCGAGCGCGCGCAGATCCAGGAGCGCGCCGCCGAGGTCAAGAGCCGGTTGGTCGAGGCCGGGCTGCCTGTCGTGATGTCGCCGAGCCACATCGTCCCCGTTACCATCGGCGATCCGGTGCACTGCAAGGCGGTGACCGACGCTCTCCTTGAGCACTACGCGATCTATGTACAGCCCATCAATTATCCGACCGTGCCGCGCGGAACCGAGCGCATCCGGTTGACCCCTTCGCCGGTGCACACGCCCGCGCAGGTGGATCACCTGGTCTCGGCGCTGACCGATCTTTGGGAAGCGTGCCCCCTGTCGAAAGGGCAGTCCGGGCGGCTGGCGGCCGAGT
>JBDTOR010000080.1:0-10801 GCA_039933175.1 Hyphomicrobium sp. | reverse complement strand
CGGCCATTGCCGATGTGGTTGTCGATCGTTGCGCACGCGCCATGGACCTGGCGGCCACGCGGCTCGGGCGTCTTGGTCCGCTGCGCTTCGTGGTAGCGGGTGGTGTCGCCGCCAACCAGCGTCTGCGCACCAGCCTGGGCGAGCTTGCGCAAGCGCGCGGCTTCTCCTTCCACGTGCCACCCATTGAGTTGTGCGGCGACAACGCGGCGATGATTGCCTGGACGGGCGCTGAGCGTCTCGCCCGCGGCATGATCGACGCGCTCAATTCACCGGTCCTGCCGCGCTGGCCATTGGACCGCGATGCGGCTCCGGCCATCGGTGCAGGCGTAAAGGCGTGAGCGCGGCGCCCATGGTAGAGTGGTCGGAACGATCAGCGGCGGGGATTGTGCGTGGACATCGATAGCGTCGGGATCATCGGCGGCGGCGCCTGGGGCACGGCTCTGGCGCAGGCCATGCGCCACGCCGGCCGCGACGTGATGCTATGGGCCCGCGAAGCCGACATCGTCGGTTCGGTCAACGAGCGGCACGTCAACGAAACGTTCCTGCCAGGCGTGACGCTCGACGCCGGCATCCGCGCCACCAGCAAGCTGACCGAGGTCGCGACCTGCGACGCACTGCTGCTTGTCGCGCCCGCCCAGCACGTGCGCTCCGTGGCCAAGGCGCTGCGGCCGTCGCTGCGCCGTGGCCAGCCCGTCGTCATCTGCGCCAAGGGCCTCGAGCAGGCGAGCGGCAAGATGATGGGCGACATCGTCGAGGCCGAACTGCCGGAGGCGATACACGCGGCATTGTCGGGGCCGAGCTTCGCCGCCGATGTGGCGCGCGGATTGCCGACGGCGCTCACCATCGCCTGCGCCGACGAAACGGTCGGCCGCCTGCTCGCCGAGCGTTTGGGCAGTCCGAAGTTCCGGCTTTACTGGACGAGCGATCTGGTCGGCGTCGAGCTCGGCGGCGCTTTGAAGAACGTGCTCGCCATTGCCGCCGGCATCGTCGACGGGCAAGGACTCGGCGCCAGCGCGCACGCTGCGCTCGTCACCCGCGGCTTCGCCGAAATGCGCCGCTTCGGCAAGGCGCTCGGCGCGCGCCCCGAGACGCTGATCGGCTTGTCGGGGCTCGGCGACCTCATTCTCACCTGCGGCAGCCCGCAATCGCGCAACATGTCGCTCGGCCGTGCGCTGGGGCGCGGCGAAACGCTGTCGCAAGCCCTGGCCGGCAAACTCGCGGTGACGGAGGGCGTCTACACGGCGACGGCCGTGTGCCGCCTCGCCGAGGAGAAGGGCATCGATATGCCGATCAGCAAAGCGGTATGCGACGTCATCGACGGGCGGGTCGGCGTCAAGGCCGCCATCGAGCAGCTCATGCTGCGGCCGCTGAAGGCAGAGGATTGATCGTCGGCGTCTTTGCTCATCCGCCGTACCATCGTCTTCGCTTGACACGTACGCCGCGGTGCGCGACGCCCGCTTGATCAATTTAACCGGATGCGTGCGATGGCCGACTATTGGCTGATGAAGTCGGAGCCCGACGTCTTCTCTTGGGAGATGCTCAAGTCTCGCGGCAAGAAAGGCGAGGTCTGGGACGGCGTGCGCAACTTCCAGGCGCGCAATAATATGCGTGCCATGCAACTCGGCGACCTGGCGTTCTTCTACCACTCGAACGAGGGCAAGGAGGTCGTCGGTATCATGGAAGTGGCCAAGCTGGTCCACCCTGATCCCAAGGACGACACCGGCCGCTGGGAATGCGTCGACATGCGCGCGGTCGAGGATATTCCACGTCCGGTGCCGCTCACCGAGATCAAAGACAATCCCAAGCTGGCCAAGATGGTGCTGGTGAACAACTCGCGCCTGTCGGTGCAGCCGGTGACGGCCGCGGAGTGGGCGGAGGTCTGCCGCATGGGCGGCCTGTCTGGCGCGGGCGCCAAGCCCGCCAAGAAGACGAAATGAGCGAACAGCCGGCGCGGATTGATCCTGACGTTCGCCCTCCTGACGGGCGCCCGTCCGACGAAGCGTTCATCCGGGAGAACACGCGTGCGCTCGCGCCACCGCTCGTGCCGGAAATCCTGCTGCACCTCGCCGAAGAGTCGCTGCCCATATGGCAGAAGACAGAAGAGCAGCTCGGCGAAATGAATGTGCCGCCGCCTTACTGGGCGTTCGCCTGGGCCGGCGGACAGGCGCTGGCGCGATACATCCTCGACAATCCGCCCCTGCTCGCCGGCAAGCGCGTGCTTGATCTCGGGTCTGGTTCCGGGCTGACAGCAATCGCGGCGATGCGGGCGAACGCCGCCAGCGTGCTCGCCGCCGATATCGACCGGATGGCGCTTGCTGCCATTCATCTCAACGCGGCATTGAACGGCGTCGAGGTGGCGACGACCGACGAGGATCTGCTCGCCAAACCGCCCGACCCGTACGACGTCGTTCTGGTCGGCGATCTGTTCTACGAGCGGGCGCTCGCCGATCTCGTCCTGCGCTTTATCGATGCGGCGGCCGCGGCGGGTGCGCTCGTCCTCATCGGCGATCCGCAGCGCAACTATTTCCCCAAGGGGCGCTTCGTCTCCGCCGCCGAATACCGCGTGCCGGTGACGCGCGAATTGGAGGACGCCGAGATCAAGCGCACGTCCGTCTGGCGGCTCGGTTAACTCCACGACGCAGCGCAGCGCGTCTGCTAGTCTCCCGGCCCTTCGCACACCTTTGGAGGAGTGCCATGGATTTCGCCGGAATGAATATCTACGCGATCGTGCTGGCTGCGGCGGTTAGCTTCATGTTCGGGTGGCTCTGGTACGGCGTCATGTTCTCCGGCGCGTGGCTGGAAGCTTGCGGTAAGTCTCGCGAGCAGCTGAAGGGCGACACGCCCAGCCCGACGCCTTTCATCATCAGTTTCGTCGGGTTGGTCGTCATGGCCTGCGTGCTGGCCGGGGTCGTACGCCATTTCGGCCCGCAGGCGGTAACCTTGCGCAGTGGTGCCGTCACCGGCGCCTTCATGTGGCTCGGCTTCGTGATAACCACGATGGCCGTCAACAACGCCTTCCGCGGCGCCAAACCCAAGCTGACCATGATTGACGGGGGTCATTGGCTGGGTGTCCTGCTGGTGCAGGGTGCGATCCTCGGCTGGTTCGGAAGCTGACGTCGCGCAGGCCGGTATCCGCCCAAGTGCCAAATTGCGGTCTCCCGCGCGGGCGATCATAATGGCGGCAACAACGAATAATCGTGGGAGAACGCCGATGTCGGGGAAGCTGCATCCGGTACCGGGTGAATGGGCCGAGCGCGCCTGGATCAATGAAGACTCCTACCGGACGTTATACGAGCGCTCGCTCGCCGATCCGCAGGGGTTTTGGCGCGACATCGGCCGGCGCATCGATTGGATCAAGCCCTATGCGACGGTGAAGAACACCTCGTTCGTGCCCGGCGATATCTCGATCAAGTGGTTCGAGGACGGCACGCTCAACGTCGCCGCCAATTGCATCGACCGGCATCTGGCGACGCGCGGCGATCAGGTCGCCATCATCTGGGAGGGCGATGACCCGACCCAGGAAGAGCAGATCACCTATCGCCAGCTGCATGAGCGGGTGTGCAAGTTCGCCAACGTGCTGAAGGCGCACGGCGTCACGAAGGGCGACCGCGTCACCATCTATCTGCCGATGATCCCCGAGGCGGCTTACGCAATGCTCGCCTGCGCCCGCATCGGCGCCATTCATTCGGTGGTGTTCGGCGGCTTCTCGCCGGAAAGCCT
Organism: Hyphomicrobium sp.; assembly: GCA_039933175.1. Lineage (GTDB taxonomy): Bacteria > Pseudomonadota > Alphaproteobacteria > Rhizobiales > Hyphomicrobiaceae > Hyphomicrobium_A. The sequence continues at coordinate 7,081 of JBDTOR010000080.1, read as the reverse complement.
CGCCGGCCGCATCGATGATGCGGCCTCGAAATTCATCATCACCGCCGACGAGGGCATGCGCGGTGGAAAATTCATTCCGCTAAAGAAGAATACCGACGAAGCCCTGCAGAGGGTGGCCAAGGGCGACGAGAAGGTTCTCGTTGTCCGCCGTACCGGCCGCCCCGTGCCGTGGTATGCGCACCGCGATCTTTGGCTGCACGAGGAACTGGAGAAGGTATCGGCCGATTGCCCGCCGGTCGAGGTGAATGCCGAGGACGCGCTGTTCATCCTCTACACGTCGGGCTCGACGGGCCAGCCGAAGGGCGTGCTGCACACCTCGGGCGGCTATCTCGTCTACGCCGCGCTGACGCATCAGTACGTCTTCGATTACCACGACGGCGACATCTACTGGTGCACGGCCGATGTCGGCTGGGTGACGGGGCACAGCTACATCGTCTACGGGCCGCTCGCCAACGGCGCGACGACGCTGATGTTCGAAGGCGTGCCGAACTACCCGACCATGGCGCGCTTTTGGAACGTCATCGACAAGTGGAAGGTGAACATCTTCTACACGGCGCCGACGGCGATCCGCACGCTCATGGGCGCCGGCGACGACTTCGTCAAAAGCAGCGATCGATCGTCGCTCCGCCTGCTAGGCAGCGTCGGCGAGCCGATCAATCCGGAGGCGTGGGAGTGGTATTATAAAGTCGTCGGCGAAGAGCGCTCCCCGATCGTCGACACGTGGTGGCAGACGGAAACCGGCGGGATCCTCATCTCGCCGCTGCCGGGCGCGACGGATTTGAAACCTGGGTCAGCCACGCTGCCGTTCTTCGGCGTGCAGCCGGCGCTGGTCGACGACAAGGGCCAACAGCTCGACGGCGAAGCCGCGGGCAATCTCGTCATCCTCGACAGCTGGCCCGGCCAGGCGCGGACGATCTACGGCGATCATGAGCGCTTCGTGCAGACATACTTCTCGACCTACCCCGGCACCTACTTCACCGGCGACGGCTGCCGCCGCGACGCCGACGGCTACTATTGGATCACCGGGCGCGTCGACGATGTGATCAACGTATCGGGCCACCGGCTCGGCACGGCAGAAGTCGAAAGTGCACTCGTCTCGCACCCGAAGGTGGCGGAGGCGGCTGTCGTCGGCTACCCGCACAACCTCAAGGGTCAGGGCATCTACTGCTACGTGACCCTTATCTCCGGGGAGACCTGGAGCGACGCTCTCGTCAAGGAGCTGATCGCGCACGTGCGTAAGGAGATCGGGCCGATCGCCTCTCCCGACCTCATCCAGTTCGCGCCGGGGCTGCCGAAGACCCGCTCTGGCAAGATTATGCGCCGCATCCTGCGCAAGATCGCCGAGGACGAGTTTTCCAATCTGGGCGATATCTCGACCCTCGCCGACCCGGCGGTGGTGCAGGATCTGATCGACAACCGGCAAAACCGCCGCGCCAGTTAAGCTTTTGGGTGTTTCCGGTCACGGAGGGAACAGCCGCCGCCACATCCTGGGCGTATGTCGACGCCACAATTCCAGTCAGACAGAGCCAGGAGCATTCGGAATGGAACATATCGTTAGTGTCGGCATGGACGTCGATACGTTGAAGCAGCTCGACAACCTGCGCCGCGCGCACCCCAATGTACCCTCGCGCGTTGAGGTCATTCGGCGCCTGATCTGGGACGCTCACGCCAAAGTCGTTGAGGCGCAGTCCCCCGCCGAGTAATCAGGCCCGGCAGTTCTATCAAAGAGGCGCGGCCGGCAACGGCGGCGCCCTTTTATTTCGAATAATGTTCAGTTAATTCAACGGCTTATCACCGCAGCGCAAAATTTCTTCCAACCTTTCTCGTCCTTGTCCCACGCGGAACAGCGTCCATTCGGTCTGAAACCTAGGTTGAGCTCCAGGAACAAGGAGCACCCAGTCAATGACCGCCCAGACCAACATCGCCAAGGCAGACACCACCCACCGCATCGCCGGTGGCAAGGTTGGCGTCCTGCTGCTGCACGGTCTGTGCGGTACCCCCGCCGAGATGCGCTTCGTGGCCATGGGCCTCGCCCGCGCCGGCTACACCGTTCACACCCCTCAGCTCGCCGGTCACGGCGCCGAGAACAGCGGCCGCTGGCAGGACTGGTACCTCTCGGCTCGCGCCGCTCTCAACGATATCCGCAAGGAATGCGACACGGTCATCGTCGGCGGCCTCTGCATGGGCGCCATCCTCGGTCTGCACCTCGCCGCCCGTAACCCGGGCAAGGTGCAGGGCGTGTCGCTGTTCTCGCCGACCCTCTGGATCAACGGCTGGGCGATGCCCTGGTACACCAAGCTGTTCAAGCTGGTGCGCTCGCGCCGCGTCGCCGGCTTCATGACCTTCCCGGATGCCGAGTCGCTTGGCATCAAGTGCCCGCGCGTTCGTTCGTTTGTTAAGTCGGCGCTGGAGAGCGGTCAGGGTTCCGAGTACGGCCGCGCCGGCGTGCCCGCCACGATGGTCCTCGAGCACCGCCGCATGGTCGACGCCGCGATGAAGATGCTGCCCCGCGTCAAGCAGCCGACCCTGATCGTTCACTCGCTGCAGGACGACTACGCGAACATCAACAACGCCCGATACCTCCAGGGCGAGATCGCCGGCAACGTCGACATGGTCGTCCTCGAGGACAGCTACCACATGGTCACCCTCGACAAGGAGCGTCAGGTGGTCGTCGATCGCACCCGCGCTTTCGTCGCCCGCATCGTCGAGGAAATCCGCATGCTGGCTTCGCCGGCCATGCCGATCGCCGCCTAATCCACATGGGCCGCGCTTCTCCGTGATCTATCTCTCGGGTGCGCGGCCCGGTGATCCCTCGTAAAGCATTCAGTGTGTTACAAGTGGGGCGCGCCGCTGGCGCTGCTGCCGTCGTAGCTCTTACAACCAAAACCCGTGAGCGATGACATGACCGCCGAGCTCCACGCGCGCGTGGAAAACTACTGGGACGGCAGCAAGCGGCCGCGCGCGGTTTCGCCGGCACTCGCCGAAGATATTGCCGTCGATATCGCCATCATTGGCGCCGGCTATACGGGCCTTGCGACCGCGTATCACCTCAAGGCGGCCGACCCGTCTCTCAACATTGCGGTGCTTGAAAGCGAAACCGTCGGCTTCGGCGCCAGTGGCCGCAACGCCGGCTTCGTCATGACGCTGTTCGGCGCCTCCGTCGGCATGATGAAAACGCTGCATGGAGGCACTCGCGTGCGCGAGGCGCACGAGTACATGGTGCAGTCGATCGACGGCCTTGCCGCCATGCTGGCCGAGCACAACCTCGATTGCGATTTCGAGCGCGGCGGTTTCCTCAAAGTGGCGACGTCGCCGCGCTACGCCGCGCGCATTCGCGACGAGATCGCCCTGTTCGAGGAGCTTGGCGTCGAAGGCTATAGATGGCTCAATGTTGGCGAGCTGGCCGGGCGCGTTCGCTCGCCGACTTTTCTCGGCGGCTGCCTCGAGCCCGAGTGCGGCACGATCAACCCGCGCAAATGGGTCGACGCGCTGGCCGGTCTCGCGGCCGGCCTAGGCGCGCGGCTGTACGAGCGAACGCCCGTCGACGACGTCCGGCGCCTGCGCGGCAAGTTTCGGCTGGCGACGCCCGGCGGCAACGTCACCGCCGACAAGGTCGTCTTCGCCACCAACGGCTACACGCACCTTATTCCGGGAATGCGCGACAAGCAGATGCCGGCCTTTGCCTTCATCGTCGTTACAGAACAGCTCACACCGGAGCAGCGCGCCGCCATCGGCTGGGCGGGGCGCGAAGGCATCGAGGACGGGCGCAACTTCATGCACTTCTACCGGCTGACGCCGGATAACCGAATCCTCATGGGCGGCGGCCCCGGCTTCGTGCCGTTCGGCGGGCGCATGGACCACGACGCCTATCCGGGGGCGTGGAAGCATCTGGAAGAGTTTATCGGCACGACGTTCCCGGCGTTGCGCGGCATCGGCATCGACTATCGTTGGGGCGGCGGCTTTTCCGTCACGGCCAACTCGACGCCGCAGATCGGCACCATGCACGACGGCGCCGCCGTCTATTCGATCGGCTGCACCGGTCACGGGGTCGCCATGACGCACATGAACGGGCGGATCATTCGCGATCTCGTGCTCGGCAGGAAGACCGAACTCACCGATCTGTGGTTCGTCAACCGGCGTTCCATGCCGCTGCCGCCGGAGCCATTCCGCTCGCTCGGCGCCAAGGCGGTCACGGCCGGAATGGCGCTCGATGACTGGTGGTGCGATCGGGGCGCGGGCGTATCATGAAACCGATCAAGAAAATCGCCATGATCGGCGCCACGGGCATGCTCGGCATTCCGGTTGCCATTGCCCTGCTGGAAGCCGGCTTCGAAGTGACGGCGCTGGCGCGCAACCCCGCGAGCGCGCGGCGCGCACTGCCGGCGGCTGTCTCAATTGTCGAGGCTGACGTGCGTGATGAGGAGAGCTTGCGCCGAGGCTTGAGCGGACAGGACGGGGTCTACTTGAGCTTGTCGGTGGCACCGAGCCAGCGCAAGGGCGACTTCCACACCGAGGTGCAGGGTCTGCAGCACATTCTCGCCGCGGCGCACGAAGCAGGCGTCACCCGCATCGCCTATCTGTCGGCCATGGTCCACGACACGGCGACCAAGAGCTGGTGGGTGCTCGACGTGTGGCGGCAGGCGCTGGCGCGCATCAAGTCGTCCGGCATCGGATATACGATCTTCTACCCGACCAACTTCATGGAGACCTTGGCCCAGCGGCACAGCGCCGGGCGCCTGTTCGTGATGCTCGGCCGCGCCCGCTTTCCCAACTATTGGATCGCCGGCAGTGATTTCGGACGGCAGGTGGCGAGGTCGTTCGCGCTGCCGCAGGCGGCCAACCGCGAGTATTACATCCAGGGTCCGGAGCCGATGACCTACGACGGCGCGGCGGTTCGCTACGCACGTGCCCTGCGCCGCTCGCCGTTCGTGGTGCGCGTGCCCATCTTCGCGGCTCGGCTCGGTGGGCTCGTCTCGGACCAGCTGAACTTCAACGCCAACATCATGGACACCGTGTTGAGCTACCCCGAGGAGTTCAAGTCGGCCGAGACCTGGGAAGACCTCGGCAAGCCGGCGACGACCATCGAGCAGTTCGCGCTGGCGCAGGCGAGCTAGCCGCTGACTATTTGCAGCGCGTGAAGATCCCGCGATCGAAATGGAAATGGTCGCGGTGCGCTTCGTTGAACTCCGGCCCGATGGCGACGCGGAAGTAGCGGCAGGCGCGCATATGCGCCTCGCGCAGGAAACGGCCCTCGGGGCTGTCGGCCTTGTAGTCGTGCGTGATGCTCAACTGCTTGCCATTCTCCAGCCGGAAGGCGCCGATATCGACCGCGTTGGCAAGCGAATGCTGGCTGCGCATGTTCACCCACCGCTTGTTGCCGATGATGTTGCGGCAGGAGTAGGTGCCCATGTCCTGCATCCACACCACGCGGCTGCCGAATGTCGCCACGGCCAGTGGCTGCAGATCGTGCTCCACCCATAGCGCGAGGGCGGCGGAAGTCTCGCAGGTAAGCTGTTCGAGTCCGAGCTCGGCGCCGCCCACCTCGCGCACGCGTACCGCGTTCGTCCAGCCGCAGCCGTTGGGCTGCATCATGTCGGGTATGGGCGTAGCCACGATGTGCGGGGCGCGCAGCACGGCGCGGCAAAGCTCCGGATCATTGCGTAAGGCGGCAAGGCGCGGATCGAGGAACCAGGTCGGCGGATCGTCGAGCGATATGGAGGCGAACGGCGAGAAGCGCTGGGGAACGAGCCCGAACCAGAAGGCAGCGAATATTACCGCGGCCAGCAGCAAAGCAAGCAGGGCGCGAAGAACATTCCGGCCGCGTCGGCGCATGGGAGGATTCCTGGAGGGCTATTGCGCGCCACTATAGCCTCCGTCGGCGGCCGCCAAGCACGCCCTAATAGCGTTGTGACCGAAATAGCCGCGCGGCGTGGCGGCGCCGTCACCCTCTACTGCGCGAGGCGCAGCTGGGTCAGCTTGCCGGCGAACTTGGACAGAGCGGCGTCGAGATCGGTCGCGCTGTGGGCATCGGCGTAGTACTCGCGGCCGGGTGTCGCGCAGTCCTGCAGCGTGCGCTTAGCCGGCGCCGGCGGGTCGCCGAAGGCGATCGAGAACACGAGCACGTTCTTCTCGCGCATGGCTGCACACAGCGCCGTAGCCTGGGTCGACGAGTTGCCGTTGAAAAACGAAGTGTTGAACACGCCGTCGGTCATCAGGATGACGGCCTTGATCAGCTCCGGCTTGTCGCCTTCGGTCTTGGCGTAGGCATCGGGACGGCTGTCGCCTCCCCAGAAGCCGGCCCAGTCCTCCGAGATCAGGTTCCACGCCCACTGCACGCCGAGGTGGCCGCCGGTGGAGCCGCTGGCGCGATAGTCGTCGACCGTGCGGGTGAGCATGGCGCGGTCGTCGGTCAGCGGGATGATGTCGGCGTCGGGGCAGGTGTAGTCCTGCCGGCCCTCGGTGTTGTCGGTATCCTTCGGCTGGTCCTCGTGAACTTTGAAATAGGATCCGGTGCCGACCGCACGGTCGGTGTTGGCCGCCCCGCCCGTGCGCTCGATCACGCATTTGTCGCGGCTGCGGTTGCCCGAGGCGCTCTTGGCGAACGAACTCATGTTGACGCCCGACGAATAGGGCGCCACGGCGACGCGCACCTTGCGGCCGTCCGGCATGTGCTCGGGCAGGAGGTTGTCGACGAACAGCTTGAACGAGCTCTTGAGCGCGTCGATCTTGCGGACGCCATCGGACGTGTACTCGGTCATAGAGCCGGTGACATCGAGGGCCATCGCCACCTCGACATCCTTCTGCTCGAAGACGGCGGCGGTCGATACGGGCGCATTCATTTCGGTACGGCCGGAGAGGCGCGACAGGGTCGTCGGCACGCGCACGCCGACATCGACCTTCACCGAGCCCAGCTCGCGGTCGAGCGAGATGACGGGCTCCGAATAGGTGCCCAGCATGGGATTGCCCGACTCGGCGTTGACGCGGACGTAGTTCTTGGCGAGCGTCTCGACTTCTTCATCGCTGAGCTTGCCGTCCAGCATGGCGCGCCCGGCCGCCAGCGTCGCCGCGTCCGCCGCGCCGC
>JBDTOR010000079.1:0-10806 GCA_039933175.1 Hyphomicrobium sp. | reverse complement strand
GAACTTGAAGTTGATCATCTTGCGCATGACGAGAATGCCGGTCAGCATCCATAAGCCGCAGAACATCAGCGCAAAATTGCCTGTGCGCGTATTGAAGAGGATGGAAATGTATTCAGGCGCCGTTCCGTAGACCATAAACGTCACGATCGGCGGCAGCGACGCCAGCACCCAGGCGGACGCTTTGGCCTCGGAGCTCAACGCCTTGACCTTCAACTTCAGTTGGAAGCGATCGCGCAGGACGGTCGAAAGATTTCCCAGTGCCTCCGATAGGTTGCCGCCCGCCTGCTGCTGGATGGCGACGACGATGGCAAGAAACCTGACCTCAGCCAGCGGCATGCGCGCGGTCAATCGCTCGAGCGCTTCGGCCAACGACACGCCGACGCGCTGCTGCTCGATGACCTCGCGGAACTCACCCGCCAGCGGCTCCTCGCTCTCGCGCGAGATGATCGACAAGCATTCGTTCAGCGGCAGGCCCGACTTCATGCCACGCACCACGATGTCGATGGCATTGGGCAGCTCGCGGGTGAATTTCGTTTGCCGCCGGGCAACGAGCTTGTTCACGAACCAGCGGGGGACGCCGAATACGCCGATCAGGCCGGCGGTCAGGGACAGCAGCGTGCGCGTTGCGCCCGAGGGAAGCGCCATCGTCACGATAAAGGCGAGAATCGTCCCGCAAGCGACGCTCGCCAGCCAATAAACCCGCGGCGTGATATCGAGGCCGGCGCGTTCCAGGCGAAGCCTCAGCGTGACCTTCTCTGCCGCCTTCTGACGGATCTCCATGTCCTTCAGCGTATCGGAAACCGACTTGCGTCGCGAAGCCGCCTGCTCGAGCGCGCTCATCGACTCGCGGCCCTTCGGCTCGGTCAGCCCTTTCAGGCGCGCGTCTTTCTCGCGATCGCGGGAGAAATACGGCTGCAGGAAAACGTAGGCCAACGCGCCGACGGCCAGTGCGGCCAACATCGCTGCGGCAAATGACACAAGGTCGGTCTCAGACATTCTTATCCCCGAGCGGGTTGCCGTTTTCATCCAGCACCTCGGAGGCGGCCAGCGCCTCGGCGAGCGGACCTTCCTGGTTGTAATACTCGGCGCGGTCCCAGAAGCGCGGCCGGGCGATGCCGGTGGAGCGATGGCGACCAAGAATGCGGCCGTTGGCGTCCTCGCCGGTGATGTCGTAGACGATCAGGTTCTGCAGTGTGACGACATCACCTTCCATGCCGAGCACCTCGGTGATGTGGGTGACTTTGCGCGAGCCGTCCCGCAGGCGCGCGACCTGCACGATGACGTCGACCGAGCCGGTGATCATCTCGCGGATGGTACGCACGGGCAGCTGGAAGCCGCCCATCATGATCATCGATTCAAGACGGCTGATGGCCTCGCGCGGGCTATTGGAGTGGAGCGTGCCCATCGAGCCGTCGTGGCCGGTATTCATGGCCTGTAGCAGGTCGAAGGCTTCGGGTCCGCGGACCTCACCGACGATGATGCGGTCGGGACGCATACGCAGGCAGTTCCTGACGAGGTCGCGCATCTTGATCTCGCCTTCGCCCTCGAGATTGGGCGGCCGCGTTTCGAGGCGAACCACATGCGGCTGCTGCAGCTGAAGCTCGGCGGAGTCTTCGCAGGTGATGATGCGCTCATCGTCCTCGATCGAGCCGGTCAAGCAATTGAGCAGCGTCGTCTTGCCCGAGCCGGTACCGCCGGAGATCAGCACGTTGCAGCGCACGCGGCCGATAATTTCGAGGATCTTCATACCACTGGTCGAGATCGTACCGTACGTGGCGAGCTGCTCAAGTTTGAGGCGATCACGCTTGAATTTACGAATGGTGAGCACGGGCCCATCGATTGCCAGCGGCGGGGCGATGACGTTGACGCGCGAGCCGTCGGGGAGACGCGCGTCGCATATCGGGCTCGATTCATCGACGCGGCGGCCAACCTGGCTGACGATGCGCTGGCAGATGTTCATGAGCTGCATGTTGTCGGCGAATCGCACGCCGGTCTTGTGCACCTTGCCGGCGACTTCGATGAACGTGGTGTTGGCGCCGTTGACCATGATGTCGGCGATGTCGTCGCGCGCCAGCAGCGGCTCGAGCGGCCCGTAGCCAAGCACGTCGTTGCAAATGTCCTCGAGCAGCTCTTCCTGCTCGGCGATAGACATGACGACGTTCTTGATCTGGATGATCTCGCTGACGATGTCGCGGATCTCTTCACGCGCCGAGGCAACGTCCAGCTTGGCGAGCTGCGTCAGATCGATCGTGTCGATCAGCGCATTGAAGACCGTCGTCTTCACGTCGTAGTATTCTTCGGAGTGGCGGCGCTGCGACTCGGCGGCTGGCGCTGGCGCGACAGGCGCCCTCGCCGACGGCTTGGGCTCGGCGGGCACCGGCGCAGTGCCGGCCGGAGCTGACGGCTGCGGAACTACGCGGCGCGGGGCAGCTGTATCGGTGGTACGCTTACCAAACATCTACTATCCCTAACGCTTGAGCTTCAATTTCTCGAGGAACGGGGCAAATCCGGACGTCTTCTTTATGGGCTGCGAATCCCGCCGGTTACTGATCGACATCGCGATCTCGCGGAAGGCCCCGGCCGAGCGCGCCTTGGCGCTGAGTTCCTCGATCATCTGGCCGTTATTGGCAGCCTGACCGAACGTCTCGCTGTCGAAGTCGATAACCGTGATGGCCTTGAGGCCGATCGCGGATTCGAATTCCTTGACGCTGATCTCCGGCCGCTTCGGCATGTTGACCATGTTCATGACGAGACGCGGCTTGCTGTCATTGCGCCGCGACGTCCGCAACAGGTCGACGATGTTCTTGGCGTTGCGCAGATTGGCGAGGTCGGGCGCGGCTGTGACGATGACCTCGTCAGCCTGCAGCAGGATGCTCTTCGACCACGCCGTCCACGTATGCGGCAGGTCAACCGCCACGTACGGCACGTTCTGGCGCACGACGTCGATGACCTGGTCGCACCCCGCCACCGTGAGGTCGTAGTCGCGATCGAGCACGACCGGGGCGGCAAAGATCGACAGGTGCTCGGAGCATTTGGTCAGGAGGCGGTCGAGCAGAACCTCGTCGAGGCGATCAGGGCTGGACAGGGCATCGGCGATGCCTTGCATGGGATCCTGATTGAAATCGAGGCCGGTCGTGCCGAATGCCAGATCGAGATCGGCAATGACGACGTCGACCTTGAGGATCTCCGACAAGGTCCACGCCGCGTTGTGGCAAATCGTCGACGAACCGACACCCCCCTTGGCGCCGATGAACGCGTAGACGTGACCAACGGGCTCGGTTTCGGGGTTGTTATAGAGATTGGAGACAGCCTCCATCAGCTGCAGCGGGTCGATGGGCTCGACGAGGTACTCGCTGACGCCGCGCTTCAGCAGCTCGCGATAGAGCATCACGTCGTTGGCGTGGCCGATGACCAGCACCTTCGTGCCCGGGTCGCAGTTCTCCGCCAGCCGGTCGAGCTCGGCGAGGATGTGATCGCGCGGCAGACTGCTCTCGATGACGATGAGGTTGGGCGTGGGGTTTTGCAGATAGTGTGCGACTGCCGCCTCGATGCCGCCCATATGGACGCTGACGTGCGTCTTCGCCAGACGACGATCCTCGGAGGCGATCTGGATGATCTCGGCAGTGGCGCCGTTCTCGCAGAACGCCTGGATCGAGATGCGCGGAATGGGCCGCGCGCGCACCGCTGCCGGATCGAGGACGCCGTCGCCGAATTCGCCAACGGGAGCGCCCACGCCGACAAGCTCCTCGGGGCTCATGATTGGTTTGGGCTCGTTCGACATGACCTACACGACCTTGGCTATTGCCGGCATCAGTTGCTGGTATCTCTATTGACGCGCTCATCGACGCTCTTGCGGGCACCGGTCGGGTCACCGCGAACGTACTTGCCCCAGACCTGATCGCGGCGCTCGCCGGAACGCGGCGTCTCGCTGCGCGGCCCGAGCAGGTCGGCCGGATTGGCGACCATGACGCCGAGGTTGCGCTGATTGGCGCAGCCGAGGTTCGGGTAGGGCATGTTCATCGGGTCGTAGGCGAGGTTGGTCGACCAGTCGCCGCACTGCGGCGGCTCGGCCACATAGCGCATGTACGAGACGCGGATGGGCGGGTCCTTGGCGCCGTCGGCGCTGTAGGCTTCCACCGAGATTGACGACTCTCCGAAGCCTTGATCGGTGAGCAGCGAGCGGATCTCGCCGACGGCGTACATCGCCGAGACCTCATTGGCGCCGCCACTCGGCACGGCGACGATCAGGCGGCTGTTGCCGGCATCGGTCGTTCGATAGTGGGCGGCGAAATTCAGCAGCTCGGCGCGCTGCGCAGGCGACAAGCCGTTCGATCCGCGTCGGATGCCGACGAGCTGCGTGGCGGGCTCCTGCGACACCAGGATCGGGTGGCGCTGCGACGCGTCGATCAGCGTCCAACCGGCGACTCGCGTCGGGTCGTCCATGCCGCCGCAGCCGACCATCGGCAGGGTGACGGCGGTGGCGACGAGCAGCCGCGCTCCGAACGCCAGAGCGCTGCAGTGGCGGGTCGGCCGCATCGCATTAGAGGCAGTCATGATACGTCTCCAGCCCATCCGCCTATTCCACGATGAATCCGTAATCGCCCTTCAGATCGCCAACCGGAGCCGGCCGGCCTGCGCCGTAGATCCGGTTGATGTGGCCGAGGAAATTCGACTTGCGATCGGTTGGGTCGCCCAGACCGTCGAGCGGCCGCGCCAGCTCCTGACGCGCCACCGGCCGCACCATGTACGGCGTGACGATTACGACGAGCTCGGTTTCCTGTTTCAGGTAGTCGCGGCTGCGGAACAGGGTGCCGAGGATCGGCACGTCCTTGAGGCCGGGGAAGCCGTCGATGTTCTGGCGCGTGTCTTCCGAAAGCAGGCCGGCGATGGCGATCGAGCCGCCCGACGGCAACTCGACCGTCGAATTGGCCAGGCGCTTCTTCAGCGCCGGAATCTGGATGCCGGAGAGCACCACGGCGCCTTCCTGGGTGAGTTCGCTCACCTCGGTTTCGATCTTCAGACTGATGCGCCCTTCCGAGAGGACGACCGGCGTGAAGGCGAGACCGATTCCGTATTCCTTGTAGACGACGCTCACCTGGCCAAGGCTGTCGACCACGGGAACTGGGTATTCGCCGCCGGCGAGGAACTTGGCAGGCTCGCCGGAGACGGCGGTAAGGTTCGGCTCGGCAAGCGTCTTCAGCAGGCCGTCGCGCTCGAGGGCCCGCAGCGCTCCGTTCACAGCCTGATTGCCCGACGACCATGCCGAGGCAACACCCGAGTTGGTGAAGCCGCCGCCGAGGCCAGCGCCCGGGAAGCCGAAACCTGTCGCGCTGTCCGTGACTGAGCTGAACAAGTTGAGCCCTCCAGCCACAGCCGCGGCAGTCGGCAACCCGCCAAGCGCGGCCGCATTCAGCGGCAGCTTGTTGTCGCTGAGGATGGCCGTAGTGAAATTGCCCGAGTTGACCAAGGCGCCGACGTTGACGCCGAACTGCTTCAGGATCGAGCGCTGCACTTCCGCGACGGTGACGCGCAGCATCACTTGTTCTTCGCCCTCGACAACGAGCAGATTGATCACCGGCTTGGCACCGTAGACGTCTTCGGCGTTGCCGGATGCCGCTCCCGTGTTGGAATCGCTGTTCGACTGATAGTTCGACGGGCCGCCGATATTCGTGGTGGTCGAGCTATTGGTCGTCGAATTGAGCGAATTTCCCGTGGTGATGCTGTTGGAGTCGGCGTTGGCTATTACGAATTGCGCGGCTATCTGGGCGGCGCGGTTGGAATCGATGGGCGTGCGCACCGTGCCTGTCAGCACCAAGGCGCGGCCGGCAATCTCGCTGTGCACGTTGGAGCCGGGGATGAGGCGGCCCAGAAGCAGATCGAGCGTCGAAAGGTCGGCGCCGACGGCAACCTCGAGCGTGAGGATCTGCTGGCCGTACTCATCGAAGAAGAAGGCGTTTGTCTGACCCGTCTTCTTGGCGATCAGGAACACCCGGTCGGACGACTGAACGACCGCGTCGAGCATCGCCGGATCGGAAACCAGGACGTCCTTCAGCGGCACAGGAAATTGCACCACGATCGAGCGACCGACGCCGAGGTCGATCCGCTTCGTTAGCGGGAATGCCGCATTGCCGGGGATGCGCAGCACGGAATCGCGGCCAACCTGCCCATCAGGTCTGCCTTTGAAATCAGCCGCGTGGATGTCGCCGACGCAAGTCGTGACAAGGAACACTGCAGCCATGCTGGCGCGAGCCCATTTTAGGGTCGTTCGCATGATCGATTTACCTTTTCGACAGCCGAAACTGAATTACGCAACTCAGTTCACGCCGTACGCACGCATGGGCACGCCGTAACGGAGAACACGCACGGCACTGCTGCGTTGATCGTTCAGGGCCGACGTCGGGCCCTTCCCGTTGGGGTCGCCGTCTACGACGCTGCGCAGCGACAGGCTGATCTCGCCTGACGAATTGGCGCGCGCCAGCAACTCCGCTTGCTGCGGGCTCAGCTCAAGCGTCGCGGTGGACGCCGAGCCTTCCGAAGATTTTGAGCCTTCCTTGGCGCCGATCTCCTGGCCGATGGCAAGGACCCGCACGTTGGAAAACAAGGTGTCGGCGACGAAGTCTTCCTGACCGCCCTGGCTTTTGACGCGGCGCGTGAGGATGACGTCGACGCGGTCGTTCGGCAGGATGAGGCGTCCAGCCGCCGTTTCTTCTTTGATGCGCGTCGAGATGGCGCGCATGCCGCTGGGCAGGAGCGCGGCGAGGACGCCGCCCTGTCCCGGCTTGATGAGCTTCTGCTTCGTGATCGGCTCGCCTTCCAGCAATGGCGCGCGGGCGATCGCGCCGGCGACGAGCTTCATGCCCTCATCGCCGCTGGCCTGCGTAATGAAGGATGGCGTGACGGCGTCGGCCGGCCAGGTTTGCCAGCGGAAATCGGTGTCCTTGGTGACTTCGCCGAGTTGGATGTCGCGACGGGCAACGAGAACCTCGGTCGCGTTGACGGGGACGGCCACCTGCGTGGGGGCCGAGGGACCGCTGACGATCGAACGCATGAGAATGAAGGCGAGGAGACCGGCTCCGCCCGCAATCGTAATGCCGATCAGTTGCGCTCTCTTCACTCCCGACAGGTCCTTCCACCCGGCAGCTCGGTTCGTTGTCTCCCGACACTGCCGGACAAACGTCAACGTAAGGTTAATCGTCGTCGCAGTTTGAAGCTGGCCCTGCGGCCCGCAAAGCCTAGATGGCGAGCAGCGCCGGCCAGTTGGTGGTGGGATAGATGGCGAGGGCCCCGGCGGCGATGGCGATGCCGTAGGGCATGCCTTCATCAGTGGCGTGCAGGCGGATCGCCCAGCCCGGCAAAGGCAGCGTAGTCGCTGGGAGTCGACGATAGGCAAGCAGCAGCAGCGCCAACGCGCCACCGAAGATCGTCACGTAGAGGAGAAACGGGACGAGTTGCTCATACCCGATCCAAAGGCCGCCGGCAGCCAACAACTTGGCGTCGCCGCCACCAACAAGGTTCAAACCGAAGAGCACCATTCCAGAGACGAGCAGTCCGGCACCTACCGCGAGATGCAGCAGCATCTCCTGCGCCGGCATGCCGGCGAACAATGCGATGACGAGGAAGGCGGCGACGAGACCCAGCGATACACTGTTGGCGATGCGCATTGTCAGCAGATCCGACGCTGCCGCGTAGGCCATGGCAAACGGGAACACGAACAGCAGCGAGTAGCCAGCCACGCTGAACTCCAGATGTCGAAGTCGGAAAAGGGCCCGGGCAAAATTGGAGCACAAGCGTTAAACAAGCCTCAAGCGAGGCGCTTGCAACGCCGACCGCCCACCTCTCCGACGGCGAGGTCCGCAAGAAAAGGCCGCCCGGCGCGGTGCGCGCCGGGCGGCCGGTCGCATAGCTCTACACTTGCGAGGCTTACGGAGTGGCAAGCTTCGTGTTGATGTTGCCGAACAGCGTGTTCAGGCCGCCCTTGAGCTGCGTGAGGCCAGTGATAATGCCAACGCCGATGAAGGCGGCGATCAGGCCGTACTCGATGGCGGTCACGCCGGATTCGTTCTGAGCGAAACGAGCGAGGAAAGTCTTCATGACAGCACTCCCAGTTTTTTAGGTCGCAAAGCCCTGCAGCCTTGTTGCCGCGTGACTGGGGGCATTTGAACTCCGAGGTATTAAACTGGGGTAAAACGGACTAATTTGCTCGTAAATGTCTCCTAAGATTCGGTTATTTCGCTCAATAACAATCTACCTAAATTGTTAGCGGCCAGTTCTACCAAGCACAGCCCTTTTGGACGGAAGCGAGCGCTGAAGTATAACTTGGCTTAAAATGGCCAGGGCCTCGATCCTCCCCGCGCGGATAACGCATACCTCCCGCACCAATACTTTGGCCCACAAAGTAACTCTTCGAATTTCCTTCAACGGCGCCTCGCACGGAAGGGTCCCGCGACGTAAATTTGCTACGCAAGGATTGCACAGCAGCCAGAGTTGCCCATCGGCGCCTGCCGGTTTCCGGTTTTTTCACCATTTCCTGAGGTAATGCGCATTAAGCGTCGAGGAATTGTTCGAGCATGAGCCTCATGAAGTGGTCGTCCGCAGCAAAATACCACCGTATGGCCGTTGCCGCGATGTGTTGCGCGGGCGTGATGGCAGCCGCCGATGCGGCCAACGCCGCCGATCTCATCGTCCGTTACGACCAATCACAGCTCATCCGACTGCCGCGACCGGTGACCGAAGTCATCATCGGTAATCCGTCGATTGCCGACGTCACGGTTCAGGGCGGCAACCTGCTGGTGGTGACCGGTAAAACGTTCGGCGTCACCAACGTCATCGCGCTCGACGCGCAGCGCAACGTCATCCAGGACCAGCGCGTCGTCGTCGAGCAGGATCCCCGGCACACCGTTGTCCTCTACAAGGGCTCGCTGCGTCAGTCCCTGACGTGCTCACCGACCTGTACGCCCGCCATCGTCATCGGCGACGATCCGGCCTACTTCGATGTCATTGCGAAGTCGGCGCAGACGAAAACTGGCGCGTCGGCACCGGACCGCGGCACCGTCAATCAGGAGTGAGGGTTCGCCGCGCCCTTCGGAAGCGAAGCGCTCGCGCGCTGATTAACGTTTCGCTTACCGAGACAACTCAATTGCTAACGAAGTAATATATAATTCAGGGACGCAAAGATAACGTCGCGGCGAGTTTTCGCTTGAGACGTCTGTATGCGTATGCTTCCGCCGCCCACCCGTCCGGGATTTTTCAAACGGTCACGCTTTGCGCAGCCCGGCTGGTTGCGCAACGACGAAGGCGTCGCCGCGATCGAATTCGCCATTGTCGCGCTGCCCTTCTTCCTGTTCGTCTTCGGCATCATCGGCATCGGATTGTACTTCCTGGCCTCGACATCCCTTGAATACGGCGTCGAATCTGCGGGGCGCAAAGTCCGCACTGGCGAAGCCGACAAGGGCGACATGACCGTCGGCGAGTTCAAGCAGCTCGTCTGCGACGCGGCCGGAACATTCATCAAGTGCAGCGACGTCGCTGTTCTCGTCCAGCACGCTACGGCCTGGAGCGGGCTGTCGCCGCAAAGCTGTACCGACAGTAAGGGGGCCATGGTCAGCTCCACCGGGCAAAGCGGCGAGCCGCTCTCCAAATACGCCGGCGGCGCCAGTGAAGTCGTTCTCGTGACGCTTTGCTACAAGTGGGAACTCGCCAACAGCTTCAAGTTCCTGAAACTAGGAAGCGGATCCGACGGCTCCGGACCGGCGATCATCCAAGCCTCCTCGGCTTTCAAGACCGAGCCGTGGGAATGATTTTTCGGGGTAAGGTTCCCATGCGCAACGATTGCAACTGCGCAGAGCATCGCGGCAAACGCGGCATGTTCTGGCGCGACACGCACGGCGCTGCGGCCGTCGAGTTCGGCTTTCTGGCACCGTTGCTACTGCTGATGCTGCTCGCGACCATCGAGACCGCGCGTGCCGTCAGCACCGATCGGCATTTCACCGCGGCCGTTGCAACCGCCGGCGACCTCGTTGCGCGCGAGGAGTACTTGGGCAAAACCTCGGCGGCGGCCAAGACGAACCTCGACAGCATGATGCTGTCGATCAAGCACCTCATGCAACCCTACGATGCGGCGTCGTTGAAGCTCGCTGTCTTCTCGGTGCGCGCGTCACCCAGCAACGCGTCCGACACGAAGGTGATCTGGGCGTATTCGTACAACGGAATGAAGGTGCCGGCCGACTGCTCCGCCTACTCCCTGCCGTCCAACATCGTCGGCAAGGGCGGAAGCGTGATCGTCGTAGACTCCACCTACATCTTCAAGCCGCTGTTCGGCGACTTCGTGCCCGGCATCTCCGGTTCGATGACCTGGACGAGCAAATCCTACCATAGCCCACGCAATAGTTGCGTTGACTACGTCGAGGGCGACAACTGCAGCAAAAGCTGCTGATATTACCGCGGCGCGGCATGATTGCCGTGTCGCCTTTTTCTTATGATCAGACTGCCGAGCCTGGACAATTCCGTCCATCGTGAGTGCAATTCAGCTTGCCCGCCGACGCGCTCAGCATATTGTAGCAATATAATCTGTCTTCAAACGATTATCATGCGGATATTTACACATGGGCCGTCGCTCCATTCATACACCCGATGAGCTGCGCGAGCTGATCATTCAGGCGACTACGGCAATCGTCGAGCATGACGGCCTTGAAGGCCTTTCCGCGCGCGAGATCGCCAAGCGCGTCGGCTATTCGCCCGGCACCCTGTATAACGTCTTTGAAAACCTCGACGATCTGCTGCTCATCATCGAAGCGCGGCTGCTCGACG
>JBDTOR010000078.1:0-10812 GCA_039933175.1 Hyphomicrobium sp. | reverse complement strand
TTGTCGAAGTAGCTGCCGACGCGGACATAGAGATTGTAGAACAGCTTCTTGTTGGCTTCCTCGAAGTTGAAGGCCAGGGCGAAGGCGCGGCGCACGCGCGGATCGGCGAATTGCTTGCGGCGCTGATTGAAGACGAACGCCTGCATCGGCGCCACGCGCTTCACCGGGATCGCCTCTTTCTTGACGAGGCCCTTCTCGATGGCGGGGAAGTTATAGCCCGTGGCCCACTGGCTGGCGGTGCTCTCGATCCAGTAGTCGAGCTTGCCCGACTTGAACTCCTCGAAGGCCGGCGTGCGGTCGAGGAAGTAGGTCAGCCTGAACTCGTCGAAGTTGAACTGCCCCTTCATGACCGGCAGGTCCTTGGCCCAATAGTCCTTCACGCGCTCGTAGACGATCGAGCGGCCGGCGTCGAAGCTCTTGACGCGATAGGCGCCCGAGCCGACTGGAATCTCCAGCGTCGACTTCATGATGTCGCGCTGCTGGCCGTCGGGACCGGTGCCTTCCCAGAATTTCTTCGACAGCACGTTGAGCTGCCCGACGATCTGCGGCAGCTCGCGATTGCCTTTGACGTCGAAGGTGAAAGTGACTTCGTTGTCGCCCGTCTTCTCGGCCTTGACCACGTTCTTGTAATAGAACGCCGCACGCGGATGCGCCTTCTTCTGCGCCTCGAACGAGAAGATGACGTCCTCGGGCGTGATCGGCGATCCGTCCTGGAAGCGCGCCTGCGGATTGAGGCCGAAGGTCACCGAAGAATAGTCGGGCGGATAAGAGACCCATTCGGCGATAAGGCCGTACTCGGACGACGGCTCGTCAGGGCTCGAAGCCAACAGCGAATCGTAGACCATGCCGATGCCGCCGGCGGGGTCGCCCTTCACGGTGAACGGGTTGAGGCTGTCGAACGAGCCCTCGGCGAAACCGCGGATGACGCCGCCCTTCGGCGCGTCAGGATTGACCCAATCGAAATGCGTAAAGCCGGCCGGGTACTTCGGCTCGCCGATGAGCGACAAGGCATGGTGCCGCTTGTTGGCTTCGGGCGCCGCGGTCGGCGCCTGATCGGCGGGAGAGGGGGCAACCGCTTCGGCGGTGGCCGGCGGAGGGGTCGGCTCCTGCGCTACGGCCGGCAGAGCGGCGGAGAAGCAAAGCAGCAGGGCAAGAAAAGCGGAGGGGACGTCGAGACGCGGCAGCACCAGGCGTTTTCCCTTATGTGTCACGGACCGGAGGGGCGGGCGGCGCGGGCTCGGCCGGAGAGACCGCATGGCTTCGCGCACGCCGTGTGAGACCTACAAGACATACAACGCCGCGAGCGTCGCAAAATCCGCGCCGCGGGGCGAGTTAACTTGCTGTCATTTTGGCGGGCGACGAGCACCGCCGGCCCCTATTTCAGGGTATTGAGGTAGGCCAGCAGGTCGCCGAGGTCACCGGGGTCGGCGATTCCTGGGAACAGCATTTTAGTGCCGGGAACGAAGGTCTTAGGGCTGTGGATGAAGGAAGCGAGATCCTCCAGCGTCCAGTTGCCGCCCTTCGCCTTCATGGCATCGGAGTAACCAAACCCTTCGTGGCTGGCCTTGGGGCGGCCGACGACGCCGGCAAGGTTGGGGCCGACCTTGTTGGGGCCGCCGTGCTCGCCGGAATGACACGCCGTGCATTTCTTGAAGATTGCGCCCCCGGCTTGTGCGTTGCCGGATGCGGCGGCCTGCGCCACGACGGCAGGATCGAATGCCGCCGCTGCGGGAGCAGCGGCGCCGCCTGCGGGAGCGGCACCATGGGCGGGAGCTGCTTCCGGAGCCGGCAGGACATAACCTGGCTTTTCCGGTGCCTGGCCGTGCTCGGCGATTTCCAACGCGACCCTGAAGCCGACGATTACGAGCAACGCACACAGAAACCCGCCAGCAATCTTCGACAGCTCGAAGGAATCCAATCGCATCGAAAGCTCCGCAGCCTCTGGGTCCGGCGCGCCGCCGAACGGTCGGGGCGACTATAGAAACTCCGCATTGGCTTGCAACCGAGCCAGGCTGCGTTCTATGTGCACGCGCCCGGGACCAATTGCCTCGGTTTAGCGCTGAATAGGTGCCGACAAGTGCCCAATACGCTCATTGTCATCCCCGCGCGCATGCAGGCGACACGCCTTCCCGGCAAGCCGATGGTCGATATCGGCGGGGCGCCGATGATCGTTCACGTGTGGCGCCGTGCCGTTGCTGCCAACGCCGGGCGTGTCGTCGTGGCGACGGATGCAACCGAGGTGGTGGCGGCGATCGAGGCGGCCGGCGGCGAAGCGGTATTGACGCGCGCCGATCACGCCTCGGGCTCCGATCGCATCTTCGAGGCCGTCGAGCGCGTCGATCCGGACGCGCGTGCCGACATCGTCATCAACCTGCAGGGCGACCTTCCCACGCTCGAGCCGCAGCTGGTGGCTGCCTGCGCCGCGCCGCTGAGCGAGCCGGGGACGGATATCGCCACACTCGCCGCCGAGATCACCGAAGCGGAAGAGCGCACCAATCCCAATGTCGTGAAGGTCGTCGGCTCGCAACTGAGCGTCCCCGGCCGTCTGCGCGCCCTCTATTTCACGCGCGCCACCGCCCCCTGGGGCGAGGGTCCGCTGTACCACCATATCGGCATTTACGCGTACCGGCGCGCGGCGCTGCAACGCTTCGTGTCGCTGCAACCGTCGCCGCTCGAATTGCGTGAAAAGCTGGAGCAATTGCGCGCACTGGAAGCCGGCATGCGCATTGACGTGAGCGTCGTTGACACTGTTCCGCTCGGTGTCGATACGCCCGCCGACCTCGAGCGGGCGCGGCGCCTCCTAGCGGCGGGCTAGCGCTACTACTTAACGAAAGCATCGAGGCGCTGCTTCGCCGCCTCGTCGTAAGGGTCGATCTTCAAGGCGCTACGGTAGTCTGCTGCGGCGCGCGCCTTATCCCCTTCGGCTTCATAGATGCGACCGCGGCGCACGTAGGCCGTGCCCGTCCCGGGATCGTTGTCGATCGCCTTGGTGAGATCGACGATGGCGCCGTCGGCATCGCCCGCGTCCGCGCGCGCCATGCCGCGCAGGTACACAAACGACGTGTCATCGGGATCGATGCGCATCGCCTCGTCGAAATCGGCGACGCAGTGAGGGATGTCGCCCTTTTGGCAATAGGCTTCGCCGCGCAGCGCGTAGGCGGTCGCACGGCCGGGATTGGCGGCGATGGCTTGCGCGCAGTCGGCGATGGCGAGATCGTTTTCTTTGCGTTGGGTGTGAACCAGGCACCGGTTCGCGTAGGCCGTAGCCAGCCTGTCCTTGCTCAGTTTTCCGGCGTCGATCAGCGCCGTGCAGCCCGCCAATGCTTCCTCATCCGTCTTCTCCTGGTCGGCGAAGCACCAATCCTCGTTCTGGCCAGCCCGTGCGCCTCCCGCCATCAAGGCTATCGCAACGACCAGCGCCAAGAGGTTGGTGGGCACCGGCCTAAGGGTTTTCTTCAACATCGACTCCCCTTCGCAATACGTCGGCAATCTTCAGTCACAACGATACCACCTTCTGGCACGTCTTGCCCTGGCGAGGCCGGATGACTTGCGGTCCGTCGCCGGTACGGGCATAGAACGGCTCCAACGCTTCCGCTGCTGGTGTCCGCGGCCAGCCCGAACCGCTCCAAGCGCATGATGCCAAGATGACCAAATCCGCCGCTGAGCGCATCGTCTACCAGGGCGAGCCGGGCGCCAATTCTCACCTCGCCTGCCGCGAGGCGTATCCCGACCTCGAAGCGGTCGCCTGTCCGACATTCGAGGACGCGCTGCAGGCGGTGAAGTCGGGCGAAGCGCGGCTCGCCATGATCCCGATCGAGAATTCGGTCGCCGGCCGCGTCGCCGACATTCATCACCTGCTGCCCGACGCTGATCTCTACATCGTCGGCGAGCACTTCCTGCGCGTGCGCCACCAGCTGATGGCGACGCCGGGCGCGTCGCTGAAGACCATCAAGCGTGTCCTCAGCCACACGCAGGCGCTGGGCCAGTGCCGCCGCAAGCTGATCGAACTCGGCCTCAAGCCGGTGCCGGAGGCCGACACCGCCGGCTCGGCGCGGATGGTGGCGGAAGCCAAGGATCCGACGCTCGCTGCCATCGCGTCCTCGCTCGCCGCCGAGATATACGGCCTCGAGATCGTCATGGCCGATGTCGAGGACGAAATACACAACACGACGCGCTTCGTCGTGCTCTCGGCCGAGGCCGACGACGCCGATCCCGGCGTGACGCCGGTGATCACTACGTTCATCTTCCGCGTGCGCAACGTGCCCGCCGCGCTCTACAAAGCGCTGGGCGGATTTGCCACCAACGGCGTCAACATGACTAAGCTCGAGAGCTATCAGCTCGAGGGGACGTTCAATGCGTCGATGTTCTTCGCCGACATCGAGGGACACCCGACCGACCGCATGGTGCGGCTGGCGCTCGAGGAGCTGTCGTTCTTCTCCAGCGAGAAGAAGGTGCTCGGCACCTATCCGGCCAGCCCCTACCGGGCGGAAGCAGCGCGTCTGGCCGCCGAAGGCAAGATCCCAGTGCGGCGTCGAAGCTAGTTGAGGTCCACATGAAGCTCGTTGGAAAGGTTGCGATCGTCACCGGCGCCGCCTCCGGGTTCGGCCGCGCAATTGCCGAGCGTTTTCTGCTCGAAGGCGCACAGGTCGTCGCCGCTGACATCAACGGCCAGGGCGTGCGCGAGCTGGCCGCCGGCTACGGCGACAAGATCCACCCCGTGCAGGGCGACGTCTCGCAGAAGGTCGACGTTGACGCCATGGTGCGGGCGGCGACCGAGGCGTTCGGCGGCGTCGATATTGTCGTCAACAACGCTGGCGTCACGCACCGCAACCAGCCGCTGCTCGAGGTCGGCGAGGCCGAGTTCGACCGCATCTACGCCGTCAACGTCAAATCGATCTATCTGTCGACCATCGCAGCGGTGCCGAAGATGGAGCGGCGCGGCGGCGGCATCATCATCAACATCGCCTCGACCGCCGGCGTCCGCCCGCGCCCCGGATTGACTTGGTACAACGGGTCGAAGGGCGCTGTGATCACGCTGACCAAATCGATGGCGGTAGAACTGGCGCCCAAGAACATCCGCGTCAACGCCATCAATCCGGTGATGGGCGAAACAGGCATGCTTGAACGGTTCATGGGCAGCCCGGACACGCCGGAGAACCGCGCCAAGTTTCTTGCAGGCATTCCGCTCGGCCGGCTGTCGCGCCCGCACGACATCGCCAACGCCGCGATATTCCTGGCCGACCCGGCTTCGGCTTTCATCACGGGCGTCGCCCTCGAGGTCGACGGCGGCCGCTGCGTCTAGGGCGTCGTCCCGGTCGCCGCGGGCGGGGATGACGGCTGCTGCGCCGTCGGTTGCGCAGCCGGCGCAGGCGTCGCCGGTGCCGCGGCGGGAGGCTCCCGCCTGGTGCGCTTGAGGCCGTCTTTGACCGCCTCTTTGGCTTCCGCCATCGGGCCCTCGGGCAGCGTCTCCCAGTACGTCTTCCCGGGGATGCCCCTGTAGGACATCACCTTGAACACCTTGCCCTCGGGATCGCGCTTGGTCGGATCACCGGCCGGCTTGCCGGTGATCACCGTCTGGATGTCGTTGAGGATGACGTTGTCGTCGACGTAGTCGGCGTGGGTGTACTTGAAGAACTTCCAGTAGTCGTACTCGGGCGGCGTCTTGTCGACGACGTAGACGTTGGAAGCGCTGACGTACAGCGGCTCGCCCCACGGCGTGTGCCCGCCGGCCCGGTCGTTGAGACCGCGCAGGAACGACGACAGCCACAGCACCCAATCGCCGCCTGACGTGTAGATCGTCACGCGCTGCGCGAGCTTGGCCCACTGCAGGATCTTCACGTTGAACACCGCGGCCGAAACGTCCGGTGCGGCGAAGACCACCTGGCCCAGCCGCAACGAGCCTTCCTCGTGGCGCCTGCCGTCGAGGATGGTGCGGATCGAGCCCATGACGCGCATCAGCTGTTGCGAGCCCATGCTGTGGGCGACGATGTCGAGCGTGCGGATGTTGTTGTCGCGCAACATGGCGGCGAGGAACGCCTGCAGCGACCCTTCAGCTTCCTCGGCGTTGTCGACGTCCTGCAGGTAGCGCAGCGACTTGCTGACGCTCGGCCATGAGAACATGTAGACGCGGCCCTTGTAGTCGGCGCCGCCGGCGATGCGCGCCACGGCCTGTGTCGCCTCGACAAACGAGTTGTTGTAGCCGTGGATGACTAGCAGCGCGTGGGTCGCATCTTCGGCGGCCGACGAATCGACGAGGCGGACGTAGCTCTCGGTGTTGCGATCGATCGGATCGCTGAGCAGCTTGATGCGCGCGTTTGCGGCGCGTGCGCCGCCCTGCCAGGCGCCGCGGTAGCTGCTTTCGCGCGCGCCAATGCGCGGATTGACCAGCACGCAGCCGAAGGTGATCTTGTCGCTCGCCGTGTTGCCGAACATGGTGGTCATGTCGCCGTCTTTGTTGGCGATCGTCCGTGTCGTCGCGAAGACGATGCGCACGCCGCCGCGACGCGCGCGCTTGCCGGAGCCGAACACGCAATTCTTCGTGGTCAGCTCGCGCCAGCCGTTCTGATCGTAGAAGTCCGATGCGACGATGTTGAATACCGCGCGGGCGATCAGCGACCAGGCGACTTCCGACTCGGTCGGCGCCGGAGCCCCGGCAACGCCGGCCGAATAGAGCTTGGCGATCTGTTTCTGGATCTTCTCCAGCCGCGCCGCCGGCAGGATCTCGGACGGGGGCACGAAGTTTTCAGGCGGCTTCATGTCGAAGCGGATGTAGATGCCGCGCTGACCACCCTGATACTCGAACGTCATGTTGTGGAAATAGTAGCGCGAGCCCCAGCGGCTGCCGGCTCCTTCGGCGATAAGCTCAGAGCCGGAGTTGTGGATGTAGGTCAGCTGCAACGCGTTGTAGGACTGGTAGCCGCGCGAAAACGAGTTGGTGGAGGACTCGCGCCCCGACACGCGGAACACGTCGATGCCGACGCGGCTCACAGCCGGATTCTCGTACTCCTGCCAGCTTTCGGTCGACGGCTTGGCCTCCGGCGGCAGCAGCCCGGCCGGGAAGGTCATCTTCAGCTGGTTGACCGGGTTGATCACCTGCTTGAAGCCGATGAACGCATAGACGGCGTCGTTGTTGTGCTTGAGCGCGTCGCACTCGGCTTCGGTGAGGATGGCCTGGTCGGTGCCGGGAAGATTGTTGGCGGCACGGAAGTCAATTACGGCGGCGCGTAGCATGCGCTCGTTGGCGCGGCCGATCTCGGCGGCGAGGACGCCGGAGAGAATGAGCTGGCGCTGCACCTCTTTGTCACGCAGCTGGATGTCGAGGTCGTCGCCGGCCGGGCATGCCGCATGCGCTAAGGACGCCAGGCAAAAAGACGCGCAGACGAGACAGAACAGCGCCGCAATATGCCTCATGTGCAATCGTTCCCCCGAAAGAAAGCGCGGTAAGCCTATGGGCCGCCTGCACGCTCTGTCAAATATGCAATGTCGGCGCGCATCCGGCCGCCAGGATGCTTTGTGACCCATGCGTACAGCGGAAAAATGACGGCCGATGGTAAGGTGTTCGCGGCCGGGCCCGGGAGGGTTGTAACGCACGGGCTCACCCCCCATAATCGGCCCGGGAGGTTGGCGATGGACGCATCCCTCGCCAACCGGGTCAGGTCCGGAAGGAAGCAGCCCTAACGATCAGGACGCGGGTCGTTCGTCAGCCTCCTATTTTGCGCTCGCGCGCGCTGACCGGATCGCTTCCGCGACCCGGCGCGCTCCGCGGGGGCGGGGCTCGCCCGGGTCGCCTTGCTCCCCGGCCCTTTGGGCCGTAGTGACAGGTCACCAAGACATGGCGAAAAAGAAATCCGACAGCGACAAACCGGCGGGCGCCGAAGGCAGCGCGCAAAAGCCGTATGTCGTGCTGGCGCGCAAGTACCGGCCGCAAAGCTTCGATGACCTGATCGGCCAGGAGGCCATGGTCAAGACGCTGCGCAACGCGTTCGCGTCGGGGCGCATCGCGCAGGCCTACATGCTCACCGGCGTGCGCGGCGTCGGCAAAACGACGACGGCGCGCATCATCGCCCGCGCGCTCAACTACGAGACCGACGACGTCAAGGCGCCGACCATCGACATGCCCGTGCTTGGCACGCACTGCACTGAAATCATGGAGAGCCGGCATCCCGATGTCATCGAGATGGACGCCGCCTCCAACACTGGCGTCGATAATATTCGCGAGCTGATCGAGAGCGCGCGCTACAAGCCGATCATCGCGCGGACCAAGGTCTTCATCATCGACGAAGTCCACATGCTGTCGAAGGGCGCCTTCAACGCGCTGCTGAAGACGCTCGAAGAGCCCCCCGAGCATGTCAAGTTCATCTTCGCGACGACCGAGATCCGCAAGGTGCCGGTGACGGTGCTGTCGCGCACGCAGCGCTTCGATTTGCGCCGCGTCGACGTGCCGGAGCTGTCGGCGCATTTCGCCAAGATCGTCGCCAGCGAGGGAGCGACCGCCGACGACGATGCGCTGGCGTTGATCGCTCGCTCCGCCGAGGGCTCGGTGCGCGATGGTCTGTCGCTGCTCGATCAGGCGATCGCCATGGGCGAGGGCGCGGTGCGCGCCGAGACGGTGCGCTCGATGCTCGGCCTCGCCGACCGCGGGCGCATTTTCGATCTCATCGAGCACGTGTTCCGCGGCGACGCCAAGGCCGCGCTGCGCTCCATGGACGATCTGCATCGCGACGGCGCCGAACCCATCCAGCTGCTGGGCGACCTCGCCGAAGCGGTTCACGCCGCCGCGCGTGTCAAGGCCGTCGGCGGCGACGTTGGCAGCGAGGACCTCAGCGCCGAGGAACGGCGCCGCGTGGCAACGATCGCCGGCAAGCTGTCGACGCCGCTGCTGTCGCGCGCCTGGCAAATGCTGCTGAAGGGCGGCGAAGAAGCGGTAAAGGCCGCGAACCCGCGCGCCGCCGCCGAGATGGTGGTCATACGCCTCGCCTACACCGCAGATCTTCCGGCCCCCGACGAGGTCATCCGCCTGCTTGGCGGAGAAGGCGCGCTGGCGCGCAGCGGCAAGCCGACTCCGGCCGACGGCGGAACGACACGCGACGCGCCGCTCAATAAAGCCGCGCCAGCGCAGCCAGAAAATGCATCCCCAGCACAGCCGACCCGCGCCGCGCCGGCGCCGGTTGCCACAACATCCGCCGCGGACGATACGCCGCCGGTCGATGATGAGGATCCGGGTTTTGACGCGGACTATGCCGCATCGCTTGGTGAACTCGCCTCCGACGATGATGCGCCGGCACTCGGGATGCTCGCCGATCCACGTTCCTTCGATGAGGTCATCGCGCTGGCCGGCGAGCGGCGCGACATGATGCTGAAGCTGCAGCTCGAGGACCGCGTCAGTCTCGTGAAGTTCGACTACACCGCCGGCTCAATCGATCTGTTCCTGCTTGCCGGGGCGCCGGCACAACTCGCCAATGAGCTGCGCGAGAAGCTCAACGCCTGGACGCAGCGCAAGTGGGTCGTCGTGCTATCGAAGGCGGCCGGGGACCGTCCGCGCGGCGAGGTGCGGCGCGAGCGCGAGGCCGTCGAGCTCGAGGTGCTCAAGGCGCATCCGGCCGTCAAGGCGGTTCTGGAGCAATTCCCCGACGCCAAAATCGCCGAGATACGCGAGCTGATCGGCGTGCCGCGCGACGAAACCGGCACCGGCTGAAATTGGCGCCGGCCGACACGACAACTGGAGACGTCACCGCATGAAGAACATGATGGGCATGATGAAGCAGGTGGGCGAGATGCAGGCCCGCGTGCAGCAAATGCAGGAAGAGCTTGCCGCCTTGGAAATCGACGGGCAGTCCGGCGGCGGCCTCGTCATGGTGACGCTCACCGGCAAGGGCGACATGAAGAAGGTTCGCATCGATCCGAGCCTCGTAAAGCCGGGGGAGGCCGAGATCATCGAGGATCTGATCGTCGCCGCCATGGCTGACGCAAAATCGAAGCTCGATGCGAAATTGCAGGCCAAGATGCAGGAAGTGACCGGTGGCCTGCCGCTGCCGCCCGGGTTGAAGCTGTTCTAGGTGGGCGACATGGCTCTCAGGATATCGTCGCCTGCTTTCTCCGACGGGAGCGCGATTCCCAAGAAGTATACGTGCGAGGGCGATGACCTGTCGCCGCCGCTGGCTTTCTCCGGCGTGCCGGCCGGCACTCAAAGCCTCGCCCTCATCGTCGACGATCCCGACGCGCCCGATCCTGCCGCGCCGAAGATGACGTACGTGCATTGGGTGCTGTTCGATCTGCCGCCCGAGACGAGCGAGATCATCGAGGGCATGGTGGCGCTGCCCCACGGCACCAAGAGCGGGATCAACGATTGGAAGCGACCGGGCTACGGCGGCCCATGTCCGCCTATCGGCCGCCATCGCTATTTCTTCAAGCTGTACGCGCTCGACGCCCGGCTCGAAGGGCTGTCGGCGGCGACCAAGGCGGACGTGCTGGCAGCCATGCAGGGCCACGTGCTAGCAGAGGCGCAGATCGTCGGCACCTATCAGAAGGCCGGCTAGGCCAAATCAAAATGCGATGCGCGTCGATTGCCGCTGCTGTGCTGATGGCGATCGCTCCGGCGCACGCCAAGGACCCGACGCGCGGCTTCGTCGAGGTCAAGACGCTGATCCCGGATCTCGTCGTTGAGATGCGCTATGCCACGGCGCGTAACTTTATCGGGCGGCCCATCCCCGGCTACAACGCCCCGCGCTGCTTCCTCACGCTGCCCGCTGCCAAGGCGTTGCAATGCGCCGCCGACGGCCTGCGCACCCGCGGCTTTGCCATCAAGGTCTACGA
>JBDTOR010000077.1:0-10820 GCA_039933175.1 Hyphomicrobium sp. | reverse complement strand
GGACCGTTCGCATTCGCGCTCCGTTTTGTCTTCCCTGCGTACCCGGGGCCGCCGCAGGCTCCTCGCCCCGTTCGATATAGCGGACTATATATCCGCTAGAGGCGCCATTGGCGAACGCCGGCAACGCGCCCCCTAGCGGTGAAAGATTGAAGTTGCGCAGCCGTAAGCGAAGTCAAAACGCGTTCCCGCACACCCGCGCGGAAGGTCAGGCGCCAGTTGATCGTCTCCGAACACCACCTCTCCCATCATGGCGGAGCGTCATGGCGCAGCCATAGCAACCGTCATGGCCGCGTCATGGCAAAGCCATGCTCCGCATGGACGGCGGCCATCCACGCCAATATCCGAGTGCGCATTGGGCGAAAGTCGGGTGAGGACCTCAGCGTATACGTCACATCGACGAGTGTGGTTTTTGAGACTTGCGTGGATGGCCGCCTGCGCGGCCATGACGACTCCGAGGCCGGCGGCGGCGTCAGTACACGCGCGCCTTGGGCTCGATGTACTTGACCTCGTTGGTCATCGTGTGGGTGTGCACCGGACGATAGTCGAGCCGCACGGTCTTGGAGCCGTAGTCGGCCCAGGCGAGCGTGTGCTTCATCCAGTTGACGTCATCGCGGCCCGGAAAGTCCTCGCGCGCGTGCGCGCCGCGGCTTTCCTGCCGGTTGAGAGCACCGGTCACCGTCACCGACGCCTGGGCGATGAGGTTGTCGTATTCCAGCGTCTCGACGAGGTCGGAGTTCCAGACCAGCGAGCGGTCGGTGACGCGGATGTCGTCCGACGCCTTCCAGATCTCGTTGATCTGCTTCACGCCTGCGGCCATCACCGGACCGTCGCGGAACACGGCGCAGTGCGCCTGCATCGACTTCTGCATCTTGAGGCGCAGGTCGGCCGTCGGCGTGCCGCCCGCCGCGTAACGGAAGCGGTCGAGCCGTGCCAACGCCCGCTCGGTGACGTCGGCGGCAAGATCGGGGTGCGCCGCGCCGGCTTCGATCGTCTCGGCGCAGCGCAGGCCCGCGGCGCGGCCGAACACGACGAGATCGATGAGCGAGTTGGAGCCGAGGCGATTGGCGCCGTGCACCGACACGCAGGCGGCTTCGCCGATCGCCATCAGACCCGGCACGACGTGATCCGGGTTGCCTTCCTTCAGCGTCAGCACCTCGCCGTGATAGTTCGTGGGGATGCCGCCCATGTTGTAGTGCACGGTCGGCAGCACCGGGATCGGCTCGCGGCGCAGATCGACGCCGGCGAACACCTTGGCGCTCTCGGTGATGCCCGGCAGGCGCTCCGCCAGGATATTCGGATCGAGATGGTCGAGGTGCAGGTAGATGTGGTCGCCGTCGGCCCCGTGTCCGCGCCCCTCGCGAATCTCGATGGTCATCGAGCGCGACACGACATCGCGCGAAGCGAGATCCTTGGCGTGCGGGGCATAGCGTTCCATGAAGCGCTCGCCCTGCGCATTCGTCAGATAGCCGCCCTCGCCGCGCGCGCCCTCGGTGATCAGCACGCCGGCGCCGTAGATGCCGGTCGGGTGGAACTGCACGAACTCCATGTCCTGCAGCGGCAGGCCGGCGCGCAGCACCATGGCGTTGCCGTCGCCGGTGCAGGTGTGCGCCGACGTGCACGAGAAGTAGGCGCGGCCGTAGCCGCCCGTCGCCAGAATGGTCTTCTTGGCGCGGAACTGATGGATCGAACCGTCGTCGAGGCTGAGCGCGAGGATGCCGCGGCAGACGCCGTCCTGGTCCATCAGGAGATCGAGGGCAAAGTACTCGATAAAGAACTCCGCCTGGCGGCGCAGCGACTCGCCGTACAGCGTGTGCAGCATGGCGTGGCCGGTGCGGTCGGCGGCAGCGCACGTGCGTTGCGCGGGCGGCCCTTCGCCGTATTCGGTGGTCATGCCCCCGAACGGCCGCTGATAGATCTTGCCGTCCTCGGTGCGTGAGAACGGCACGCCGTAGTGCTCCATCTCGTAAACCGCTGCTGGCGCGTTGCGGCACAGGTACTCGATGGCGTCCTGGTCGCCGAGCCAGTCGGCGCCCTTCACGGTGTCGTACATGTGCCAGCGCCAATCGTCCGGCCCCATGTTGCCGAGCGCCGCGGCGACGCCGCCTTGCGCCGCGACGGTATGCGAGCGCGTTGGGAACACCTTCGTCACGCAGGCCGTCTTGAGCCCGGCTTCAGCGCAGCCGAGCGTGGCGCGCAGACCCGCGCCGCCGGCGCCGACGACGATGACGTCGTAGGTATGGTCGTGAATGGGATAGGCGCGCCCGTTGATCGACGGCGTCGCGCCCGGCATCCGCGCGGCTTTGGGCTTGGTCCCGCCGTTCTTCTTCTCGGCCATCGCGCTAGTGTCCCGATTCCGAAGTTCGCCGAACCTCGATGCTGGCGTCCCGAGCGAACTTCTCGATCATCACACTACCCCCCGAAGCTCAGTTTCAGCACGGCGAAGATCGACACCGCGGCGATGGCCACGGAGAAGAACGTGTTGGCGAGCAGCAGCAGCACCTTGCCGCCTTCGCCCTGCACGTAGTCCTCGATGATCACCTGCATGCCGATGCGCATGTGCACGGTCATCGAAACGATCAGCGCGATCAGCGCGATGGCGACGGCCGGATGCCCCAGCGTCGCCCTGACGGTGGCAAGGTCGGCGCCGGCCAGCTTGGCGATCAACCCCACCGCGAACGACAGCAGGACGAGGTTGGCGGCGGCCGTCACCCGTTGCTTAATGAAGTGCCCGGGCCCCTCGTGGGCGGAGCCGAGCCCGCGCGCTCGCTTCAGCGGGGTCGTCATTGCCATGCCGTCACCCATCCACGTTCGACCCCGATGTAGAACCACAGTGCCGCCGTCAGCAGTACCGACAGGACGATCGTGCTCCACGACAGCAGGTCGACCGTGTCGATGTCGAGCCCGGCGCCCGTATCCCAGATGAAGTGGCGCATGCCGCCGAGCGCGTGATGGATCAGCGCCCAGGAATAGCCGGCCAGCACGATCATTCCGGGCCAAGAGGCAAACAGCTTGTTGGCGGTGGCGAAGCACTCGGGGCTGGTCGCCGCGGCCAGCAGCCAGCCGGCCAGCAGCACCGTGCCGACGTACATGGCCGCTCCGGTGATGCGATGCAGGATCGACATCACCATGTTGATTTGCAGCCGGTAGATCTGCAGGTGCGGCGAAAGCGGACGCGGGCGCGCCCGCCGCTCGGTGCCAGCCATGTGGGCCTCGCTAAATATTCTAGAGTCGTTCTAGCGCGGCACCCCGCGCGCGGCAATTCGCCAATCGCCGCGGCGCACGGTGGTAAGCCGCCCTTATCCGAGTGGGTAGGGCGCATTGCCCTCACGAAGCGTCGAATGCGAGGAGACTTGCGTGGATGCTCGCCTTCGCGAGCATGACGTACAGACAAGCGGCATCCGCTCGTCCGTCATGGCCGCACAGGCGGCCATCCACGCAAGCATCAGCAGGCTCGTCTTGCGACGGATAAAACCCGACGCGGCGGCTCGGGATCAGCGGGGGAGCAGAAGCCAGGTGTCGAGGTCGAGCATGACGCCGTCGGCGTACTGGCCGTCCTCCTTCTTCAAGGGGAACTCGGCGCAGTCGTTGTTCTTCACGGCGACGAGGCGCGTGCGCAGCGCGCCGACGTCCTTGCGGCCCGGCAGTTCGGCCTTCTCCAGAATCTCCGACCAGGCATAGACCGTATCGCCGGCAAAACAGGGCGAAACGTGCCGGCCGCCGTTGATGGCGGCGAGGTGGAAGGCGTTGTTGAGACCGTTGAACGACAGCGCCCGGGCGAGCGAAATGACGACGCCGCCGTAGACGATGCGTTTGCCGAAACGTCCCTTGGCCTCGGTGTGCTGGTTGAAATGCACCTTGGCGGTGTTCTGGTAGAGGCGCGTGGCGATCTGGTGCTCGGCCTCCTCCAGCGTCATGCCGTCGACGTGATCGATCTTCTCGCCCACTTCATAGTCGCCCCAGCGATAGGGCGAGCCGGCCAGCGCAAAATCATAGCCGC
Source organism: Hyphomicrobium sp. (assembly GCA_039933175.1). GTDB lineage: Bacteria > Pseudomonadota > Alphaproteobacteria > Rhizobiales > Hyphomicrobiaceae > Hyphomicrobium_A. Next base: position 6,823 of record JBDTOR010000077.1, on the reverse strand, counting down.
CGATGTTGAGTGCCGGCACCGCCGCGCCGAGATCCTTGGGATCGACCCGCTGCGGCAGGTTCGGCACGATGGCCTCGGCGCTCGGCGCCTCCTTGTCGCGCTTCCGCACCATGACCCAGCGCACGTATTCGAGCACCACGTCGCCGTTCTGGTTGCGGCCCGTGGAGCGCACGTACACGGTGCCGGTCTCGCGGTTGGAGTTTTCCTTGAGGCCGATGACCTCCGACGTCGAGGCCAGCGTGTCGCCCGGATAGACCGGCTTCAGGAACCGGCAACTGGCGTAGCCGAGGTTGGCGATGGCGTTGAGCGAGATTTCCGGCGTCGTCTTGCCGAACACCATGTGGAACGTCAGCAGGTCGTCCAGCGGCGATATCGGATAGCCGATCGCCTTGGCGAAGGCGTCGGATGACTGCACCGCAAAGCGCGTGCCGTAGAGGCTGGTGTAGAGCGCCACATCGCCGACCGTCACCGTGCGCGGCGTCGGGTGCACGATCACCTGGCCGAACTTGAAGTCTTCGAAGTAGTTGCCGGGGTTGGTCTTGGTCGATGTCATGGGTCGCTCTGGTCCTCATCACGCTCGCAGGGCCGAATAGTCAGAAAGCGGCGCTCTGTCGACTGCCTTTTCATGGTGCCGCCTGCGCGCCGATGTCATCCCGGGGCTCGTCCCCGGGATCCAGCAATCCGCGAAAGGGGCGCTAGCCTTGATATGGATCCCGGCAACAAGTGCCGGGATGACATAAGGATGGCCTCCGGCCTAGTACCTCAGAACCACTCCTCCTCGGTGCGCTTCATGGACTCGATCGTATCGGCGATGGCCACCGTCCGGCGGGCCATCACGAGGTGCAGCCGCTCCACCATCTTGCCCTCCAGCACGATGACGCCCTTGTGGGCGTTGGTCGGCTCTTCGAAGGCGGCGATGATCTTGCGCGCCCAGGAGACTTCTTCCGCGGTGGGCGAGAAGATCTGGTTGCACGGGGCCACCTGCGAGGGGTGGATCAGCGTCTTGCCGTCCATGCCGAGGGTGCGGCCGTGCTCGCATTCCTCGCGAAAGCCCACGTCGTCGCGGAAATCGTTGTAGACGCCATCGAGGATGTCGAGCCCGTAGGCCCTTGCCGCGACGATGGTCATGGCCAGCCACGGCACCACGGCGATGCGGTTGTGCAGGGCGCGGGCGCGCGATTCCTTCAAAAGGTCGTTGGTGCCCATGACGAGGCAGGCGAGGCGGTTCTCCGGATCGGCACCGAGCTGGGCGATCTCGCGCGCGTTCAGCACCGAACTCGGCGTCTCCATCATCGCCCAGATGCGCACCTTGGCCGGCGCGGCGATGGCACCCAGCACCTTGGCCGCGGTTACGATATCGCCGGGGGTCGACACCTTGGGCACCAGAATGGCGTCGGGGGTGACGGTCGCTGCTGCGCGCAGGTCGTCCATGCCCCACTGGGACTCGATGGCGTTGACGCGGATGACCAGCTCGCGGCGCCCGTAGCCGCCGCCCTTCACTGCTGCGCAGACGTTGTCGCGCGCTGCCACCTTGCCTTCCGGTGCCACGGAATCTTCGAGGTCGAGGATCAGCGCGTCGGCGGGAAGCGTCTTGGCCTTCTCCAGGGCACGCTCGTTGAGCCCCGGCATGTACAGCACGCTGCGTCGCGGACGGACGGTCATCGGATTCCCTCTTGTGCGCCGCACAATACCGCGCGCCGGGCCTGAGACCAAGCCTCCGCGCACAACTTCGCGCATCAAGTCGCCTTGGCGAGCGGCGCTGCGTTCGGCACAGTCACGCCATGGCCCGCGTCCTTGCCCTCTCCTCACACGTCGCCTTCGGCTCGGTCGGGCTCGCCGCCATGGTGCCGGCGCTGCAATGGCTGGGGCATGATGTTATCGTGGTGCCGACAGTGGTGCTGTCGAACCACCCCGGGTATGCGCGTTTTGCCGGCGAGCCGATCCCGGCAGCGCAGATCGCCGCCATGCTGGACGCGTTGGAGGCCAACGGCTGGCTCGGCGACACCGCGGCGGTGATCAGCGGCTACCTGCCTTCGCCCGAACACGTCGCCGAGGCGCGCTCGGCCGTCGAGCGCGTACGCCGCGCTAATGCCGGCGCCCTCTACGTGTGCGATCCGGTGTTCGGCGACGAGCCCGAAGGCATCTATCTCTCCGAAGCCACCGCCTCCGCCATCCGCGATGAATTGCTGCCCATCGCCACCCTGGCGACGCCGAACCGCTTCGAGCTGTCGTGGCTGGCCGGGCTGCCGGTCGGCGATCCGGTCGAAGCGCGCCAGGCGGCGTGGGCCCTCGGCATTCCCTCCGTGCTCGCCACCTCGGTGCCCGCCGACGACAATCGCCTCGCCAACGTGCTGGTCATGGGCAACGAGTGCGCAGCTTGCTACGTGCGCCGCCGCCCTTCCGCGCCGCATGGCACGGGCGACCTGCTGGCCGCGATGTATCTCGGCAATCTTCTCAACGGCGCCTCGCCGGCGTATGCGCTTGGCGCCTCAGCCTCAGCCGTCGACGCCAGCGTCGCCGCCAGCATGAGCCGGGATGAATTGCCGCTCGCCGCAACCAGTGCTTTATGGGCCAACGCGCGGGTGTTGCCGACCGCGCCGGTGTGACGGGCAGCGAGGGCGAGCAATAATGGCCAGCAAGAAGCAGAACCGCGCGCGCGTCAGCGGCGTCAAAGCCTTCTTCGAGCATGAGGCAGCCGGCGGCATCGTCCTGCTCGCCGCGGCGCTGCTTGGCATCCTGCTGATGAACTCTCCCGCCGCCGGCCCCTACGCGAGCCTGCTCGAGGCGCACGTCCCGCTCGGCGTGCCGCCGCTGGTGCTCGACAAGTCGGTGCAGCACTGGATCAACGATGGCCTGATGGCCATCTTCTTTTTCCTCGTCGGCCTCGAGATCAAGCGCGAGCTGGTGGTCGGCGAGCTATCGACCCCGCAGCAAGCCGCACTGCCCGCCATAGCCGCGCTCGGCGGCATGGTCGTTCCGGCGCTGATCTACACGGGCATCAACTGGGGTGACCCGATCGCCTTGCGCGGCTGGGCCATTCCGGCCGCCACCGACATCGCCTTTGCCGTCGGCGTGCTGGCGCTGCTCGGCCCACGCATTCCGGCGCCGCTGAAGATCTTCCTGCTGGCGCTCGCCATCATCGACGATCTCGGCGCTATCATCATCATTGCGATCTTCTACACGGCGTCGCTGTCGCTCATCGCCCTGGCGCTCGCCGCCGCCGGCCTCGCTGCGCTGGCGCTGCTCAACCACCGCGGCGTCACCGCCATCTGGCCTTACGTGCTGATCGGGTTGTGCATCTGGGTGTGCGTCATGGAGTCCGGCGTGCACGCGACGCTGGCCGGTGTCGCCACCGCGCTCGCCGTGCCGCTCACCGCCGCGCCGGGTCATTCGGAAAGTACGCTGGAGCGGCTGGAACTGGCGCTCGGGCCGTGGGTGCGTTTCGGCGTGCTGCCGGTGTTTGCCTTTGCCAACGCCGGCGTCTCGCTCGCCGGCATGACGCTGGCGCACGTGACGAGCGCCATTCCCATGGGCATCATGCTCGGCCTGCTCATCGGCAAGCCGATCGGCATCTTCGGTTTTTCTTTCGCCGCCATCCGCATGCGGCTGGCCCGCCGCCCGGCTGGCGCTACGTGGGCGCAGATATTCGGCGTCGCCATCCTCGGCGGCATCGGCTTCACGATGAGCCTGTTCATCGGCATGCTGGCGTTCACCGACGCGGAGCGCGCCGCCGAGATCCGCATCGGCGTGTTGCTCGGCTCGCTCGCCGCCGCGCTCGCCGGCTACCTCTTCCTCCGCGCCGCCACGCGGCCAACGCCGAAGACAACGGTGTAACCGTCATGGCCGCCTCATGGCGAAGCCATGCTCAGCATGGACGGCGGCCATCCACGCAAGTCCAAGGTGACTCATAGCGGGTCGTTAGCTGCTACCGCCCTAGCGCCGAAACTTAATAGAAGCACTCGTTGATGCTGGCGTGGATGGCCGCCTACGCGGCCATGACGATTGGAAGCGCACGGGCTGGCGAAACAATGCGCCGCGCGCCCACCGCCGACCAAGTAAATGCCCAACGCATCACCTTTCCCATTGGGAGAGGTTAAGAGGGGCACCATGCCAATCGTGCGGCTAGGCTTTGGCGGCCGCGGGCATCAGGTGCGCGATGCCGGCGTTGGCCCGGCCCAAGCCCCGGCCTTAGCAGCGGCCTCGCGGGCGGCTTTGATGTTGGCCGGCCGGCGCGCGTGGTACTTGCTCGCCAATTCGTCCCACTCGACCTTCACGGTGCCACCCGTCGCCGCGTACTGGCGATCCCAGTTGCCCAGCAGGTCGAGACAGGCGTGATCGATGTACTCGAGATCGCCGATGTGCACCGTCACGTTCGAGCCTGGCTTCAGCTTCTCCAACTCGGCCGCCAACTTCGGCAGGCGGATCAGCGTCGCCGAACCCTTCAGGTAGAGCTCGACGTTGTTGCCGCTTTCCTCCTTGCGCACGTCGAGATGCGAGAAGGCATAGAGCAGCTTGATGAGCGACAGCCCGAGGCCGACCAGCACGCCCTCGAGCAGGTTGGTCGCCACGATCATGATGATCGTCACGAAGTAGATGAACACCTCGCCCTTGCCGTACTTGAGCAGCGTCGGGACGATCTTCGGATAGGCCAGCTTATAGCCGGTGAAAACGAGGATCGCCGCCAGCGCCGACAGCGGGATGTACCGGAGCGTGAAGGGTAGCGCGCTGACGAACAACAGCAGCCACACGCCATGCATGATGGCCGAGGCGCGCGTTTCGGCGCCGGCTTCGACGTTGGCGCCGGAGCGCACGATGACGCCGGTCATCGGCAGCACGCCGAGGAAGCCGCAGATGGTATTGCCGACGCCCTGGGCGGTGAGCTCGCGGTCGTACTTGGTGCGCGGGCCGCGGTGCATCTGATCGACGGCCGTGGCGCACAGCAGCGTCTCGGCGCTGGCGATGAAGGCGATGGAAATGGCACCGACGAGTACCGGCCACTCGGTGATACGCCACAGCTTTTCCGGGGTCGGGAAGATCGTCTCGGCCCAGATGTTGTCCGGGACATTGACGTACTTGATGTCGGTGAAGCCGAGCAGCATCGCTGCGCCGATGCCGACGATGGCACCGACGAGGGGCGCGGGAAAAAGACGCCAGCTCTTGGGCGCAAAGCCGCTCCACGCAAAGATTGTCGCGATGGTCAGCACGCCGATGCCCAGCGCCTGGATGTGCGTACCGCCCTCGCTGATGGCGTTCATGAGCGAGGTGGGGATCCCGAAGAGGTTCTGAAGGCCGGTGCCGATCGGTTTGTAGTCGAGCATCACGTGGAACTGAGAAGCGAGGATCAGCACGCCGATGCCGGCCAGCATGCCGTTGATCACGGCGGGCGACACGGCGCGGAACCACTGGCCGAGCTTGCACAGGCCGGCGACGAGCTGGATCAAGCCGGCGAACAGCACGATGACACCGATCATCTCCAGGCCGAACTGCTGGACGAGCTGTAAGACGAGCACCGAAAGGCCGGCGGCGGGGCCGCTCACCTGCAGCGGGGCGCCGGAGATGGCCCCGACGATAAGGCCGCCGACGATGCCGGTGATGAGGCCGGCCGTGACCGGCATACCCGAGGCGATGGAGATGCCCATGCACAGCGGCAGCGCGACGAGGAAGACGACGATCGACGCCAGAAAATCGCGACCGAAGGTCGCCTTCGAATACGACGCGCTCATAAGGCTTCCGTCCGCTCGCTATATCCCATCGCCGGCAGAGGGCACGGTGACCGTTGATTGCAAAACGATTTCGGCTGTCCCCCAGCGCGGCCGGACGATAGACCTTGAGTTACAACCCGGCAAGCTGGGGCTAGCGCCCGGGCCGAACGAAGGTTAAGGCGGGTACGACTATTTGACATCTCTGCGCCGGCCGCCAACTCAGGCATTGAACATCGCCATGAGCAGCTTTCCCGAGAAACTCGCCGACCGCTACCGCCGCTTCCATCACCGGCACTTCCTCCCCAAGGCGGAGGAGTACGAGGAGCTGGCCACCCATGGGCAGAACCCCGAGGCGATGGTCATCTCGTGCTCGGATAGCCGCGTCGATCCGGAAACGATCTTCAGCGCCATGCCGGGCGAGATGTTCGTCGTCCGCAACGTGGCGAACCTAGTCCCGCCCTACGAGACCGGCGGCAAGTTCCACGGCGTCAGTTCGGCGATCGAGTTCGCGGTCCTCAACCTGCGCATCAAGCACCTGATCATCATGGGCCATTCCGGCTGCGGCGGCGTCAAAGCCGCCCTCGACCAGTCGGCCGCCATCCAGACGGAGGCGCAGTTCATTTCGCGCTGGATGTCGATGCTGGACGACGCGCGTCTCAAGGTGCTGGCCTCGCACCAGACCAGCCCGCATCACGAAAAGCTGGCCGCGCTCGAAAAGGAAGGCATCAAGAACTCGATCAAGAACCTGCGCACGTTCCCCTTCGTTTCCGAAGCGGAGAACCGCGGCAAGCTCTCGCTGCACGGCGCCTACTTCGACATCTCCACCGGCACGCTGTCGATACTCAACCACTCGCGCGGTGAGTTCTTCGTGCTGTAGCTCGTGCTAGCAATCGTCGTCTCAAGGCTTGCGGGGGGCGACATCAGTCGCGCTTTGCGCGCGGCAGCCAGGGGCGTCATGGCCAAGCCATGCTCCGCATGGACGGCCCCCGCGCCGAGGCGCGGCCATCAACAGACACCACGTCGCGCTCAGCGCGCCATGTTTCCACTCGTGTCAGTCAAAGAAGACGCGCGGGCGATGGCGGGGATCAGCTTGGTCTGCATGCTTTCGGGCGAGATCGGGC
>JBDTOR010000076.1:0-10907 GCA_039933175.1 Hyphomicrobium sp. | reverse complement strand
CAGCTCTGATAGCTGGGTAACAGCGTTAAGCTGAAGAAGTTTGCGCCGCGCCTGCAAGCAGAATGGTCAGAGGACAGCATGGCAGTAAATCGCGGCGCACGCGTGATCGTGCGGCGCGGCGACATGCTCGACCTGATCGTGTGGCCCCACTACGGCAAGACCGCGGGCGCCGCGTCGCAAGGGTCAGCGGATGTTGTCGCTACACCTACAATTGAACAAACTCCGTGCGCGGCGCGCGCAAAGTCCTGCCAATAGGTGCTTGAGGTGCTTGGTCGCGGGGCCTGTCGCTTTAGAGTGGATTCTTAGCCGCGCTTCTGTAGCTTTCCGGGGTATCCCCCATCTCAATCCATCCTCAGGGGCACCGCTAACGTCATGCGCGCCACAAGATCGGCCCTGTATTTCGGCCTCGCCGCAGCGACCCATCTGCTTCTGTCGGCGTGCGGCGATCGCAACACCTATCAACCGCCGCCGCCAGCCGAAGTCTCCGTCGCCAAGCCGCAGCAGCGCAAGGTCACTCTCTATATGGAGGTGACCGGCTCGACGGCGCCGTTCAACCACGTCGATCTCGTGGCGCGCGTGCAGGGCTTCCTCGACAAGGTCGGCTACAAGGACGGCGCCGCGGTCAAGAAGGGCGACCTTCTGTTCCAGATCGACAAGCAGGACTTCGAGATCGCCCTGGAGATTGCCCAGGCGACGCAGGCCCAGCAGGAAGCTCTGCTCATCCAGGCGGACGCCGACCTGAAGCGCAAACAGGATCTCGTGAAGACCGCCGCGGTGTCGATCGCCCAGGTCGATGAATCTCGCGCCAAGCGCGATTCGACGTTGGCGGCGCTTGCTCAGGCCAAGGGCCAGGTGGAGCAGGCGAAACGCAACCTCGCCTACACGACCATCGTTGCGCCATTCGACGGCAGCGTCTCGGCGCGCCTCGTCGATCCCGGCGCCATGGTCGGCGCCGACGGGCCGACCAAGCTCGCCACCATCGTGCAGCTCGTGCCGATCTACGTGAAGTTCAATGTCGATGAGCAACAGGTGCTGTCGATCCGTGAGCGCATGCGCATTGCCGGCGTCACGTTGAAGGATCTCGGACCGATCCCCGTCGATATCGGCCTGCAGACCGAGCAAGGCTATCCGCACACCGGCACGCTCGACTACGTGGCGCCGGAGATCGATGCCAGCACCGGCACGCTGGCCGGCCGCGCCGTGCTCGAGAACAAGGACGGCGTGCTGCAGCCGGGCCTGTTCGTGCGCGTGCGCATCCCCAAGCAGAAGGACGTCGAGTCGCTGCTGGTGCCGGACATCGCGCTCGGTAACAACCAGCAGGGCCGCTACCTGCTGATCGTCAACGACAAGAACGTCGTCGAGCAGCGCCAGGTGGCGCCCGGCGAGCTGATCGACGGCGGGATGCGCGTCATCAACAGCGGCCTGCTCCCCAACGAGCGCGTCGTCGTCGGCGGTATCATGCGCGCGCTGCCCGGCAACACCGTCGTGCCGATCACCACCTCGGCCGCGGCGGCCGCGGCTGGGACCGATGCCCAATGATCGCCAAGTTCTTTATCGAGCGGCCGGTTCTCGCCAACGTCATCGCGTTGCTGATCGTCATCCTCGGCATCGTCGCCCTCTATAATCTTCCCGTCTCGCAATATCCGGACGTCGTGCCACCCACCGTGCAGGTGACGGCACGCTATCCGGGCGCCAGCGCCGCGACCGTCGTCCGCGAGGTGGCGCTGCCCATCGAGCAGAGGGTCAACGGCGTCGAGGGCATGATCTACATGTCCTCGCTGTCGACCAGCGACGGCCAGTACACGCTCACCGTCTCCTTCAAGATCGGCACCGACGGCGACAAGGCGCAGATCCTGGTCGAGAACCGCGTGTCGAGTGCCCTGGCGGCGCTACCGGAGGCCGTGCAGAAGCAGGGTCTGCAAACGACCAAGAAGTCGACGTCGATTCTCGAGATCGTCGCGCTCACTTCGCCCGACGGGCGCTACGACAGCCTGTTCCTGTCGAACTACGCCACCATCAACCTGCTCGACGAGATCGCCCGCCTCGACGGCGTCGGCAGCGTCGCCGTGTTCGGCGCCGGCCAGTACGCCATCCGCATCTGGCTCGATCCGCAGAAGCTACAGGCGCGCGGGCTGGTGCCGCAGGACGTGATCAATGCCGTCAACCTGCAGAGCCGTTCCACCAGCGCCGGCCAGGTCGGCCTGCCGCCGGTGCCCAGCGGGCAGACGTTCCAGTATTCGCTCAACGTCCACGGCAAGCTCGACGATGTCTCAGAGTTCGAGAAGATCATCGTCAAGACCGACAAGGGCGGCCGCATCACGCGGCTGCAAGACGTGGCGCGCGTCGAGCTCGGCGCCCAGCAGTACAGCCAGACCTTCAAGCTCGACGGCAAGCCGTCCGCCGGCATGGCGATCTACCAGCTGCCTAACGCCAACGCGCTGGAGGTGGCCAAACGCGTCGAGACGCGGATGGCTGAGCTGGCCAAGGCTTTCCCCGAGGGCATGACCTGGGTCATTCCGTTCGACACCACGAAGTTCGTCTCCTCGGCCGTGCACGACGTCTACAAGACGCTTATCGAGGCGGCCGTGCTGGTGCTCGTCGTCATCCTCGTCTTCCTGCAGGATTGGCGCGCCACGCTCGTGCCGGCAACGACGGTGCCCGTCACCATCATCGGCGCCTTCGCGGCGATGGCCGCCCTCGGCTTCACGGTGAACCTGTCGACGCTGTTCGCCATCATCCTCGCCATCGGCATCGTCGTTGACGACGCCATCATCGTGGTGGAGGGCGCCGCCAAGCACATCGAGCATGGGCTCAGCCCGCACGATGCCACCATCAAGGCGATGGACGAACTGATCGGCCCCATCCTCGGCATCACGCTGGTGCTGATGGCGGTGTTCATCCCGGCGGCGTTCCTGCCGGGTCTGTCGGGGCAGATGTACCGCCAGTTCGCGCTCGTCATCGCCGCGACGGCGATGATCTCGGCCGTCAACGCCTTGACCCTGAAGCCGACGCAGTGCGCGCTGTGGCTGCGTCCCGTGACGCCGCCCGAGCAGCGCAACTTTTTCTACCGCGGCTTTAACCGCGTCTATAACGCGCTGGAGCATTCCTACGCCGGCCTCATCCGGCGCATGGTCGGGCATGCGGGCACCATGATGCTCATCGTTGCCGCGCTCGTCGGCCTAGCCGTGTGGGGCCTCAGCCGCGTACCAACCGGCTTCCTGCCCATCGAGGATCAGGGCTACTTCCTCGTCGTCGTGCAGCTGCCCGAGGGCGCCGCGCTGGAGCGCACCACGCGCGCCCTCGACGACATCACTCTGCGCGTCAAGGAGCAGCCCGGCGTTGAGAAGGTCGTCGCCATCGCCGGCCTTGCCGCCCTCAACGACAGCGCCAGCCTCTCCAACGCCGGCGTCGCCTACGTCATCCTCAAGGACTGGGACCAGCGCGGCAAAGGCGAGGATCTGCTCGGGCTCTACAAGGCCCTCAACGCCCGCGTCAAAGACATTCCCGACGGCACGGCGCTGGTCATCCCGCCGCCGGCCATCCAGGGCATCGGCAACGTCGCCGGCGCCACCATGAAGGTGGAGATCCGCGACGGTTCGTTCGACTACGCCAAGCTGCAGAGCCTCGCCCAGGCCGTGGCCGACCGCGCCCGCGGCCAGTCGATGATCGGCTCCTCGACCAACGTGTTCCTCGCCGATGCGCCGCAGATCAATATCGAGATCGACCGCATCAAGGCGGAGACGCTGGGCGTGCCGCTCGGCAACGCGCTGGACACGCTGTCGTCCTACATCGGCTCGAGTTACGTCGGCCAGTTCAACAAGTTCGGCCGCGTCTTCCAGATCTACATCCAGGCCGACGCTTCGGCGCGCATGAACCCCGAAAGCCTGCAGTACCTGCAGGTGCGCAACAACAATGGCGACATGGTGCCCTTCGGCACGCTGGCCTCGATCAAGACCGTCGCCGGCCCGTCGGTGATCAGCCTCTATAATCTCTACCCCGCCGCCACCGTCATCACCTCGACGGCGATGGGCTTTTCTTCCGGCCAGGGCATCGAGTTGCTGGAGCAGATCGCCAGGGAGACGCTGCCGCCGGGATCTGGCTACGAGTGGACGGCGATGTCGTACCAGGAGAAAGAGGTCGGCAATCAGATCTACATCATCTACGGGCTGAGCCTGCTGCTGGTGTACCTGGTCCTTGCCGGCCAGTACGAAAGCTGGATCGCGCCGGTTACGGTCATCGTCTCGGTGCCGCTCGCCTTGCTGGGCACCGCCGGCGCACTGCTGGCGCTCGGCGTCGGCAACAACCTCTACACGCAGATCGGTCTCATCCTGCTCATCGCGCTGTCGAGCAAGAACGCCATCCTCATCGTCGAGTTCGCGCGCGAGTTGCGTATCCGCGAGGGCAAGGACATCCTCGACGCGGCGGTCGAGGCGGCCCGCTCGCGCTTCCGCCCGATCCTGATGACGTCGTTCGCTTTCATCCTCGGCGTCGTGCCGCTGGTCCTCGCCTCCGGGGCCGGCGCCAACGCGCAGAAGTCCATCGGCATTGCCGTGCTGACCGGCATGCTCGGCTCGACGATCCTCACCGTCACGTTCGTGCCGTCGGTGTTCGTCGTCATGCAGCGGCTGGAAGAGTGGCGCGCGCGTCGCAAGGCCGATCGCCAGAGCAAACCGGTGCCCGCGACCCCCGCCGCCTAGAGCTTTGGCGGGGTGAAATCGTCGAAATTGGTCGACGCGGAGACCAGGGCCCATTTCGACATTTCGGTCTGCAGTGCGCCGAGCTTCTCGCCGACGAAACGCAACGCATCGGGCCCGAGCAGCAGATGCAGCGGCGGTTGCTCGGCCTCGGTGGCGAGAATGATGGCCTCGGCGCCCTTGCGCGGATCGCCGCCTTGCTTGCCGTTGCGCTGCGCCAGTGACTGACGGAAGGCGCCCGCCGTCGCCTCGTAGTCGGCGATAGATGACTCTACGTGCTCCATCGAGCGCCCGGCCCAGTCGGTGCGGAACGACCCGGGTGCGACGATGGTGACCTTGATGCCAAGCGGCTTTACTTCCTTCGCCAGCGCTTCCGAGATGCCCTCCAGCGCGAACTTGCTTCCGTTATAGATGCCGACGCCTGGGAACCCCGCGAGCCCACCCATCGACGTGATGTTGATGATATGGCCCGAACGCTGCTTGCGCATGTGCGGCAGCACCGCCTGCATAATCGCCACGGCGCCGAACACGTTGACCTCGAACTGGCGGCGCACCTGATCGAGACTTACTTCCTCGATTGCCCCTTCGAGCCCATAGCCGGCGTTATTGACAGCGACATCAATGGTGCCATGCCGTTCAGCAATCGCGTCGACAGCATCATGCACGCCGGCTTCGTCGGTGACGTCGAGCACAACCGCGACGGCGCGGCCCGGGGCCAGGCCCTCGAACGGCGCCCGTGACCCTTCCTCGCGCACGGTTCCGATCACCTTGTGCCCCTTGGCCAGCACGGCCTCTGCGAGAGCGCGGCCAAAGCCTGTGCTGACGCCGGTGATGAACCAGTTCGCCATGGGTCGTCTCCTGAAGATCGATTGAGTGAAGCGAGCGCGGAGGCGCTTCCCACAGCCATATAATGAGGCGATGACGGCCGCCAAGGGTGGGCGCATCGTGCCGCACCGCACGCGCCGCAATGCAAATTGATGGGCCCGCGGTCGTCGACGACGTCGTATCCGGCTGCGCAGTCCTAAATATTGCCCTGTTCGAGTTTTATTTGGACGACTTCTAACGTATGCTGCGGAACTACTACGCAACATGCGTGTTTCAATGGCAGAGAACTCGTAGGAGTAACTTCGATGCGTCTAAAATTGACGGCCCTCGTTGCTTCAGCTCTCGCCGGCTTCCTGTACGTGTCGGTGCCGAGCGCTTCGGCCCTTCCGGCGCCAGCGCGTAGCGACGTGACGGTGCCGAATGCGAAGACCGGCGCCATCACCGAGGAAGTGCGTTATCGCGGCCGCGGCTATCGTGGCCGCGGCTATCGCCGCTATGGTGGCTATCGCCGCGGCTACGGCTATCGCCGTTACGGCTATTACGGCTACCGCCCGTACTACTACGGCGGCTACGGTGGGTACGGCTATCCGTACTACTATCGCCGGCGCCCCGGCTTCGGCATCTACCTCGGCTTCTGACAGCCGCCGCGAACCGGTCGACAACAGAACGCGAGGCCTCCCGGGGCCTCGCATTTTTGTTTCAGACGAGTTGCGCCATCGTGTCGACGAGCCGTTCCGGCGAGAAGGGTTTGGAGATAAAGCTGGCCGCCAGCGGTAGTTCGTCGGCCCGAGGCATCTTGCGGCCGGAAGTTATGATGACGGCTATATCAGGCCAATGCGCCTGGATGTTCCAGGCGAGTTCCAGGCCGTCCATGTCGCCTGGCATCTCGATGTCCGTCACCACGGCGGCGAACACGGCACCACCCCGCAGAATGGCGATCGCCTCGTCGCCCGAGCCGGCGCTAACCGCCCTGTAGCCCGCCTCTTCCAGCGTCTCGCACACGAACAGGCGCAGGAACGGCTCGTCGTCGACGACCAAGACACTCCTATTATCCGCACTGCATGGCATGTCTGCTCAAGCCGCAGCGCTCCCAGTTGTTCCACACAAAGCGCATGAAGCTCCCGATATGCTGAAGGTCTTATTGCCGAGTAAGCATGTCTCGCGGGTGGATGAGGAAGAGGAGCCGAAGGCACCCGCCGAACCACCGCCATGGTCGTTGACGGCCCGAAGCTAAAATACCAGTCTCGCGCCTAACCGGGCCGGGGTCTTTTCACCTTGAAGTATCTAATCTGCGTCCTCATCGGAATGGCCTTGGTGTGGCTGTGGCCGCGGCTGCAGGGGCGCCTCAAGGGCATAGGCGTCAATCTTACGCCGCCGAACGCGGCCCCCCTGATCGCGGTCGCCGCTGCGCCGCCCGTTGACCCCGTAGAGTCGGCGTCGCTGGGTGAGCTGCTCAAGGGGCTGTTCGACGACATTGATCCGGAGGTGAATACCTCGGCCAGCGCGCGCGAGTTGGAGAGCCACCCGAAGTTCATTGTGGCGCGCCGGCTGCTGGCCGACCCGAGCGTACCCGTCGAAGCGGTGCGCGACTACGCGGTCGGACCCAACTGGTTCTATTCGTGCGCCGGCCTCGCTGCCCTGTGCGACCGCGACGACCGCGACGAGGCGCTCGATACCGTCGTCTCATTCTTCGACAACCTTACGCCGTGGGGTCTCCATTTCGGGTTGACCTATCTCGCTGTGGCCAGTCCCCGCCCGCCCGTCGGCATCCCGCTTCTGTCGGCACGCGACTACTGGCGCGACAACATGTTCGTCATCACCGCATTCCGCGAGTACTTGGATAAGCGCGCGGCGCTCGGCGATGCGCCCGACTTCGGCGCCGGCATTGAAGCAGCCACGCCCGAGGCGCGCGAAACGATCAAAGCGGTGCTCGCCCGCATCAACCATCCGCTGGCCGCGCAATTGATCGAAAGCCTCGATCTGGCGCGCCTCACCAACATCGACCGCGCCTTCCTCACCTCGTTCGGGCGCTTCTGGCGTCTCGGTACCAGCGATGTGCTGATCGAACCGGAATTCTGGACCGAGGCACTGGCCGAGTCCGAGAGCAACGTTCTGGGTCCGCACCCACGCGCCCTGCTGGCCAGCGGCGAGAATCGCGTCGGCAAGACGTCGTTCCTCAAGCTGCTCGGAAGTCGCCTGGAAAAACACGACTGGACCGTCTTCGAGGCTAGCGGCGCCGATCTCATGGCGGGTCAGCAATGGTTCGGCCAGCTCGAAGCGCGCATCCAGCGCGCCATCGAAGAGCTGTCCGCCTCCAAGAAAATCATCTGGTACATCCCCGACATTTTGCAGGTGGCGCTGAGCGGCACCCACCAGGGTCAGGCGGCGAGCATTCTCGACCAGATCCTGCCGGCAATCTCGGCCGGGCGCCTCATCGTATGGACCGAAGCCTCGGCCGCCGGCACCTCGCGGCTGCTGCGTCTGCGTCCCGCCCTGCGCGCCACCTTCGAGGTCGCGCGCCTCGAGCCTATGGAGCCCGACGAGACCGAAACCGTCGCCCGCGCCGTGGCGGTCGAGCTGGCGTCGGCGAGCGGCGTCACGATTGAGCCCGCCGCCGTCGATGTCGCACTGGCGTCGGCGCGCCAGTATCTGACATCGTCGAGCGCGCCCGGGGCGGCGCTTGATCTGCTGAAGCTCAGCGCCAAGCGCGTCGCCAAGGGCCGCACTGCGACGCTCGCCCCCGGGGACATCATCGAGACGCTCTCGCAGCTGACCGGACTGCCGGCCTCCATCCTCGACAGTCACCAGCGCGTCGATCTCTCTACGGTGCGCAACTATTTCGCCACGCGGGTCATCGGGCAGGACGAAGCGGTTGGCGCCGTCGTCGACCGCATCGCCATGCTGAAGGCCGGCCTCAACGATCCGTCCAAGCCGATCGGCGTGTTTCTCTTCGCCGGCCCGACCGGCACCGGCAAGACCGAGCTTGCCAAAACGCTGGCCGAATTCCTCTTCGGCTCGGGCGATCGCATGATCCGCCTCGACATGAGCGAGTTTCAGACGCCCGAGTCGACGGGGAAGATCCTCGGCAGCGGCGACACGGCGATGCCGACGGATTCGCTCATCACGCTGGTGCGCAAGCAGCCGTTCTCCGTCGTGCTGCTCGACGAGTTCGAGAAGGCGCACGCCAACGTGTGGGACCTGTTCCTGCAGGTGTTCGACGACGGGCGGCTGACCGACCAACTCGGACAGGTCGCCGATTTCCGCCACTGCATCATCATCCTCACCTCCAACCTCGGCGCCACCAGCCATCGTTCTTCGCGCCTCGGCTTCTCGCCGGGCGAAGACAGCTATGCGAGCGACCAGGTGCTGCGCACCGTCGGGCAGACGTTCCGGCCGGAGTTCCAGAACCGCCTGGACAAGGTCATCGTGTTCCAGCCGCTGTCACGCGAGCTGATGCGCTCCATCCTGAAGAAGGAGCTGTCGCGCGTGCTCGACAGGCGCGGCTTCAAGGATCGCGAATGGGCCGTCGAGTGGGAGGCTTCGGCGCTGGAGTTTCTGCTCGAGAAGGGCTTCTCGCCCGAAATGGGTGCGCGGCCGCTGAAACGCGCCATCGATCAATTCCTCATCGCGCCGCTAGCGGCGACCATCGTCGAGCAGCGCTTCCCCGAGGGCGATCAGTTCGTCTTCGTGCGCAGCGACGGGCAGGCGATCCAGGCCGAATTCGTCGATCCCGATGCCGATGCGGCCGTCGCTCCCAAGCCCGAGCCTTCGGACGAGCTACCGGCGCTACCCGAGATGATCCTCGCCCCGCAGGGCAGCGGCAGCGAGGCACACGCCTTAGCGGCTGAGCTGGAGCATCTCGATACGCTCATCGGTTCGCCAACGTGGGAGGCGCTGAAACTCGAACTTTCCGCACCCATGCTCGATACCGCCTTCTGGTCAAAGCCGGAACGCTACGCCACGCTGTCGCGCCTGGCGCTCATGGATCGCGTCCGCGCCGCCAGCGAGACGGCGATCTCCCTCAAGCAGCGCCTCGACAAGGGCAGCGAGCGCGCCGGAAAATCCTCACGCGAGCTCGTTTCCCGCCTGGCGCTGCAGCTCTACCTGGTCGGCCAAGGCGTCAAGGACGTCGAGGAGCGTGCGGCGGTCGAGGTCGTGCTCGCCGTCGAGCCGGCGTTCGAGAGACCGGGCGATGCGCCGGCCAGCATCGAATGGTGCCGACGGGTGCTCGACATGTACCGGCGATGGGCGCTGAAGCGGCACATGCAGCTGACGGAGATCGCAGCCGACGCAACCGACCCCGGCGGCAACCCGCTGCTCTTGGTCAGCGGGTTCGGCGCGCATCGCGCACTCGCTCCCGAATGCGGTTTGCATGTGCTCGATCCGACCGACGATGATCGCAACGGCGTGCGCGCCACCGCGCGCGTGCGCGTCGCCATCGCGCCGCTGGAAGACCCGCCGAAGGGCAAGCAGAAGCAGATCCTCAAGGCCGCGCTGCAGGGCGCCGGTCAACCCAGCGTTTTGGTGCGCCGCTATCGCGCCGCGCCTTCACCACTCGTGCGCGATATGGTCACCGGCTGGCGCAGCGGGCGCCTGGACGACGTGCTCGGCGGCGATTTCGACCTGATGGCCGCCGGCCGCAGCCGCGCCTCGTAGACGGCCAGCTTCGTCATCATGACGCTGGGCGTCGGCTGAGTTCAGAGCATCGAGCCTGGGAGCTAGATGGCTTCAACCGCGAACAACACGACGATGAACACGGACGAGGCGAGGCCGGCGAGGAAAAGGACGTCGGCGATGCGTTCGCAGCGCACGCTCAACGTCGAGAAGCGCGCGGCACGAATCGAGATGTAGGCCAGCACGGCGCTGATGAGAAAAGCTGCGCCCAGCATTGCCGCGTAAACATCGACGTTACTAGCGCCCATGCGGCCTTCGGCGATTTTCACGAGGCCGACCATAGTCGTGCACATGGCGATCATGGTGCCGGAGCTCGGGAGGATGTGGCGGGCGAGTTCGGTGCTGCGTTGCTCGCGCCGATGGGCAGCCAAGAACGGCGCCTCGTCTCCTACTCGCTTGTCCATTTCGAACCCCTACGCACGGGCGATGCCGTCGTCCCCACGAGCGGATCGCAACAAATGCTGCCATTAAGGCGGCAATCGGACCCTAACAGAAGGCTAAAAGGGGATGGTTAGCCTTTCCCGGACGCCGAATTAAACGAGATTACTGGTGTAGCCGGAAAGTCACTCCGCGCACGGCCGAATATGGCCGCTTACTCACATCCTCCGGGCTGGCCCTAGCGCTTCGCGGCCCAGGCTTCCAATTCGTTGAAATCGGCTTCGCCGGCGAACACGGACACTTCGCCGTTGCGCTTGAAGAGCTGCGTGTAGGGCA
>JBDTOR010000075.1:0-11066 GCA_039933175.1 Hyphomicrobium sp. | reverse complement strand
GGTGCATGGCGGCGATGCGCTGCTGCTCGGCGATCTGCACCGGGTGCGGCTGCAATCCCGGGATCGTGGGGATGTTCATGTCGGTATGTACGACCGACATGAACGAATGGAAGACCGGCGCGGCGAAGTGGCCGCCGGTTGTGCCCCCCGACATTGGACGGTTGTCGTCGTTGCCGAGCCAAACGGCGCCGACATACTTGCCGGTGAAGCCGACGAACCAGACGTCTTTCGGACCGGTGCTGGTGCCGGTCTTGCCGGCGACATTCGTGAAGTCGAGCTGTGCGGCCTTGCCGGTGCCTTCGGTGATGACCTTGTTCATCATCCAGTTGACCTGCTCGACGACTTTGCGCTCGATGACCTGCGGCGCTTCCGGCTCGTCGCGGTCCCGGCTGTAGATGAGGTCGCCCTTCGAGCTGACAAGGTCGAGGATGGCATAGGGCTTGGCGAGCTTGCCGCCGTTGGCGAGGGTGGCGACACCGCCGGCGTGCTCGAGCGGACTGATGCCGTAGTCGCCGAGCGCCATCGAGCACGTCTTGCGAATGCCGGTGATGCCGAGACGGCGCGTCATCTCGATGACCTTGTCGCGTCCGACCGCGAACGACAGCTCAGCCGCGACCGTGTTGAGAGACTTGGCGAGCGCCATCCACAGCGGCATGCGTCCACCGCCACCGCCGCCGCCGCCGTAGTTCGAAGGATGCCAGCGTCCGCAACTGCGCGAGGCGTCGCGCACCTGCGTGGTCGGCGTATAACCATTTTCGATGGCGGTGGCGTAGACGTAGACCTTGAACGAGGAGCCGGGCTGGCGCCTCGCGTGCGTCGCGCGGTTGAATTGGCTTTCGCCGTAGTCCGGTCCGCCCGTCAGGGCGCGCACCGCGCCATCGGTCTCAGCCAGCACGATAGCACCGCTCGTGATATGGCTGCCGCGGTACTGGCGCAGTGCCGACGCCAGCGCCTCGTCGGTCGCCTTCTGCATGTTGAGGTCGACCGTGGTGCGCGCCGTCAGCACGTAGGCACCACGTCCGGCTGCGATGCGCTGCACCTCCTCGAAAGCCCAGTCGAGGAACCAGTCGGGGCTGTTGGGATTGCGATTTTCGATCGTCTTGGCCGGATGCACGCGCGCCCAGTGCACTTGTCCCGCCGTGTAGAAGCCGGCTTCCACGAGGTTGTTGAGCACCTCGTTGGTGCGCGCGCGCGAGGCGGGCAGGTTGACGTGCGGGGCATACTTCGTCGGCGCCTTGAAGAGGCCGGCGAGCATCGCCGCCTCGGCGAGATTGATCTGCCGCACCGACTTGCCGAAATAGAATACCGACGCCGCTTCGACGCCGAAGGCACCGCCGCCCATGTAGGCGCGGTCGAAATAGAGCTTGAGAATGTCACGCTTGCTGAAGCGGCTCTCGAGCAGCATGGCGAGGAACGCCTCTTTGATCTTGCGTTGGAACGAGCGTTCCGACGAAAGGAAGAGGTTCTTGGCGACCTGCTGCGTGATCGACGAGCCGCCCTGCACCACCTCGTTGGCCTGCAGGTTGGTGGCGAGGGCGCGCATTGTGCCGAAGACGTCGATGCCCCAGTGCTCGAAGAAGCGGCGGTCCTCGGTGGCCAGCGCCGCCTTGACCATGGCGTCGGGAATGTCCTCGAGCGGCACGGCGTCGTTGTGCAGGATGCCGCGCTTGCCGATCTCGTTGCCGTTCTGATCGAGGAACTTCACGGCGAACTGGCCGGTGAGGAATTTGCCCTCGTTGAACTCGTGGAAGGCCGGGATGGCGAGGGCGAACATGACGACGAAGCCGCCGGCGCCGAGCGACAGCCCTTCGGAGGCGGCCTCGTTTAGGAGGCGCTTCCAGCCGGTGAGCTTGAAGCGGGCGAAAAAGCTGTTGCCGGCGTTCCAGCCGTCGCGGAACCGCGCCCAGGTCTCGGCGAGCGTGGAATCGATCTTGGAATCAAGGCCGAGCCAGTTGACGACCCGTTCGCGGCGCCCGCGTTTGAATAGCCAGTCTTGCACGTCGTTTTTGTCCCGGCGATCGCCGCACTGCCCAGGCGCCCTGCGGGGCGGAGCGCGACGCGACATCTATAGAGAATCCCGAACGTTCGCCCCTTATAACTGCGCCGGCATGGAGATGTTAAGGCACCAGAGGCGCATTTATGAACATGCTTGAGGGCGGCCGGCCGCCCAACGAGCTGCGATGTCGAGCAAATCGGCCCCCGTGTGGGGCGGCCAATCGGGAGCAACCCACGGGTTTCTTGCCGAGGAGGGCTTTCCGGCGCGCCGGACAGCGCCTTGCGCCAGGGGAAGAGCACAACCGGACCGGCGGCGGGTTTCCGGCCCTCCGCCCTCTTGGGCCAACACCTGCCCCGGGGACGGTTTCCTGACGCTGGTATTCGCCACGTCGCAGCGGGCTGGGTAGACGAGGGCGGAGTTAACCCCGACGGGCACCCACGGCCGCCTCGCGCCAAAAAAAGACCTCAACAAATCTCGTCGCCCCGGCGCGCCTGCCAGTGTGTCCCAGGCGGATTTGGAACGTCTGCCATTGATAAAACGTCGCGATAAGGCGCCCGTTGTGAGGCCGCCGAAAACGGCGGCAGGACCGTTGCCTGCAGTGGGCGACGACCGATGAATTACGCATTAGGGAGAAGACGCAATGACCAAAAATTGGGTCGCATTCGTTTCGGTTCTGCTGCTTTCGGGAACGGTCGCCGTCGCCAGCGAGTGGACTGACAAGATGAAGGTCGTCGACAAGGATGGCAGCGGCACGATCAGCCGGCCTGAGTGGAGCGCCAACTCTGGAAAGCTGAAGCTTGGAACCGCCGAGCCGGAATTCTCGGCCATGGACACGGACAACAACAACACCGTCGATGCAGGCGAATGGGATCAGGCCGAAAAAACGACATCGGCCTACTCCAAGTCATGCAAGTCGGCCGACAGTTCCTGGTGCCCGTGCCAGGGTCACCCCGAAAAGCCGGAGTGCCAGTGACGCCTCAGTCGTACATGTCCTTCTCGGAATCCTGATGTCCGAAGCAGTACTGATTTCGAGCCCATAGCTACCTCGAAACCCGGCGGGCAACTTCCGGGTTTCGAGCGGCGCTTCCGCGGCGCTCGGGCCGATCCGAGCACGGCCCACCGAGCACGCACGCCACGAGTGTCGAGCCGAGTGCGTATGCGTCGCCAGCGAATGGCCGCTCAGAACCGGCCGCGCAACGTCACGCCGACGAGCTTCTCATCGCCGACGGTGGCTTCCGTCGCGCCGAAGCCGAGGGCAGTCACGTACTGCTCGTCGAACACGTTCTTGGCGAACACGGTGAGCGTGTAGTGCTCCCACTCCCAGCCGGTGCGCACATCGACTGTGGTGTAGCCGTCGACAAAGCGTAGCGGCGAATTGGCGAGGTCGCCGCCGCTGTAATAGCCGTCGGTGCGCCGCATGTTGGCGCCGGCGAACCAGCCGGAGCGGTCTTTGTACATCCCGCCCGCCGCAAACGTGTAGGCGGGCGCGTCTGGAAACTCGTTGCGGCTGTAGTTGCCGTTAGGCGAATTGAAGTCGTCGAACTTGGTCTTCATCAGGCCGAGCGAGGCGTAGAACTGCAGCGGCGTGATCGGGCGCCAGCGCGTTTCGATCTCGGCGCCGTAGGCATGCGAACTCTCGGCATTGAGGATGTAGGACAGCGGGAAGGTGATGCCGCCGGCGCCGGGCACTTCGTCGAACGCCACCTGCTGGTCCTTGTAGTCGTAATAGAACGCGTTGCCGTTGAGGGTGAGCGTCTTGCCGAGCCATTCAGAGCGGTACGACAGCTCGTAGGAGTCGAGAAATTCCGGCTTCACGGTGTTGAATTGGGCAAGCGGCAACCGGAACTCGGTGAAGCCGTTGCGATAGCCCTTGTTATAGGTGACGCCGATGGTCTGCTCGGGCGTCAGATCGTAGGTCAGCCCCAGCCGCGGCAGCGCCTCGTTGAACTCATCTTTGAAGTTGCCCTGCAGAGCCTGGTAGTCCGGCGGGGTAATCCCACCGAGGATGTCGAACACGTCGAACAGATTGGCGAGGATCACGCCGTCGGTGCTGCTCGTCACCTTGTCGTGCAGCAGGCGTCCGCCGCCGATCAGTACGAACTTGTCGAAGAAGCGATAGTGCAGGTCGGCGTAGATTGCGGCGCTCTGCGTCTCGCCGGTCGCCTGTAGATCCTGAATCGGGAGGAAGCCGAAAACGCTATCGGCGGCAAGGGTGTCGTATTCAAACGAGCCGTAGAATAATCCCACCACGCCGGACAGGCCGTTGCCGCGGTTCTCGATCTCGAGACGAACATCCTGGGTGAAGTCGCCGCCTGCGCGATCGCCGTTACGGACCAGAAGCGACCCTTCTGCCGACCCGATCGTGGTCTGCGTGTCCGCATAGGCCGTGATGGAGCGCAGCGTCATGCCCGGGGTAAATTCATAGCCGACGTCGGAGATGAAGTTGTTGGTCAGCGTCGACCGGAAGTCGACGGAGTCGGTACCACCCAGTGTCAGCACCCGGTCGAAGAACGGCTGCGAGACGGACGTCACGGCCGGCGTGTCGTCGACGCGCGAGATGGTGAATAGCGCGCTCAGTCCCGGGATCGCATCGGGCTCAAGCAGCAGCTTGGCGCGCATGGTGCGCAGCACGTCGTCGTCCAGTTCGTCATTGGCCGGATCGGTGTAGGTGATGCCGTGGTCGCGCTGGTAGGACTGGCCGGAGATGCGCAGCGCCGACTGGCCAACCACGATCGGAGCATTGAACACGAACCCGCCGCTCTTCAAATCGAAGTCGCCGGCGGTGCCCTCAATGATCGTTTCCCATTTGTAAGTCGGATCGTTGGTTTTGATGAACACCGCGCCGGCCAGAGAATTGCGCGCCTGCAGCGCCGACTGGGGCCCGCGCAGCACTTCGACCTGCTCCACGTCCCACAGGCCGCGCGCGCCGCGCCGCGTCGCTTCGGGGTTCTGTGTGGCGCCGTCGATGACCACCGAGATGAGCGGCGCCGCCGACGGATTCTGGTTCTGCGTCAGGCCCTCCGAATTGAGGCCGCGGATGACGAAGCCGGAGTTGCCGCGCGAGCCTTCCGGCGCGCTGACGTTCGCCTGCGTGTTGAGAGCCTCCTGCAAATCCTGGATCTGCTCCTCGCGGATCTGCTGGCCGGTCACGACCCCGATGCTCGTCGTCGTAGCCTGGAACGAACGGGCGACCTTCTCGCCCTCGACGACGATGCCCGGCAGCGCTGCCTCGTTGGGGACGCCAGGCGCGGCAGCATTGCCCGCGCTCTGCTTCATTGCCTGCTTCTTCTTGTTGCGCTTGGCCGGAGCGGCTTCCGTTTCGACGCTGACCTGAGGCAGGACCACCGTCTCCGCCGCTGCATCCAAGGGTTGATTGGGGGCTGGCGGCGGCTCCTGGGCGCCGGCCGGGCCAGCAACAATAGTCGTGACGATCGCTGCGGCGATCGCCAATGAAACACAACGCACGGAACGCATACCCCACCCCACAACGCACACACGCTAGCGCGTCGGCGGCTTCGCGTCGGGATGTGCTGCGGGGAGAGTGAGTGCGATACCGCACACGCCCCGACAGGTGGCCCAGCTTCGATCTCGCCTCGAGCTATGCTTTAATTGTCGACTTTTATCGGCCACAATAAAAGTGCGCGAAAGACACACTCGGCCGCGATCCCGCAGTCGCGGACGGTCGCTTCCGCCGTGCCGGGTCGCAGCTCGGTTCGCTGTCTCCGAGCGGACTAACCCAAGCACGCGGCGGCGAGGGGCAAGGAAACTTATCCCCACCGTGACGCTGCTGCGGTATGTTTGCGATAGAACGCGAAAGTTGCGCCGCTGGCCTCTGCCTGGCGCCAATCAAACCCCAGCACAGCATGGATGCAAAACAACGGCGCAAGCCGTTAGACGCGGCGACGCTCGCGCTCATCAAGATCGACGTCGAGGAAAGCGACCTGACGCTCGACGAGATGAGCGTGAAGTATGACCGCGCGGCCTCCTACCTTTCCCGCCTCTCGCGTGAGAAGGGCTGGCTGACGCGCGCCGAGCGGCTCGGCCGCCGGCCGCGCTCGGCGCCGGTTCTCAGCCTCGGCGTCCGTGAGGAGATCGCACGGCGCATATCGCGCGTCATCAACAAGAAGCTCGATCAGATGGAGAAAGGCATGGAAAGCGGCGAGTTCTCGGCGGAGGACGCTGAGCGCGGCGGCAAGATGGTGACGTCGATGCTCGGCGGGTTGGAAAAGGTGGTCGCGCGCGCGGAAGGCCCGGATGCAGAAGAAGAGAAGCGTGCGTCCCCAACCACCACCACCGGTGTCGCCGATGAAGTGGAGCGACTTCAGCGCGAGATTATCGAGCGCTTTGAGCGCATCCAGCGCCGCCGGGACGCTGAGCGAGGATCTGCGTGAGCTTGGCGCCGATCTCGGCCCGGAGCATTTCGAGCTTATCTTGGCGCATTGGCCGCTGTGGGCGCGGTCCGATCAGCTGCCGCCCGCGGCGATCGCCGCGATCGAGCCGTGGCGCGTGTGGCTCATCCTCGGCGGCCGCGGTGCCGGCAAGACGCGCACGGGTGCCGAGTGGGTGAGCGCTAAGGCGCTTGGCCGCGCGCTGAGTGGCCCGCCGGCGGCGAAGCGCATTGCGCTCGTCGGCGAGACCATCGGCGATGTACGCCGCGTGATGATCGAGGGCGTCTCGGGGCTGCTCGGCGTGCACACCGCGCGCGAGCGTCCGCACTTCGAGCCCTCGAAGGGCCAATTGATCTGGGCGTCAGGCGCCATCGCGCAGATTTTCTCGGCCGAGGATCCCGACAGCCTGCGCGGGCCGCAGTTCGACGCCGCCTGGTGCGATGAGGTCGCCAAGTGGCGGCATCCCGAGCGCACCTGGGACATGCTGCAGTTCGCACTGCGCCTCGGGGCGCACCCGCAAATGGTGGCGACGACGACGCCGCGGTCAACGCCGTGGCTGAAGCGGCTGATCGCCGACGCCGGCACGGTGGTGACGCGCGCGGCGACGGCCGACAACGCCGAAAACCTGGCGCCGACGTTCCTCGCCGAGATGACGCGGCGCTACGCCGGCACGGCGCTGGGGCGGCAGGAATTATTGGGCGAGCTGGTCGATGACACGTCGGGCGCGCTGTGGCGGCGCGACTGGATCGACGCGCATCGCGTGGCGCAGGCGCCGGAACTGGTCAACGTCGTCGTGGCGGTCGATCCGCCGGTGACGTCGACGGCAACATCCGATGCGTGCGGCATCGTCGTGGCGGGTCTCGGGCCGGATGGCCGCGCCTATGTCATCGCCGACCGGACGCTGCAGGGGCGCGAGCCGCAGGTGTGGGCGCGCGCCGTGATCGCCGCTTACGCCGATTTTCTCGCCGACCGCGTGGTCGCCGAGGTGAACCAGGGCGGCGACCTCGTCGTCACGGTGTTGCGGCAGATCGATCCGAACGTCGCCGTGCGCAAGGTGCATGCGACGCGCGGCAAGTGGCTGCGGGCCGAGCCGGTCGCGGCGCTCTACGCCGAAGGCCGCGTGGCGCACGTCGGCGCCTTCGATGCGCTGGAAGATCAGATGTGCGCCTTCGGCACCGACGGGCTGGCGAAGGGCCGCTCGCCCGACCGGCTCGATGCGCTCGTCTGGGCGCTGACCGATCTCATGGTGGGCGGCGCCGGCCGCCCATCGGTGCGCCGGCTTTAATCAAAGCGACACGAGCGGAAATCGCGTGCCTGACAGCGAAACGAGAGCGAGTGGAGGGCCGCGCCATTGGGCGCGGGGCGCCTCGTGCCGGAGGCGCGTCTTCGACACGACGCGCCCTGAACGGCCTCCGGCCGCTGGTTAGAGCTTCTCTCGCCGAACAGAAAGCACTCCGACAGTGCGCCGGCGGCCGGCTCCCCGCGGGGGAGTCGCCGGCGCAAACCAAAAAAGGAAACGCATGTCGCGCATCCTCGATGCGATCGGCCGGCTGCTGCCTGCCCGCGCGCCAAGACCCGAAGCGAAAGCCAGCGCCGTGGGCCCGCTCATCGCCTGGGAGCCGCTCGGCCAGCCCGTGTGGAGCCCGCGCGATTATTCCGCCTTCGCCCGCGAAGGCTTCATGCAGAACGCCATCGTCTATCGCAGCGTCCGCATGATCGCGGAGGCCGCCGCCACGGTGCCGCTGCTGCTCTATGCCGGGCCTGAGGAGATCGAGGAGCTCGCGCTGCTCGACCTCATCGCCCGGCCCTCGCCCGATCAGACGACCGCCGACTTCCTCGAGGCCTGGTACGGCTTCCTGCTCGTCGCCGGCAACGCCTATGTCGAGGCGGTGGGCGTGAGCGGCCGCCTGCGCGAGCTGCACGTATTGCGCCCCGATCGCATGAAGGTGATCCCGGGGCCGGACGGATGGCCGGAGGCTTTCGAGTATTCGGCCAATGGGACATCGGTGCGCTTTGCCGAGGAGCCGGTCGCGGGCGTGCGCCCGGTGCTGCACACGCGCCTGTTCCACCCCGACAACGATCACTACGGCATGAGCCCCATCGAGGCGGCGGCGACGGCCATCGACATCCACAACCAGGCGAGCGCCTGGAACAAGGCGCTGCTCGACAATTCGGCGCGTCCCTCGGGGGCGTTGGTCTGCGCCGCCAACGGCAACCTGACGAACGAGCAGTTCAGCCGCCTGCGCGCCGAGCTCGAGAGCGCCTTTCAGGGTGCGCGTAACGCCGGGCGGCCGATGCTGCTGGAGGGCGGGCTCGACTGGAAGCCGCTGTCGCTGTCGCCCAAGGACATGGATTTCATCGCGGCCAAGCACGCCGCGGCGCGTGACATCGCCCTGGCGCTGGGCGTGCCTCCCATGCTGCTCGGAATTCCCGGCGACAACACGTACGCGAATTATAGCGAAGCGCAGCGCGCCTTCTGGCGGCAGACGGTGCTGCCGCTCGTGCAGCGCATGGCGAAAGCGTTCTCGGCCTGGCTGGCGCCGGCCTATGGCGGCGGGCTCGACCTGCGTCCCGACCTCGACCAGGTGGAGGGCCTGAGCGCCGAACGCGAGGCGCTGTGGGCGCGCATCGACAAGGTGAGCTTCCTGACGCTCGACGAAAAGCGCGCGGCAGTCGGTTATGGACCTGCGGTTTCTTCTGTTGGCGCCGGCGACCCTCGGGACGAGCCCGAGGGCGTGCTCCCTGCGGGGAGCCGGCCGCCGGCGCCGTTTGGCGGCGAAGATGTGCCGTTCGTCAAGTACAGCCCCGACCAGCCGCGCGTTTCGTCCGGCAACTCCGACGGCGGCCAGTGGACCGACGGCGGCGGTGGTAGTGGCTCATCCGGCGCCGCGCGCGTCGCACAAGCCGATGCCCGCACCCGCAATGACACGGGTGAAGATGAGGGGCTAGTACGGCTCGCGCAGGCGGAAGGGGGTTCAGGCTACCCCGTTGATGTACGAGATGAAGAGGGGCTCGGCGGTCATACGATTGAGCGACATGTCAACAAGCCGGATGAGTATCTCGCTGCTCGGATACTGGGGAATCGCATCAACATTCCCCTCCTCGGGGGTGGAGGAGAAAAAAGAGCCGGTTCGTTTACGTCGCTTGAGGCAGCAAACAAGCTTGTGAACGCTACGATCTCCGAGCCGATAAATCAGCAGAAGATCAAGGCGTTTGTTGAGGCCGGATTCTTCAACTCTCTTTCTATCCAATACTTGTACAAAGACTTCGACAAGCCTACCGGGTACGAGATGTATGGGCCGGCCGATCGAAAACCGGAGAGGCGCATCACGTATTCAGTTACTGTCCGCCTGCGGCGAAGCAAAAGTGTTCCGAAGGGGTACTATGTGGAATCGGCCTACCCATCGAATTCTGACTAGGATGCCGCTATGGAAGTGACAGAGTCAGTGAAGAACCTCTTCCGAGGGTTCCACCAGGACATGTTCGAGCATGCACAGACCGCAGAAGAGATTGCGGAGGAATCGCTTGGATTTCTTGGACCCGAGGATGCGCCATTAGTTATCGCATTTCTTGATGAGCTGTTGAGCGGGGCCCACAGCGATCAGGAAGTCCAGAAGATATGGCATGAGATGCCGACCGACATCTACTTCGATGATCCTCGCGGCACGATCAAAGTGCTTGGTCTCGTGCGCGACTTGCTGAAGACACACCCGCATTTCAAGTCTCAGAAATGACAGTTCGATGATTGATCTTCAACGGCGCGGGCATTCGGGCGATCCCGATGATATAGCCGCCAATTACATCGAAACGCTGCCTTATTCCATCGATGATGATCGGACAATCCAAAGCGTCCCCAAGAAGACATCGTCCGAGTTGGCGGGCGTCTGGCGAAATGCATTGTCCTTGCTCGGTGGACCGTTCAAAGACAAAGATCTTCTTCGCCTTATCGCTGCGATCGAACGCGAATGGAAGCGCCGGAGACTCGAGTACGCGCCCGACGACTACTTTAAGTGGCCAACCACCGACGCCCCTGGCGGGGGATCCGGTCTCTCGACTGAAGGATGGCTCACCGACGGTCTTTTGGCCTTCCTAGGTTATCATGTGGGCCTAACGGATGGGCTTGAACCAACACTCAGAAGATCGCTCCTCTCGCGGGTGTTCTGGGCTGAACTGCCACCGGTTCACTCGACCGCATATATGGCGCAATGGGCGGCGCCACAGTCGGGCTTTCGGCTAAGGAAGATGGCCGCGTCCATCGCCGCCTTCGCGCGAAACGCCAAACGACGGCACAACCCAAGTCCCGATCAAGCAATTGCCGACTGGGAGAATGACCTGAAATTTCTGTTTGATGAGTTTTACGTCAATCATTTTCGGTTCCATTTTGTTTGGCCCACCACGATCCTCTAATGACTCACAGCTTCAGTTGGATCGCGCAACCTCGGTGGGCGGGCGACAGGCGAGAGCTGCAATGTCTGCTTTGGGCGCAGTACGCCAGAGTTGCGGCGCTTCTTCTTAAAATAGGGATTGCGCCGCTTAGTCATTGGGCCCTCTGCCCATGCCTGGCATCGGCAGTTGGCGCTAGCAACGGGGAGCACTCGCCGTCGTTGGGGATAAGTTCGTGCATCCCAGTGCGCGTGCATTCATGACGAGTTCAGGCGGCGCAACTTAGAAGAGCGGGAATG
>JBDTOR010000074.1:0-11089 GCA_039933175.1 Hyphomicrobium sp. | reverse complement strand
GCCAATCGGTGATGCCGGCGAAGACGAACAGCGCGAAGGCCGACCAGCGCGCCGCGTCACCCTTGAGGAAGAAGAGGCAGGCGACGAGCGCAGGAACGGCCGCAATGCGAACGTACGTCAGTACGTTCGGCAGGCTCATCGGCAGGGCGCGTGAGGCGGCGGCTTGTTCCATCAGCCTTTGGTACACCATCCGGCCGATGGGTCGTCAATGGCACACATGTGACGCTCGCATTCGCGGCCCAAAGCGCGGCTTCAGTGGCACACGCCGTGGCTCGTCCGGCGGACCTTCATGTCGAGATGGAAGTGGTCCCGGTGGGCCTCGTTGGCCTCCGGACCCAGCACCGTCGCAAAGAGCGTGCAGGAACCGCCGTGGAGGCGCTTGAGGAAAACCGCTTCCTTGCTTGTTGCCGGCTGCAGGTCGGAAATGGCGACCACGGCAGGCTTATCACCGTCCTGCTTGAAGTCCGTCTTCTCGACCCGGCCCTTCTGCTTGGTCTCCGCCTTCTTAGCGGCTTCAGCAATGGAAGGGGTCGGCACAGCCTCGGGGGTGGCGGCCGCCGGTTTGCCGGATTTCTTGGCCGCCAGCTTCTCTGCCGCCTTCTTCTTGGCGGCCACGATGTCGCGCTCGGTCGGACCCCAGCCGTGCTTGACGGTGATGGTGCGGCCGTCGGCAGTGACGAAGGCGGCGACGTCGATGGCGTTGCCCGTCGCGTGCTCGCTCAGCGTCAACTTTGGATTGTTGTAAATGTTGCGGCACGAGTACGAGCCCGAGCCGAGAATTTTTGTGATGCGCGAGCCGAGCGTCTCCTGGGCGGCAGGCTGCAGCACCTTGTCTACCCACGCGCCCATTGATGCAGCGAGGCGGCAGTTCATGGTCGGCGCCGGGGTGAACTCGACCTTGTCCTTGCCCCCCGCGCTACGCAGCGCCAGCGGGGCGGGCGTGCCGCACTGGCCGTGCTTCATCGGCTCTTCCATGGCAACGTCGGCCGAGACTGGCGATAAAAGCTGCACGCACTGACGCAACCCGGCCGCCAGTTCCTCGGGCGTCCACACGTCCGGCGGCGGGGGCGTGGTGATGGCCGGCGGCGTTGCTGCGGCAACGGCGGGGGCAGTCGTTCCGACCGGAGCGGTTGCGCTGGCAGGCGGGACGGAAGGCTTGGCGGCGACTGCGGGGGCCGGCGAGGCCGGTGCTGCGAATGCGGGGGGCGCCGGTGCGGCCGGAGGAGTGGCGAGGGCCGTGTCGGCGACCGAATGCGGCTGGCGTGCCGCCGGAACGGCTGCCGGTACGGCCGGCAGAGGCGCGGCGATCTTCACCGGAGCAGGAGCATCGCGAACGGGCAAAAACGCGAGCGAAAGCAGCCCAGCGAACGCCGCGGAGGACATCCACGAGGACACGCGGCTCAACGTTTTGTCGACAGACGCGATAGACGCCATGCTCACCTGCTGGTCGATAACAGCCAAGAAGCTCTGGTGTTCCCCTGCCAAATCATCGCCGAGGAGCGCGGCGAAAATGGGATTGCATCCTACACCCGAGGCGTGAAGGTGCGGTTGCCCCACTCCCCCAGGCAACAATTCGCGAGGAGTAAACGCATGGACGGTTTCGAGAACGACCGGCGCAGTCTCAAGGCCAGGGTGGATTTGGACCGTCGCGAATTGCTCGCCGCGGGCCTCGCAGTAGGGTTTGCCGCCGCCGTGCGCCCGGTCGCAGCGCAAACCGTGATCCACACCGATAGCGAAGGTCTGGTCGAAGGCCCGGTTGGCATTCCCACGGCCGATCGCGAGATTCCCGCCTACCGCGCCATGCCGGAAACGACCGGCACATTTCCGGTCATCCTTGTGGTGCAGGAGATCTTCGGCGTGCACGAGCACATTCGCGACGTGTGCCGCCGCCTCGCCAAGCAGGGCTACATGGCCATCGCGCCGGAGCTCTATGTCCGCCAGGGCAGCGTTGCCGACATGACCAACGTGCAGGAGATCATTTCCAACGTGGTCTCCAGGGTGCCCGACGCGCAGGTGATGGCCGATCTCGACGCGACGGTCGCCTACGCTGGGGCATCGGGGCACGGCGACACCTCCAAGCTCGGCATCACCGGCTTCTGCTGGGGCGGGCGCATCACCTGGCTTTACACGGCGCACAGCTCGCAGGTGTTGGCCGGTGTCGCCTGGTACGGCAAGCTCGTCGGCGACAGCTCAACGAACACGCCGCTGCACCCGGTCGATATCGCCGCTGACCTCAAGGCGCCGGTGCTTGGGCTCTACGGCGGCGCGGACCAGGGAATCCCCGAGGACTCGATCGATCGCATGCGAGCGGCATGCACGGCGGCGGGCAAGCAATGCGAGATCATCGTCTACCCGGACACGCCGCATGCGTTCAACGCCGACTACCGCCCAAGCTACCGCGCTGCAGCAGCGAACGACGGGTGGTCGCGCATGCTCGCCTGGTTCCGCGCCCATGGCGTCTCCTGAGCCAACCGCAATCGTTCCGTCATAACAGAACGCTAGACATTCCTACTGCGCACAAGGGGTTGCCTGCGCGGTCTTGCAACTAGACCGACGTTGGCGGAAACTGTTGCTGCAAGAGGTTATGTAGTCGGCCCGGAAAAATGGGCTTCTAGGGGGAGTTACTGGTATGCCGGCACTACCGTTCGACCTGGCGACAGTGGATTGGAACACCGTCGCCATCTTCTCGGGAATCGCTTTCCTCGCTGCCATCGTCGGCAACATCGTCGCCTTCGGCAATCGCTTCATCGGAGCGGTTCTGACGGCCGTGTTCTTCGCCGTGTTTTATGTGGCTTGGGTTTACTGGCTCGCGGCAATTGCCATGCCGCCGGCTGCCGCGCCGCCTGTCTAAGCACGCGACGACGCCGAGCTGAACGAAGCGCACGTGGCCGGGACTGGTTCCCGGTCGCGGTTTCGTATGCGCGCTGGCGTTCTTTTTGCGCGCCAAAATCGTGTCACGTGCTGTCTCCATTACCGTCATGCTCGCGAAGGCGAGCATCCACGCCAGCTTCCGCGAACCTCTCTTGGCGAAGTCGTCGCTACGGGTATGGCAGGCTCACGTGGCCGCCACGCGATGCCAACGGAGACTTGCGTGGATGGCCGCGGTCCATGCGAAGCATGGCTTCCCCATGACGCGCCCATGACGTTGTATGGACGAGTTCGAACCTAACTGCGGCGCTCATGGAAGTGGTCGTAGATGCGCTGCGCCATCTCCGCCGAAATACCGTCGACCGCTTTCAGGTCCTCAACGCCGGCGCGCGACACCGCCTTCGCCGAGCCGAAATGATTCATCAGCGCGCGGCGCCGCTGCGCACCGATGCCGTCGATGTCGTCGAGCGGATTGGCGCTGATCGCCATCGCGCGGCGCGTCCGGTGCGAACCGATGGCAAAGCGGTGTGCCTCATCGCGCAATCTCTGGACGAAGTAGAGCACCGGGTCACGCGGCTCGAGCATCATCGGGTGGTCACGCCCGGCCAAATGGAAGTGTTCTCGGCCGGCGTCGCGATCCGGCCCCTTGGCGACGCCGATGAGACAGATTTCGTGCAAGCCTAGGTCGGCCATCACTTCGCGCGCCACCGCGAGCTGGCCGGCGCCGCCGTCGATCAGCACCAGATCCGGCCTTCCGGGAAACACGTCGTCGTCGTCCACGTCATCGGGTGAGGCGCCCGCAGCGACGGCAGCCATCGCCACCAGATTGCTCGCCGTCTCCTTGATGACGCCGATGACGCCGTCCTCCTTCTTCTCCTCCTCGTTCGTTTCGATGACGAGACGCTTGAAGCGGCGCGTCAGCACCTCGCGCATCATGCCGTAATCGTCGCCTGGGGCGAGGTTCTCCGACTTGATGTTAAACTTGCGGTACTGGCCTTTGACGAAGCCGTCGCGGCCGGCAACGATCATCGCACCGACGGCGTTGGCGCCCTGGATGTGGCTGTTGTCGAACACTTCGATGCGGCGCGGCACACTCGCCAGTCCGAAGCGCTCGGCGAGACCTTCCAGTAGACGCTTTTGCGAGGAGCTTTCCGCCAGCTTGCGGCCGAGTGCTTCGCGCGCGTTGTTCAACGCGTGCTCGACGATGCCCGACTTGGTGCCGCGCTGCGGCACGCGGATCTCCACCTTGCGGTCGGCCTTGATGCACAGCGCCTCGGCCAGCAGCTCGCGGTTCGGCACATCGTGCGACAGCAGCATCAGACGCGGCACCGGCTTGTCGTCGTAGAACTGGGCGATGAAGCTATCGAGCACCTCCTCGACGGGCAGCGAGCGATCAGCCTTGGGGAAGTACGCGCGGTTGCCCCAGTTCTGGCCGGTGCGGAAGAAGAACACCTGGATGCACGTCTGCCCGCCCTCCTGTGCGGCGGCGAACACGTCGGCCTCCTCGATCCCTTCGGGATTGATCGACTGATCGGCCGTGACGTGCGCCAACGCAGCCAGCCGGTCGCGGAACCGGGCCGCGCGCTCGAACTCGAGCTGCGAAGATGCCTCTTCCATCAGCTGGCGATACATGACCCGCACGTTCTGGCTTTCGCCACGCAGGAAGCGCACCGCCTCGTCCACCAAGCGACCATAGTCGTCGAGCGCGATCTCGCCGGTGCACGGCGCCGAGCAGCGCTTGATCTGGTGCAGCAGGCAGGGCCGCGTACGGCTGTCGTAGACGCTGTCCGAACATGAGCGCAGCAGGAAGGCGCGCTCCAGCATGTTGATGGTGCGATTGACGGCGCCGGCCGAGGCGAACGGCCCGAAGTAGTCGCCTTTGCGGTTGCGCGCGCCGCGGTGCTTCATGATCTGCGGCGCCGGCTTGTCGCGCGCGATGAGGATATAGGGGAACGACTTGTCGTCGCGCATCAGCACGTTGAAGCGCGGCCGGAAACGCTTGATGAGGTTGGCTTCGAGCAGCAGCGCTTCGGCCTCGGTGCGCACCGAGACGAACTCCATCGCCGCCGTCGTCGCGATCATGCGCGCGATGCGGTTGGTGTGCCCGCCGAGCCGCGTGTAGTTCGACACGCGCGCCTTCAGGCTGCGCGCCTTGCCGACGTAGATGACGCTGCCCTCGGCATCGAGCATCCGGTAGACGCCCGGCGCAGCCGGCAGCTGCTTCAGATAGCGCGCAATGACCGCCGGGCCGCTGGCAGCCGGCGCGGCTTCCGCGTCGGGCAGCAGGGCCTCCGGCACCGGCAATTCCGGCGTGGGCGCGCTCGTGTCCTTGTTGGGCATCCCGGATAAATCGGCCCGCCGGCCTGCGCCGTCAAGCAAGCGGCCGTGCGAATTACCAGGCGAGCTTGGCCATGGCGGCGATCGGCCGGGGCGCCCCGGGCGGAAACAGGGCTTCGATGGCCTTGGCGTCGAGGCCGCCTTGGACATGCACCCCGCTGGCGACGAACACCGAGCGCACACCGGCCTCGGCGGCACCGGCGATGTCGGTGCCGATGCCGTCGCCGATGGCCAGGAGCCTCGCCTTGTCGGCGCTACCGGGTTGCAGTTTTTCCAGCGTCTCGAAGGTCAGCGCGTAGATCGGTGCGTAGGGCTTGCCGGCATAGGCGACCTCGCCACCCAGCGCCGCATAGGCTCGCGCGATGGCTCCGGCGCAATAAATCATGCGACCGCCCCGCTCGACCATCACGTCCGGGTTGGCGCAGATCATCGGCAGCCCGCGGGCGAGGCACTGCTTGAGTATCGCCGCATAGTCGTCCGGCGTCTCGCGCTCGTCGTCGAACAATCCCGTGCAGACGATCGCCTCGGCATCGTCAGGGGTCACGCGCACGACGCCGAGCCCCGCAAACGTGGCGAGATCACGCTCCGGCCCGATGTGAAATATGGAGCGGCCCGCGTAGGCCGCGATCAGCGTGCGGGCGACGTCGCCGGAGGTGACGATTGTGTCCCAGCTCGCGCGCGGCACACCGAGGCCGTCGAGCT
Organism: Hyphomicrobium sp.; assembly: GCA_039933175.1. Taxonomy (GTDB): domain Bacteria; phylum Pseudomonadota; class Alphaproteobacteria; order Rhizobiales; family Hyphomicrobiaceae; genus Hyphomicrobium_A. Next base: position 5,182 of record JBDTOR010000074.1, on the reverse strand, counting down.
GCGCGGCTACACCGTGATGGGGGCGCGGCGAATTTGAAACGAGAACGACGATGCCACCGCCTTCGCGATAGCGCGTACAGGCGTCGCATGCGTCCATGAACGGGCGCACGCCGTTATGGATGACGCCCCAGATGTCGACCAGCCAAGCGGCTGTCGCTCCGGCGAACGGTGCAATCGAGTTGATGAGCGGGATGGCGGGATTTTGAGAGGTCGCGGGCGGCATGGCAACTGCCTAGCTGCCGCCCGCGCAAATCTCAAGCGGCAGCGTGGTCCGCTGCGGCAAAGTCACCACCAGGCACCGCCTCAGGTGGACCGAACAGGGCACCTTGTCCGAGCGGAACGCCGGCCGCCAGCACTTGTGCCCGCATCGCCTCGTCGTCAATGTTGCCGACGATAAGCGTCAACCCGAGTTCGCCGAGGTTGCGACAGACCTCATCGCCAGCCATCGTGCCGCTGGGCGCCACCAGCCCGGCCAGAAGAGTGCTGGCGTCGAGCTTGACGAAGGCAAAGCCCGCCGCGCACAGCGCCGTGAACTCGTAGTCGAAGTCAGTCACGTCCTCGATGCAGAAGCGGAAACCGAGATCGCGCATGTCGGTGAGTGCACTCCACTCGGAGCCACCGAACGTGCGGATGTCGGCCTGCGCAAACGATAGCACCAGCTCCGACGCCAGGGCCTCGCGATAGCGATAGGCGTCGGCCAGCTCATCGAGGAACCTGTCGTTGGCGAGCGACACGGCCGTGGCGGGAGCAAACAGACACGTCTCACGGCCTTCGTCGGCGAAGGTGCCGGCAACGCGTGCGGCCTGACGCAAACGCGCGCTGTCGAGCATTGGCAGTAGACCCGCAAGCGCCAGCTGCGGATCGCGCGTCGACGCCGACAGAAGCGTGCCGCGCTCGTCGCGCGGACAGGCGAGAACCTCGTAGTAGTGGATCTGGTGATCCGCGAGACCGACAATCGGCGAAAGCATCGCATCGATACGGCCGGCGGCGACGGCGTCGGCGAGCGAAGCAAGGCGCGTGTGCGATGGCATGATGGGCGGCGGCACCGGCGCACCGGCGCGCGGCGTCCCCGAGACCGGCAGACCACCCGTCTTCTTCGTGGAGCGCATGGCGTTGGCCGTCGTCTGCAACGCATTCAGCGAAGCGCGCAGCACACTCTCCTGACGCGGAGGCGGCAGCCCATCGAGCTGATCGGCGCCGACGTTCACTTCGTCGGCCAGGCGCCTGATCATGCCGTGCACGGCGTCGAGGTCTGTCTCGCGCTCACGCTCGGCCGCCAGGGGCGGCATCGGCGGCAGCTCGATGCGCGGGCCTTCCGGCAGGGTGGGCTTGGAATTCCTACCAGGCCAATAGTCGTGCATTTGATTGCCGGGCGCTGCTGAGGGCGCCGGCGGCGTCGACCAGTCGGGCATCCGCGGACCATGTTGCAGCTGCTCCGCGGCAGGCGCGGACGGCACCGACAACATCGGCTCGGGACGTTGGGCGTCGGACGACATGGCGCCGGGACGATGCGCCATCAAGCTCGGCGCCCGCTCGTTTGCTGAGGCGGCATCGCGGAAGATGCGCGGCGCTCTGGGCGGCGCAGGCGGGGGTGGAAAGTTTGCGGCGGGTGGCGCCATTGGAGGTGCGACCGGTGCGATTGGCGCCCGCGCGGCAGCCGGGGTCGCCGGAGGCGGCGACGTGTCCCTGGGGGCGGCAGCGGGAGCAGTGGCGGGGAAAGCTGCCGGGCGCTCTCGGCGCGTACCAACCGGCTGTGGTGGGGCGGTTTTCAGCCGCGCCACCTCGTCCTCCAGGCGGCCGACCTCCGACACGAGCACGCCTTCGCGCTCCTTCCGGCGCATCAGCGCGTGGAGCATGATTAGGGTGATGTAGACCGACAGCGCGGCGATAAGCGCCGCCCAGAAGCCTACCTGAAATTGCAGAAATGCGCCGATGAAGAAGGCGCTCGTGACCAGGGCAATAGCGCCCTTCACGATGAGATCGGCAACACCGCTTTGTTTCGGCATCCCGTGCTCGCTGTTTTCAATGCTCGCCATGGAAGTGTGACGATGCCCCCTTGCCGATTCGTTATCACATCGAGCTTTTCGCGCGATGCCCCCGCCGCGCAATGACAGCGCGGCCACTTTCACCAGCTTTCTCAGGAGCAGACCGATTCGTGTCCGAGGCGTGGCGGCGAGCAAAAGTGCCAAACACAAGCCTGGCGCGAGCTCTCGCGCTTCGTCCACAGTCGATCGATGTATCAGCAGGAACTTCGCACATGCCCGTGGATTGCCATGCACCGCCTCAGTCGCGCCGCAGGTCGGCCCCCGGCCAACCGGAATCAGGGTGCTGTTTAGAACTCGTTAGGCGAATCGACGTGGTATCAGTTGTGTCGGGGCGTTCCCTTTAACCCTCCGGCGTATAACGAAGGGAAAGCGCATGTTGATGACGGTTATGGGTCGCGATTCGGGTGCGTCATACTACGGTGAGCTTGCCGGTGTTCGCGTGCTTATCACGGGGCTATCGCCGAGCTGCGGCGTCGACGTGGCCCGCAAATTCGCCGACCACCGCGGCCGTCTCGTCGTGCATGCGACTGCCCCCTCTCCCGAACTCGACGCCGTCACCACCATGCTTGCCGAGACCGCCAGCGAGGTGAAGCTGTTCACCGACGCCTGCCGCGATTCAGAATCTTCGATCAGCTTTGCCAAGGCCGCGGCGCAAGCTTTCGGCGGCCTCGACGTCGTCATCAATCTCATCCCCATCAGCAGCGAAGAGATGCACGGCCGCGCCAGCATCGAAACCATCGAAGATCTCGTGTCGGAGAAGCTGATGCTTCCGGTGCACGTGACGCGCATCGTCGCCAACCGCATGCAGTTGACGCTGAACGAAGGCCTGGTGCTGAACGTGATGACCATGCCGGCTCCGCGCACGGCGGGCGAGGCGGCTGTTGCGGGCATCGTCCGCTCGGCACTGGCTGCCGTCACCCGCGGGGAAGCGCAGCGTTGGGCGCCGAAAGGCATCCGCGTCAACGCCGTCGGGCCGTCGGCCACCGTCGGTGGAGCCGGCGCCAGCCTCACCAGCGAGCCCGACATCGCGGCGCTCGCCCTTTACCTGGCTTCGCGCCCCGGCCGCACACTCACCGGCCAGATGTTCGACGCCACCGGCGTTGCCAAGCGCGGCTGCTGATCGACGTTACTTCCATCGCGCCATCACGCCCTGCAACCACCGGATCAGCGGAAACGTCGATCCGGCGAACGCGGCAAGCTCGGGCGCGCGCTCGGCGATGTCACGCAAGTTGAGGCGCAGCTGTCCCAGCGCAAAGTCGAAGGCCATCAGCCGGATGATGTCGTCCATGGAAAGATCGCGCGTCTCGCCGCGGGCACGCATCTCCTCCATTTGATGCTCGATGGCAGCGAGCGCGCTTTCGATCTCCGCAAGGTTGGGCGACGCGTAGGTGGCCGGCGGCGCGCATAGGTGCTTGGCAACGTCATCGATCGCGGCACGCAGGGCCTCGATCGACGGCCCGAGGATCGCGACGGCCGGCGCCGGCAGCGGTTGCGCCACCGCGCGCATCAGCATGATCTCGGTGTGCCACAGGCGGCGCAGCGCGCGCAGGATCGCCTCGGGATCGGGGGTGTCGCCGATGTAGCCGGCAACTTCCAGCCGCGTTTCGCGGGCTAGGGCATCGCCCGCGGCAAAGTCGGCACGGATGCGCGTGCCCTGCGCGCCCATGCCGTCGATGTCGAGCGGCTGTCCCATCGCCGCCGACAGAGCATCGCGCGCCACCTCGAACAGCGGCGTGAAGGTGCGGGTGACCTGCGCGGCGAACGAGGGCCCGGCACGCGAAGGAAAGACGATGAGCGTCGTCAGGATCGCCACCACCGTGCCGACTGCCACCTCGATCATGCGGTTTTCGGCCGAGGCGATGGGCGGGCCGAGGCTGGGATCGCCCAGCACGACGATGGCGGCGGTCACGCAGGCGATGCGCAAGGCGGGACGGCGAGCCGAGAAGAAGCCGAGCACCAGCACCGTCACCGCCAGACCGGCGAACTTGAGTTCACGCGCGTCGGCCAGCACCACGGCCACGGCACCGCCGACGAGCACGCCTAGCAAGCTGCCCAGAAACCTTTCAGCGGCAAGCCCGAGCGAGGCACCGACGTTTGCCTGGGTCACCAGGATGGCGGTCATCACCGCCCAGAAGCCCTGCGGCATGCCGAGGCTATCGACGACGAAGTAGGACAGGCACGCCGCGACCGTCGTCTGGATGGCAAGGCGTAGACGCGGCCACATCTCAGCGCGCGTGCCGGTCCACGGGGTGAGATCCATCACGGGCGGTTCTCCGGAGAATTGGCCACCAGAGACGAAATTAACGCCCCGTTCTCCAAGTCGGCGCTATGGCAGCGGCGCGCTTGAACCCGGCCGCCCTTTTCTTGACAGCCGTCCCTGCCGGCGGGTATCACCGGGGTGCGCTTGGCACTCTCATCGAGATAGTGCCAGAGCGACCCACCCAAAAACACCGGCCGCGCACGGCCGAGCCCGCTATCTGGAGCGAGATTTCTCATGAAGTTCCGTCCTTTGCATGACCGCGTCGTCGTCAAGCGCGTCGACAGCGAAACCAAGACGTCCGGCGGCATCATCATTCCCGACACGGCCGCCGAGAAGCCGCAGCAGGGCGAAGTCGTCGCCGTCGGTCCGGGCACGCGCGACGAGGCCGGCAAGCTCATCGCGATCGATCTGAAGAAGGGCGACAAGGTTCTGTTCGGCAAGTGGAGCGGCACCGAGGTGAAAATCGACGGGCAGGAGCTGCTCATCATGAAGGAAAGCGACATCATGGGCGTGCTGGAAAAGTAAGCGAATAGCCAATAGCGAGTGGCGAATGGCAGCTCGCTTGGCGTCGTCTCACACATCCCTTCCCTATTCGCTACTCCCTACTCGCTATTCGCTCAACTTCAAGGAACCCCCACAATGGCTGCTAAAGACGTCCGCTTCGGTGCCGATGCCCGCGAGAAGATGCTGCGCGGTGTCGACATCCTTGCCAACGCGGTCAAGGTCACGCTCGGCCCCAAGGGCCGCAATGTCGTCATCGAGAAGTCGTTCGGCGCCCCGCGCATCACCAAGGACGGCGTCACCGTCGCCAAGGAGATCGAACTCGAGGACAAGTTCGAGAACATGGGCGCGCAGATGGTGCGCGAAGTCGCCCAGA
>JBDTOR010000073.1:0-11316 GCA_039933175.1 Hyphomicrobium sp. | reverse complement strand
ATGCACCTCAATCAGACGCTCACGGGGATCGCCTTCGGGCAGCGGACGACGGAGGTTTAGTCGTGAATTCCACGTTCGACCGGCCTCCCGCACCCGCCAGCCCCGAGGATCTGCAGCGCCGCATCGAGAAGCTGCAGAAGATCAACACCGCCTTGATGCACCGCGTCGAGCGCTCGATGGATGCGCAGGCCAACGCCTATTCGCTGTTCCAGACGGCCATTGCGCTCGAAGGCCAAGTGCGCATGCGCACCGAGGAGGTCACCAACGCGCTGTCCCGTCTGGAACGCACCAACGACGAGCTGTCGAGCGCGCGCGATGCGTCCGAGCGCGCCAACCGTTTCAAAACGCGCTTCTTCACAGCCGTCGGCCACGACCTGTTGCAGCCGCTGCACGCCGCGCGCCTTTCGGCCAGTGCGCTGGCCGAGCCGGACGGCGATCAGCATCAGCGCCGCATCGCCGAGCGCATCGAGCACGCGCTGACGACGATCGAAGACCTTCTGAAGTCCATTCTCGACATCTCCAAGCTCGAGGCGGGCGTGCTGACGCCGGCGCTGCGTCCGGTCCCGCTCGACGATCACTTCGCCTCCATTGTGCTCGACATCGAGCCGCAGGCGCGCGCCAAGGGCCTGTCGATGAGGTGGCGCCGCAGCAGGCTGTCCGTTGTTTCCGACCCGCTGATGCTGCGCCGCATCCTGCAGAATCTCATGGTCAATGCGGTGCAGTACACCGAGCGCGGCGGCATCCTGCTGTGCGCCCGCCGGTGCGGGCCGGACGTCCGCATCGAGGTGTGGGACACCGGCCCCGGCATCGGCGAAGCCGATCGGGAGATGATCTTCGAGGAATTCCAGCGCGGCTCGGCCACGGACCGCCCGGCCGTAGGCGGCTTCGGGCTGGGCCTCTCTATCGTCCAGCGCATGGCCGAGGCGCTCGGACATCCGGTAGTTCTGTGCTCGCGCGTCGGCCGCGGCACGCGCTTCTCCGTGACGGCTCCGATCGCCGTCGGCGCCGGTGCGCCGGCGACCGCAATGGCGAGCCCGGCGGCTCCCCTCAACACCGGCTTCTCGGCTCTCAGCGGGGCGAAGATCGCGGTCATCGACAACGACGCCACGGTGCTCGACGCCATGCAGGCGCTGATGGAACGCTGGGATTGCGACGTGCGCTGCGGCCGCAGCCTTGAGGCGCTCATCGCGCGCAGCGGCGCCGACGACTTCCGGCCCGACATCATCCTCGCCGACTATCATCTCGACGACGGGCGCAACGGCCTCGATGCCGTGCGCGCGCTGCGACTGGCCATGGGTGCGCCGATTCAGGCCATCGTCATCACGGCCGATCGCAGCCCGGCCATTGCCGATGCGGCGCGCGAGCTCGATTGCGAGCTGTTGCTCAAGCCGGTGAAGCCGGCCCAACTGCGTGCGCTGATGGTGCATCTTCTCGCCCGCGCGGCAAAGCCGGCAGCGGGTTGAGCGCGGGGAGCCTAGCTCTCGCGCTGGTCGCCGAGGATGGAATCGAAATCGATCTTCGCGGCTTCGATGACGGCCTGCGTGCGCGAGGACACCTTGAGCTTGCGCAGGATCTCCGAGACGTGCGCCTTCACCGTCGTCTCGCCGACGCCGAGGTCGAAGGCGATCTGCTTGTTGAGCAGCCCCTGCCGTAGCATGTGCAGCACGCGCACCTGTTGTGGGGTGAGCGTCGCGATGCGCGCTGCAAGGTCCGTCGCCCCGGAGGCGCCGGGCGCCGTCGGCGGCTGGTATCCCTTGGGCAGCACCACGGAGCCGGACATCACGTCCTCGAGGGCGCGTCCGAGATCGGCGCCGCGCGTCGACTTGGAGATGTAGCCGGCGGCGCCGCACTGCATCACCTCGTGGATGATGCGCGCGTCCTCCAGCGCCGAGACGACGACGATGGGCAGCTTGGGATAGCGGGTGCGCAACTCAATGACGCCTTCGAGCCCGCGCGTGCCCGGCATCGACAGGTCGAGCAGCACCAGGTCGATGGCGCCCGGCTTGTCGAGTACGGCGCGCGCCGTGTCGATCGAGGTTGCCTTCGACACCTTGGCATTGGGGAACGTTCCCTGGATGACCAGCTCCAGGGCCTCGATGAATAGGGGATGGTCGTCGACGATCAGGATGCCGCTCGGCAAACGCGCCTCCTCGGGAGCTGTTGGTCGCCCCTCTCCGCCCTATCCTGGGCGTTGGCGCATCATATGCGATGTGTACCTCCGAAACTGGCTAAAAATTGCTGCTCGTCGCCTCGCGGGGCGTGGATTGAGCACGGCGCCGAGTTGCAGCATCACGCCGATGGTGGCGACCTCGAAACTCTCCCTCGATATGATCCTTGACCCGATCAGCCTTCGGCGCAATCTGCCGCCTGCCGATCGGCGAACGACGTTGTAAGGACCAAGCTGCGCCGATGGCGGGAGCAATTACCAACAGTCTGCGGCTGGCCAGGGCCGGTCTCGTGCTGGCGCAGCACGGCGTCCGTTTCGTGCCGCCCGGCACGCCGGTGCCGCTGCCGCTGCGCCTGGCGAGCATCGCCGTAGCGCCCATCGCCCTGCTGGCGGCACCGTTCCGCGCCGGCGAGCCGCGCGGCACGCGCCTTTCAACCGCCCTCACCAGGCTCGGCCCCAGCTATATCAAGCTCGGCCAGTTCCTGGCGACGCGCGCCGACGTCATCGGCCCGGAGCTTGCCGGCGAGCTGGCGCTACTGCAGGACAACCTGCCGCCGTTCTCCATGGCCGAGGCGCGCCGTGCCGTCGAGGAAGCGCTCGGCGGCAAGCTAGAGGATCACTTTGCCGAGTTCGGCCCCGCCGTCGCCGCCGCCTCGATCGCGCAGGTCCACAAGGCGGCAGTCATCGACGCCGACGGGCGCCGGCGCGAGGTCGCCGTCAAGATCCTGCGCCCCGGCATCGAGAAGCAGTTCCGCCGCGACCTCGACAGCTACTATTTCGCTGCGCGCCTCATCGAGCGCCTGCATCCGCCGATCCGCCGCCTGAAGCCCGTCGCCGTCGTGGACACGCTCAAAGCGTCGACCGAGCTGGAGATGGATCTGCGCCTCGAGGCGGCCGCCATCTCCGAGATGGCGGAGAATACGGCGGGCGACGATGACTTCCGCGTGCCCGAGGTGGATTGGAAGCGCACGGCGCGGCGCGTGCTCACGGTCGAATGGATCGACGGCATTAAGCTGTCGGATCATGACCGGCTGGCCGCCACCGACCTCGACCGCAAGGCGCTCGGCCTGACGGTGATGCGCTCGTTCCTCAAGCACGCCATGCGCGATGGCTTCTTTCACGCCGACATGCACCAGGGGAACCTGTTCGTCGATCACAGCGGGCGCCTTGTCGCCGTCGACTTCGGCATCATGGGCCGGATCGGCATGAAGGAGCAGCGCTTCCTCGCCGAGATCTTGTTCGGGCTCATCACGCGCGACTACAAGCGCGCCGCACAGGTGCACTTCTGGGCCGGCTACGTGCCGCCGCATCATCCCGTCGAGGTGTTCGCGCAGGCGTTGCGCGCCATCGGCGAGCCGATCCACGGCCGCTCGGCCGACGAAATCTCCATGGCCGACCTGCTCGGCCAGCTGTTCGCCTACACCGACGTGTTCGATATGCAGACGCGTCCGGAGCTGATCCTGCTGCAAAAGACGATGGTCGTCGTCGAGGGGGTCGCCCGCGGCCTCGACCCCAGCCTCAACATGTGGGTGGCCGCCGAGCCGGTGGCGCGCCAGTGGATCGAAGCCAACCTCGGCCCCGTTGGGCGCCTGCGCGAGGCGGGCCAGGGCGCCTCGGCCCTCGGCAAGATCATCGCCGATCTGCCGGCGCTGCTCACCCAGGCGCAGCAGACCGCCGTCGCCCTTGCCGAAATGTCTCGGGACGGGCTGCGGCTGGACGATGAAACGGTGCGGCAGATGGCTTACGAGCAGGCACGGCGCAACCGCTGGAGCCGCCTGGCGCTGTGGATCGGCGCTATCAGCCTCGCCGTGCTTGCCTTAACCCAGCTCGGGCGCTAGCAGACTAAGACTTGCATTGTCATCCCGGCACTTGTTGCCGGGATCCAGCATGCGGCCGGGTGCCGAACGCGCGGTTGGATGGATCCCGGGGACAAGCCCCGGGATGACTTTTGGAAAGACCCCGGGTCCGATGAAATACAAGGTCGATCCCAAGAAGTTCGCGACGTTCCTGACCAGCTGCGGACGCTTCGACCTGCTCGGCGAAACGGTGGCTTCATTCCAGCGCTATTTCGACGTCGATCGCATCGTCATCTCGGAGGATTCCGAGAACACCGCGGCGGCGGCGCAATTCATGCGCGACTTTCCGGTCGCCGAAGTGCGCGTCAACCTCCCCAAGCTCGGACAGATGCGCTCGATCGATGCGCACTACGCCACGCTCGATGCGCCGTACGTGCTGCACATGGAGGACGATTGGGGTTTCACGCGCAGCCTCGACCTCGATCGCGTCACCGAGCTGCTCGAGGCGCGCCCCGATATCGCGGTTGTGTGCATCGCGCATCGCATCTACGACCCGCGCTTCCAGAAGGGCGCCAAGCCCGAGCGCCACGGCGGCATCGACTATCTCGTCTGGGACACCGATGCGCATCCCAAGTGGTTCTCCTATTCGTTCAATCCGTCCGTCGCGCGCATGGCGCTGTGGCGCGAGGTCGGGCCGTTCGCCAAATTCGTCACCGAGGAAAACTTGAGTTTGTTCCTCAAGGATCGCGGCATGCGCATCGCCATGGTGGTGCCCGGCATCGCCGACCACATCGGCGATGACCGCCACGCGCACGATCCCTTCCAGCCGAAGCGTGCCAAGACGTTCCTGCAGCGCATGAAGCGGTCGATCGCCAAGCGTCTGCCGCTGCTAACGGGAGGGCGCCCGAGTTAGCAGGGCGATAGCAATGGGCTTGAGCTGCTGCATCATCGCCCACAACGAGGGCGACCGCATCGAACGCTGCATCCGCGCCGCGCGCGGCATCGTCGATGAGGTCGTCGTCGTCGACAGCGGCTCGACCGACGACACGGTCGCCAGGGCCGAGACGCTCGGCGCCAAGGTCTTCTTCCACGCCTGGGACGGCTATGGGCCGCAGAAGCGCTTCGCCGAGGACTGCGCCACCAACGACTGGATATTGAACCTCGACGCCGACGAGGTTCTGACGCCGGAGCTGGCCGAGGAAATCGCCGCGCTGATGCGTACGCCGGCCGACCTGTTGCCCGCCTACCGCTTCCGCCAGGTGACCGTGTACCCCGGCCGCGATCGCCCGCGCCTGTGGGCCGATTTCCACAATTATGTCCGGCTCTACGACCGCCGGCGCGTGCGATTCCGGCCTAGCCGTGTGCATGATACCGTGGATACGGAAGACTACCCGATCGGCCAGCTGAACGGCACGGCACTGCACTACTCCTGGCGCACGCTGGGGCATGTGCGCGCCAAGCTTGAGAAGTACACCGACCTGCAGGCTAAAGAGCTCAAGAAGCCGCGCTGGTATGTCCTGGCGCGACTGCCCCTGGAATATCCGGTGCTGTTCTTTCGCTACTATATTCTGCGGAGGAATTTCACCGGAGGCTGGATGGGGCTCCGCATCGCGCACGACATTGCGGCCGCGCGCTTCCGCCGGCTGCTGAAGATCCTGAACTACCGGCCGGCGTAACCGGCGGCAGCAACCTTGTACTGCGTACAGTCGGAGGTCTGGACCATGTCCACGACACGATTTGGCGCGGATCACGAGGGTGCAGCGACGGTGCTGCGCGAGATCGGCTATCGCGGCCGCCAGGCGCTCGTCGTCACCAAGCAGGCGCTCGGCCTGTCGCGGCGCGGCGACAAGACCTTCTATATCGAGCAATTCAGCCGCCTGCTGCGATCGGGCTCGGTCAATGCAAGCGGCATCGCCACCATTGGCCGTACGGACGGCGCCGGCGCCCAGGCGCAGGCCCTGATGTCGGCCATTGCCTTCGCGCACGCGCACCATCTGCCGTACGTGCACCGGCCGTTCTCCAGCATCGAGCATGCCGAGATGGACATGCCGGCATGGGTGCAGCTGTGGGAGGATTATTTCAATCTGGGCGCAGGCGAGGCTTCGCTCGATATCGACGGGCCGCCGCTGGTGGCGCTCGATCATTTGCGCTTCGTGCCGCACCAGGTGCCGGTGATCGCCGCGGCCGAGCACTATCTGCACTACTGCAACCAGGATCTCCTCGCCTGGGAGAGCATCCTGCCGCTGCTGCGGTCGAAGTACTGGCAGAACAAAACCGCGCGCCCGCGCACCAGCGGCCTGCGCGTCGCGGTGCACATGCGGCGCGGCGACGTGACGGCCGACAATAAGAAGGTGGCCAACAACTTCACGCCCAACGCGACGTTCGTGAACACGCTGACACGTCTCAAGGGGTTGGCCGGCGGCGATCTGCCGCCGCTGCGCATTGAAGTGTTCTCGCAGGGCGAGCCGTCGATGTTCGACGACCTGCGCGCCCTCGGGGCCGAGCTTCGCCTCGATGAGCCGGCCGTCACCACACACCGCGCCATGGTTGAGGCGGATATCCTCGTGATGTCGAAGGGCGCCTTCAGCTATACGGCCGGCGTCTTGAACGACGGCATCACGCTGTACGACCCGCAGAAGTACCGCGCGCTGCACGACTGGATCGTGCGGGCGCCCGACGGCTCGTTCGATGCCGGGCTGGTTGCGGGGCGCCTCGCGGCGCGGTTCGGCGGGTAGTTCGTAGCACGCTGGCGCCGGACGATGACGTTCTGTCCCATCTCGATGAGATTGGCGCCGGCGGCTTTGAAGTAGATGCGCCAGAACCCCAAGAGCTTCTGGTGCGTGCCGGTCTGCAAGGGGTTGCGCGCCTCGGTTCCGTCCCGGCCGAAGTTAGGTGCGCGTCTTGGCAAACCAAGGCCGCGCATCGCCTGTGAAAATGAAATAGAGCGCCGCGAGTTGAAGGACGAGTTGCACGACGCACAAAGAGGCGACCAATAGATGTGCCTCAAGCAGCTTGAGAAAGTTCTGGTAGGCGGGCAACAACCCGACGAGAAAAAGTACGGCGAAAAGCCACCGCGCCCAGTTCTTTCCGCGCCGCGCGATGAGCCAGACCAGCAGGACGAAAACAGCGAGCGTGATGAAAGCAACGCCATAGAAGAACGGCGCTCCTCCGGCTGCTTGGACCTCAGGCGACTCCAGTTGCCGTGGACCGTCGAGGATAATGTTAAGAAGCCCGATGAAAAGCGAGCCGTAGATCAGGCGCTCAAAAAGAAGCACGTTTTTCGGCATGGTCCATCCCCCCTTACCAACGACGAACGCCCACACCGCAATACATCAAGCCACTGGGCCCGATGTCAATGCGACAGGCCAAGCGTCAAAGCGCCAGACACAGCGGGAAAGCTCCACAAGGCTCATAGGGCAACAAGCGCCCAACAAAAAACCGCCCGAGCATGAGCCCGGGCGGTTTGCGTATGAACATTGAAGGAGGGGATGTCCTATTCCGGACCGTGATCGATGATGTTGGGACTGATTTCGATCGATTGAGCGTTGGATGCCTGGAAATAGGTCTTCCAGAACTCCATGATTTTCTGCAACGCCGCGACGTTCAATGGCGCCCGGCTCGGCGTGCCGTCACGGCCGACGCCGAACACATGCACCTCCGCGCCTTTGAGTGACGCAAGCAGGCCATACTTCCTCAGATACCGGATAAGCTGCGGCGTTGGGGTCGTGAAGAATGTTCTTCCCGACATGTGGTCGGAGTTTTCGATCATATCCGAGAACACGTACATCACTCGACGCCCGCCACGCTGCACCTCCTCGCGTGAAAGATTCGAAAGCGTTCTGATGATATCAGAGCGCGGCTGTTCCTTGAAACGCATGAGCCGGTCTCGTAGCGCCTGCGCGACCTCGTGCTTTATCTTCTTGGTATCGTTGGCGACGATGCCCTGATTGCATTTGAAGATATCGTCCCAGATATTCTTCGCCTCGCAGCGTGGCACGCACCTGTCGATCAAGCGTTCGCTTGTCGAAAAGGACTCGCTGATCGTCCTGATGACCACGCGGTCTCCGCCCCGCATCGTCTCGAAGATCTCGCCAACGGCACGCACGAGCAAGTCCTTGTCCTTCGCGTCGTAGGGCGTCGTTGTATCGATGACGAACACCAAGTTGGTGCCATCAGGGGCGCAATAGTCCTTATTTGATTGGGGCGATGCCGCATGCGCGTGTGTGATGCACGCCAGTATGACCGCCACGCCGGCGAGCGGCGGCAGCAGCCGACCTGGCTTTCCCGACCCTGGCATGCGGCTATTTCGGTTCGCGAACAGTGACGCGCGTAACGTTGCCGCCCGCCTTGATCAGCGAGTCGACATCCGCTTGCACGCCGCGGCTCGACTGCTCGTCCTCTTCGTCGGCGACGGCGGCCGAGCCGAATTCGCTCTGCGCCCGTAGCCGGCCCAAGAAGTGGTCGAGATCCGGCAGCGCCAGCTTGTCGTCGGCATCGAGCGGTATTCGACGCGCCGTCTTTTGGGTGACGATGGCGGCATTGGCGTTGGTGTATTTGCCGTTGATGTCGTCGAGCTCGAGCCGCGCCCGCTCGCGCGCATGGGCGGTCTTCGCTTTGTAGTTCCGATCCTGCCGCTCGATAGCCCCCTGCGCGTTGCGGTGCTTTTCGAATGCCTTGTCGAAATGCTTATCGGGATCGTGCGCGAGATATCCGAACAGGAAGGCGACAAGGATGCTGGTCACGTTGACGGTGACGAGCACCATCGCCGACGTGTCACCCAACGCCTTGGCGATAGCGCGGAAGAAGCCGCCACTGGCCGACATCTTGTCGCCGACGCTCGAAAAGAGACCGTCGAGCCCAGTGTTCAGTGCAGCTACAGAGAACTCCGCCCGGCCTATGGTGAGAATGACCAGAACGGCCAGCAGCACCGCGAGGATAACGGTGGCGACGATGATGTTCGAGACGTAGAGCCGCTTCTTGTACTCGCTCCAAACCTGACGCACGAGCTTGCCGGCAAGGTGCGCGGAAATGAGCAAGAACACCGCGACGGCAAAGGAAACGGCGTAAGAGGCGATGTTGCTGCTCTGCAGAGCGACGTCGAACAGGAACTTGTTCACGGGCATTTCGACCAGGGCCAGCCCGATCGCGAGAGTGTAGAACGCCATCGGGGGCAGCGACTGCCGGTTCACCGGTCGACCAATCTGCCCGGCGATCGCCTCGTACTCCGCATTCGCCCTGTCACGCCTGTCGATCAGGCTTTTCCAGCGCTCGGATCCGGGCCCGATGCCGTGGCGCAAGCGGTCGATCTTGTCGTCACGGCTGGCCAGCACCTTCTGATAGTCCTGCGCGTGGCGCACGCGCTCTCCCATCAGGCGGTCGAGCTCGTTTGGAGCTGATTGCATCCGATCCCCCCGACACAATTATTAATTGCGTCAAAATGTATAATACACGTTTGACGTGTATACCAGGGACGTTTGGAACACAAAAAACCGCCCGAGCGTGAGCCCGGGCGGTTTTCGTATGAACATTGAAAGAGGGGATGATGACTTCTGATGACTTCGGAACCCGAAGCACCTCACTTTTTGGCAGACCTGGCGGCGACCTACTCTCCCACGTCTTAAGACGCAGTACCATTGGCGCTGGAGCGTTTCACGGCCGAGTTCGGGATGGGATCGGGTGCAGCCACTCCGCCATAACCACCAGGTCGGCGAAAAAGTGAGATGACTTCTGGTTTTGGTCTTTCTGTATTCTTACGCCCATCGAGGCGACGCACGCAGCGCGTCGGATCTGAGGAGCCGAAGCTCCAAGATCCGAGCGCAAACGCCGCCCTGCCAAAGCGGCCAGCGCGAGTTACCGCGCGTCTGCCGCATGAGGCATTACGATGAGCATTGCTTAATGAGAGCGATCAAGCCAATCGAGTTATTAGTACCGGTAAGCTACATGCATTGCTGCACTTCCACACCCGGCCTATCAACGTGGTGGTCTTCCACGACTCTCGAGGGAGAACTAGTTTTGAGGTGGGTTTCCCGCTTAGATGCCTTCAGCGGTTATCCCTTCCGTACATAGCTACCCTGCTGTGCCACTGGCGTGACAACAGGTCCACCAGAGGTACGTCCACCCCGGTCCTCTCGTACTAGGGGCAGCTCCTCTCAATTCTCCGACACCTACGGCAGATAGGGACCGAACTGTCTCGCGACGTTCTGAACCCAGCTCACGTACCTCTTTAAATGGCGAACAGCCATACCCTTGGGACCTGCTCCAGCCCCAGGATGAGATGAGCCGACATCGAGGTGCCAAACGATGCCGTCGATATGGACTCTTGGGCATCATCAGCCTGTTATCCCCGGCGTACCTTTTATCCGTTGAGCGATGGCCCTTCCACACAGAACCACCGGATCACTATGACCGTCTTTCGACTCTGCTCGACTTGTCAGTCTCGCAGTCAGGCGGGCTTATGCCATTGCACTCGACGGTTGATTTCCGACCAACCTGAGCCCACCTTCGCACGCCTCCGTTACCATTTAGGAGGCGACCGCCCCAGTCAAACTGCCCACCATGCGCTGTCCCGGAGCCGGATGACGGCTCGCGGTTAGACAACCATGTTCATAAGGGTGGTATTTCACATTGCGGCTCCACCAGAGCTGGCGCCCCGGTTTCATAGCCTACCACCTATCCTACACATGCAAACACGATTGCCAGTGCAAAGTTACAGTAAAGGTGCACGGGGTCTTTCCGTCTAACCGCAGGAACCCCGCATCTTCACGGGGAATTCAATTTCACTGAGGATGTGCTGGAGACAGTGGGGAAGTCGTTACGCCATTCGTGCAGGTCGGAACTTACCCGACAAGGAATTTCGCTACCTTAGGACCGTTATAGTTACGGCCGCCGTTTACTGGGGCTTCGATTCAAAGCTTGCACTTCTCCTCTTAACCTTCCAGCACCGGGCAGGCGTCAGGCCATATACGTCGTCGTTTGACTTAGCATAGCCCTGTGTTTTTGCTAAACAGTCGCCACCCCCTGGTCTGTGCCCCACCCGCCTGGTTGCCCAAACGGATGGCCTGCTTATCCCGAAGTTACGCAGGTAATTTGCCGAGTTCCTTCAGCACACTTCGCTCAAGCGCCTTGGTATTCTCTACCAGTCCACCTGTGTCGGTTTCGGGTACGGTCTATGTGGGGGCTATTTCCAGGAACACCTTCGCCGCAAACGGAATCCAATAACCGTTCACAACACACAGCATTCGTCACTCACCCACTGGCCCACGAATATTAACGTGGTTCCCATCGACTACGGCTTTCGCCCTCGCCTTAGGGGCCGGCTAACCCTGCGCAGATTAGCTTTACGCAGGAACCCTT
>JBDTOR010000072.1:0-11317 GCA_039933175.1 Hyphomicrobium sp. | reverse complement strand
GGAAACAGTAAGATCTCGTCTGGAAAGACGCTCACGGCCGCCGGAATGGAGGCGTTCTTCTCACGCGGCCGCGCCGAGCCGCACCACGATATGATGTGTGCGGCCATCGTCGCTAAGCGGCAGTCTCAATGGTCGCTGCGTCATTGAATTGCCGTCAAGGCGCACGGACACAATCCCTTGTGACACGCCCTCAGGGTTCTCGACGACAACTTGATATCTGGCCGAACCGTAGCGAAACGTCATTTCGTATCTTGGCCAGCCGCGCGGGATGGACGGATCGAGCCGCACGAATGCACCTTCAAAACGTAACCCGAGGATGGACTCGATGCCGGCCCTCTGCATCCAGGCGGCCGACCCTGTGTACCAGGTCCAACCCCCTCGCCCCACGTGAGGTGGCTTTGAATAAACGTCGGCGGCAACGACGTAAGGCTCAACCTTATAACGATTGACCGCCGAACGCGTAGCGGCGTTGTTGATAGGGTTGAGCAGCGCGAACAGATTGGCTGCCTCGTCGCCTTGACCGAGGCGCGCGTACGCCATAACCGCCCACAAGCTCGCATGGGTGTATTGCCCGCCGTTCTCTCTGATGCCCGGCGGATAACCCTTGATATAGCCGGGGTCGAGCTCAGTCTTGTCGAACGGGGGGGCAAACAACAGCGACAAGCGATCCTGGTGCTTGATCAACTCGCGTTCGACCGCCGCCATCGCGCGTCTGCTGCGCTCGGGGTCTCCGGCGCCGGAGATCACCGCCCAGGACTGCGCAATGGAATCGATACGGCATTCATCACTGGCCATCGATCCTAGTGCGGTTCCATCGTCGAAATAGCCGCGGCGGTACCACTCGCCGTCCCAGGCCTCGCGTTCGAGTGATCCCCGCAGGTCCGCGGCGTGGGCGCGCCATCTACTGACGCGAGCGAGTTCGCCACGAGCTTCGGCAATGTATGCGAACTCCGTGAGCGTCAAGTAAAGCAGCCAGCCGAGCCAAACGCTTTCCCCTCGGCCGTGTTCGCCGACGCGGTTCATCCCGTCGTTCCAATCGCCCGTGCCTATCAGTGGTAGACCGTGAACGCCGAGCGAGAGGCTCTGGTCGAGGCCTCGGGCGCAATGCTCGAACAAGCTGGCGACTTCGTCGGCTACCGTCGGCTGGAAGTAGCTGTCGTGCTGTCCTGCCTCCAACCGTTGCCCTTCGAGGAAGGGAACAGCGTCATCGAGTATCGCCGCGTCTCCCGTCGTTCGGATATAGTGTGCCGCCGCATAGGCGAGCCACGCGCGCCCGTCGGAAATTCTGGTGCGTACGCCCTGGCCCGACTGCGGGCGCCACCAATGCTGAACGTCGCCCTCGACAAACTGTCGGCCAGCGGCGCGCAGCAGGTGTTCGCGGGTGATGTGCGGCAGCGCCTGGCTAAGTGCCGTTCCATCCTGGAGCTGATCGCGAAACCCGTAGGCGCCGCTTGCCTGGTAGAACGCCGCGCGGGCCCACACCCTGCAGGCGAGCGCCTGATAAAGAAGCCAGCCGTTCAGCATAATGTCCATCGACCGGTCGGGTGTCTTTACCTGCACCGCTCCGAGCACATCGTTCCAGAACCGCTCGACATTATTTCGCACCGTATCGAGATTGGCGGCGCGGTAGTGAGCAATCAACCTCTGCGCTTCTTCCTTGCTCGCTCCCTGGCCGAGGAAGAAGACAATCTCAATGCTGCCGCCAGGCGGCAGCCTGATTTCGGCGCGCAGTGCCGCACAAGGATCAAGGCCCGCGCCCACGGTATTGGAAAGCTGCGCATCTCCCGCCTGTGCCGCTGGCCGTGCAAGCGTTCCATTGCGGCCGATGAACTCTCGGCGATCACCCGTCCACGTTGTTTGAAGGCCGCTGAGATCTGCAAAGGCGACGTGCGATGCAAAATCTGGATTCCATGCATTGCGCGCGAACAAGGCGCCGGTCTGCGGATCGATCTCTGTCGTGACGAACGGAGCTGCAGTGGCGCGTGCGGAGCCAAGGACCCACTCGACGTACGCCGTTATGGAGATGTTCCGCGCGCGGCTTGACAGGTTGCGAAGTCGCAGACGCGATATCTTGATCGGGTCATCAAGTGAAACGTACTGCAGCAGATGGCTTTTGATGTCGTTGGCCGAATGCTCGAAGCAACTGTAGCCGCGGCCATGCCGCGCGACGTAGGTCGCCGCATCGTCGCGTATTGGGAGTGCGGTTGGTGTCCAGACCCCGCCGGTATCCTCGTCACGCAAATAGAAGGCTTCGCCGGATTGATCCGATACGGGGTCGTTAGACCATGGGGTAAGCTGGTTCTCGCGACTGTTGGCAGACCAAGTATAACCAGTGCCCTCCGTTGCCACTTGAAAACCGAATGTGGGATTGGCGATGACGTTGATCCACGGCGCCGGCGTCCACTGGCCCGGCCCGAGGGTCGTCACGTATTCTGTCCCCTCATCGCTAAACCCACCAAGCCCGTTGAAGAACTCCAACTCTGACTGTATCAGCGCTTCCTTTGCCTGCGGGACTGCGATAGCCGAGCTCGGATCCGGCCGTACAAAGCCCTTTCCTTCAGGGACGCGGTCGAGTTGCTCTGCAAGCCGACCTCGCTGCGCGACGAGCACGACTCGGGCCACCGAATTGAGCAGAGCACCGGTGTCCGCCGAAACAAGGTCGGCCCGCACCACGAAGACCCTGCCGCGCGCGTTTTCTTCGCCCACCTGCACGCGGGACTGGTTCGCACGGACAAGCGTCTCAAGCGCGATCTGCAAATCCTGCACATACGAGGACGCACGCTCGTTGAGGATTACGAGATCGACCGCCAGCTGCTTCATGCGCCAGTATTCGTGCGCGCGCAGCAACTGCCGGGCGAGGTCGAGGTCGTCCGTGTCGGAGATGCGCAGTAGGACGATCGGCAGATCACCGGAAATGCTGAGGCTCCACAGCTCCCGCTGGGCACCCGATCCGCGTGCGATTGCAACGGAACTGGGGCGTAACGTCGGCGCGGCATATACGAGATGTCCGGCAAGCCTCTGAAATAGGTCGGCCTCAGACGGATCGATATCGAGGTGACGCAGCTGCACCTGAGCCTGAGTCCAGGCCAGGGTCGCTGCCCGTTCGAACGCCGTAACGTCCCTATGCCTATCTATGAGATCGAGCAGCGCCTCCCGCGAGGACGCCACGACCGTCCAGAACGCGACACGTACGACTTCCCCGGGGTCGATCCGTACGCGACGCCGCAGCGCAAATACCGGGTCGAGCACGATGCCAACGGTGCTCGAAAGGCGTCGGCCGTCGATAACTGAAATTGGCCTTCTGACGCCTGATCCGCGCCCAAGGAAACGCGCACGATCGGTTTCGAACTCAGCTGCGCCAGTGGCCTCCCCATCGATAACGGCAAGGTGCGCCGCCCAGATCTCTGGCTCCGTTGGAGATCGGCGCCGGCGCGTAGCGATGAGCGCGCCGACGTTTGCCAAATACTCGGTCTCGACGAACAGTTTCGAGAAGGCCGGATGTGCGACGTCGGCGGCTTGCGGCGTCAGCGCAAGCTCCGCGTAGGAGGTAACATCGACCTCGCGTGACCAGCTTCCGGTGTTGGAGATGGAAACACGACGGATCTCAGCATCGTCCTCGGCCGATACCAGCACTTCCATCGTGGTTGTTATGGTGCCGTCGCGCCGAGATATCTCCGCACGATCTTCGTTAAAGGTCACGAAATAAGAGTCTGGCTCGGCCCCGCTTGGCTGAAAGCCCGCGGACCACACTTCGCCGCTGCGGATATCTCGGACGAAGATGTATGAGCCCCAATCATCGCAAGTCGTATCCTCGCGCCATCTGGTCACCGCAAAGTCGCGCCAGCGGCTGTAGCCGGACCCCGCAGCGGTGAGCATCACAGCATAGCGGCCGTTGGAGAACAGATGTGTCGAAGGCGTTGCACCGTGCGCAGTATCCAGGCGCCGCCCACTGAGCGCCGAGATACCCCCGATCTTTGCTGTCGACTTTGTCTCCGCAGCCCAAGGACGCGTTACCACGACGTCGCGGGGAGTCCGTTCTTGTAACAGTAGCTCTGTCGCCTGAACCATCGTTTCAGAATGAAATCGAGACCGCATCAGGCTTCCAAGCAGCGTGTTGGCGATGGCGACGATGGACATGCCCTGGTGGTGGGCCATGAATGCCTTTACCACGGCGACGTTCTTTCCTTTTGGCACGCGGCTCGGGGTGTAATCGAGGGCTTCGTAAAAGCCATAGCGTCCACGGCCGCCAGCCCGAGTCAGCTCTTCGAAATTGCTGACCGCGGCCTGCGGATCGACCATTGCCGCCAATGCCGTGGCGTAGGGTGCGATGACGGTATTGTCTCCCAGGCCGCGCTTGAGCCCAAGGCCGGGCACGCCGAAGTTAGAGTACTGATAGGTGAACTCTAGATCGCGAGCATTGTAGGCGGACTCCGAGATGCCCCAGACGCCGATTTTTCCTCCGTATTCAATCTGCCGTCGCACGACAAGGCGTGTCGTTTGCTCGACGAGACTTCCGGCCGGAGCGCGCATGACGAGCGATGGCATCAGGTACTCAAACATTGATCCCGACCATGAGATCAGCGCCGCACCGTGCCCGATCGCCGCCACGCTGCGACCGAGCCGAAACCAGTGGCGAGCCGGAATATCTCCCTTGGCGACAGCCAGAAAGCTCGCCAGCCGCGCCTCGGAAGCAAGAAGGTCATAGCAGCTCTGGTCGAGCCGGGCCTCGGAAACGAGATAGCCGATGGACAGCAGATGGCGGTCTTGATCGAGAAGGAATGTGAAATCCATGCTTAGTGCCATCGACCGCGCTGTGTCCTCGATCGCCTGCAGACGGGAGTCAATGGTGCTCAAAGCGTCCGGCGTCAGAGCCAGATCCCGCCGGTGACTGCCGATGGCGCTCAGACATGCGCCGGCCCAGAACCGCAGATCAGCGAAGGTGTCGTCGTCAAGCCCCTGGGAGAGAGCGGCGACGATATCGACCATGGTTTCGCCCTGTGCCGTGAGCTGTTGCCACGACTCCGCGGTGCCGCTGCTACCGACGTCTGCGATGCCGCGCGCAAGCAAGGCGGCCGCATCGTCGAGCTGGCGGACGGTGACGGTTTGCGTAAGCGGAGCCGTACGCAGAGTGATTGTCTCGAGTTGAGCCAGATCGAGCGCGTCCGCGATCCCCGATAGGCGCGTCGCCGCCGCGAGCGGTACCGTGCGCCACTCGCGCGCCGCGTTGGCGAGGGCGATCAAGTGGCCGGCGAGGTTCCCGCTATCGACCGATGAAATGTACTGTGGTTCGAGAGGACGCAGATCCTGGGTGTCATACCAATTATAGAAATGGCCGCGGAAGCGGGCCATCAATTGCATGGTCGACAGCGTCTCCTCCAGCCGTTCGACCGCACAGAGCGTTCCTATCCATCCAAAATCACGCGCGCTGACGGCCGATAGCAAATAGAGCCCCACGTTCGTTGGCGACGTGCGGTGCGCGATGACGGCGGTCGGCTCTTCCTGAAAATTATCCGGCGGCAGCGCGTTGTCGCCCGCGGTAACGAAGGTTTCGAAGAAACGCCATGTGCGGCGGGCAACCCGGCGCAAGGCACGCGCGTCGCCGTCTGACACTTGCAGGTGACCACCAGCCGCGGGGGATACGCTTGCCCACCGTGCGATAGCGGGAGAAGCGATCCACAGCGCAGCGAATGGCAGGGCAAGCAGCCATGTGCCAGTCCCCGCTAAAAACGCGAGCGCCAGCGCCGCAACGCCAATAGCGACCGCGCTGGACATCCAGCGGTAGAAGCCGAGGCTGTCGAGTTGGCGCCCGTGGGTAGCGCGCGCTGCGGGCACCCATTCGAGTAAGTGCCGGCGGGTGACGAACACACGGACCAATGTCCGCGCGATCGCGTCGCTCATCAGCCACGCCTGATGGGCGAGCAGGGTAACCTGCATGGCAGCGAGCGTCGCGCCGATGCGCACCTCGCTCCGCATCGAACGCAGGTGGCCGCGCATTCCGATATCGGAGTGACGGGGAACGACACCGCCAATAATGGGGATGCACGTCGGTAGAACCATGGTCGCCAGCACGAAGATCGTTCCAACCAGCGCGGCAGGCAGTGGCAACGTCCAGGCGATCATCAACGCCGCAATGGCGGCCGGAGCCGAAAGCGTCCGCCGCAGATTGTCGATCATCTTCCAGCGCCCGACCTTGGGAAGGGCGCGTTGCGCGGCCGTTGCATCGCTTGGTGGTATCCTCCCAAGAATCCACGGCAGCAGCTGCCAATCGCCGCGTGCCCAGCGATGGTACCGCAAGGCAGCTGCGTCATATCGAGCCGGAAATTCTTCAACGACCTCTACATCTGATGCAAGGCCCGCTCGGGCAAACACGCCTTCGAACAGATCGTGGCTAAGAAGGCTGGAATCGGGAACGCGGCCGGCAACCGCCTGCTCGAACGTGTCCACGTCGTAGATGCCCTTCCCTGTATAGGACCCCTCATCGAAGAGGTCCTGATAGACATCGGAGACTGCCGCCGCGTAGGGATCGATGCCGCTTGCGCTGGAAAAAAGGCGCTGGAACAGCGAGCCTTCGCTACCGATCGGCAGGGAAGGCGTCACACGAGGCTGCAAGACTCCGTAACCTTCGACGACGCGTCCGACGGCCACATCAAAGCGCGGACGGTTGAGGGGATGCGCCATTTTGCCAATCAGCCGACGCACGGCGTCGCGTGGCAGCCGCGTATCTGCGTCAAGGGTTACGACGTAGCGGATGTTCTGAGGTAACCGCGACGGGCCCCATTCATCTTCTACGAACGTCGTTCCAGCAACGCCGCGAAGAAGCCTGTTCAGCTCCTGGAGTTTTCCGCGCTTACGCTCCCACCCGATCCATCGCTTCTCTCCCTCGTTCCAGACGCGACGCCGATGCAGCAATAGGAAGCGCGCACCGTTGGGCGCTGGTCCATGCTGTCGATTGAGACGGTCGATTCCCGCCCTTGCCACCGCGAGGAGGTCGCCGTCGTCTGCACCTACCTCGAACTCAGAATCGAGCCAGTCCGACAGCAGCGCGAAATAAAGATCCCCCTCCATGCTTGCGACGTGATGGATCTCCAGCCGATCGAGCTGCTCTTCGATCGCCACAGGCGTGGACAGGAGCGTCGGGACGACGACGAGTGTCCTAAGATGCGGTGGCACTCCATCGCGCAGCTCCAGCGCCGGCAGCGGCGTCGCAGCGAATGTCCGCGTCACCAGATAGTTGGTGAACGCCACTCCAATATCGATAGCCAGGATGCAGCCCGGGATTGCGAAGAGAAGCACCCACACAGCCTGAACGCCCGCGGCCGCCAGGTATATTAGCGGAACTGCTAGAACGGCCCCGGCGAGAACGGCGATGGTACTTGTGTACCCGACCAATCCCCAACGAGCCGGCCAAATCCGCCGACGTGGGCGAAAGTCAATTGTTTTTTCAAAGGCGCGACGACCTCTGCCAATCAGGTGATACCCTGGGTCCGCACCGCGATTTTCTGGCGTTGCGTCATCAGCGCGTGCCTGCTCCGCGATAAGAACAGCCTTGTGCGCTATGTCGCGTTCCGAGTGGGGCGAGTTGCGTGACAGATGCTCGACGGCGGCGCGATAGAGATTTCGCGTTGGGAAATCCATCTGCCGGTAGCTATTGGAACTCGAGGCAAAGACGTCGTCGACCAAGCTGATCCGCTCGAACAGTTCGGACCAATCCACATCGGAGATGAGGCGCATGCTCGTGATGATGTTGCGCATTGTTACGCTCGCGGCGCCCTGACGCTGATGCTCAGCGCGCACGACCTCATCCGCTGTTGTATCTTGTGCCGTGAGTTTGCCGTCCAGCCAGGCGAGCGCTGGTCCGATCTGCGAGTCCTGGTCGCGCAGCCGGTGCAATAACTGCACGGCAAATGCGCTCGGCAACGGCACGCCCTCATGCCCAGCGAGAACGAGCGCACTGGGTTCGGCATTCCATTCGCCGGCGCCTAATAGGCGATCGGCGATGATGTCGGCCTTCATTCGCGCGGCGCGGCTGCGCACGATGCCGTCGGCGAGCCGTCGCAAATTCTCTACGAGCACAATCCTAAGCGTGATTGCGAGCGCCCAGAGTTCGCCAATCGTCAAAGGCTGAACGCTTTGATAGGCGCGCACGTAGCGATAAAATGTATCGAGATCGAAGCGGCTGTCGGTATGGGCTACGAAGGCCCAGGCAACTCCAAACACGCGCGGGTAGCCGGCAAAGGGGCCGCCGGCCAACTTGGGTAGCTGCCTATAATACCCGGCGGGTAGGTCAGAGCGGATCTGTCGGATCTGCTTCTCGACGATATGAAAATTGTCGAGCAGCCACTCCGCTGCTGGCGTGATCGGCTGCTTGGCCTCGACCGCTTTGGCAACCGTACGATGAGCGTTGAGCAGCGCGCCTTCGTTGTCCGCAAGTCGGTGGATCAACGGATGACCCTTGGCAGGACTTGCCTTTACTGCCTGCGCTACGGCAAGACTTCGCGCGTGCTCCTCGAGGCGCTCGACGCTGAACAGCTCCTCACGTACTGGATCGCGGCTGTCCCAGAGGGACCCGCCCGTTGTCTGGAGGAAGAAGCGGGAGACAATGCTTATCAAAGGTGCCTTCGGTTTCTAACTCAGTCGGCCAATTTGCCTCGGCCTTTCGAGGAAACTGCAAGAGCGAGCCCATCCCTGACGAGTCGTCAAAATCCTTTTGCTCCAGCGGCGCGCCAGTCGCTCAACACCTCGCTAACAACCTCGCTGGCGAACACGTCTTTGCTTGTGAACTTCCACGCGGTCGTGTCCCAAGATGGAAACGCCAACTTTCCACGCACAACGTACGTGACGCTATCTCGGTCGAGCTCCAGAACCTTTCGCACGTCGTCATCTGGGGTAACAAAACATCGGCCAACTAGGATCGAGCATGAGTCGATTGCCATGAATTCCTCTTTGCATCGGTGCTAGCGCCTTAGCCGTGCGCCCGATCCCGCAGCTTGAGTGTTTGTGCTGATAGATGAAGGTAGATGCTTAGGAACTAGCTCATGCCCGTTCAGCCCGTGCGGCTTGTTCGTCGATGGGCCGGAGGATGCCTGGCCATGGCGGCCGAAGGTTCTGCATGGTGTCCAAACCTCGCCGCATTAGGCGAAGCAGCTCCTCAGCAGCCCTTCGCGGCCTCCCGGTGCATTGGAGCCTGTGGACGCGTTCTTCTTGACGAAGGATGCGTTTCTCGAGCTTGGTGTAGATGGCCCCTGCACGCGCCATGTTGGTCGGGAGCCGATCAACGGTGTAGCCATCTGTTACGAGGATGTTGATAACGGCATCGACAAGCACGCGGGCATCGGTCGACCTTGAAAGAGTGGGCGCGGGGGCCCACTGTGTGACGGCTGAGCTACTGTCCTCGCCCAAAAACAGGAAGGGGATGGAACGACGGTCGAGGCACCAGCAGATCAGGTTCCTCGCGCCAGGCCACGCTTCAACGTCGAGGACAGCCGCAGTTAAGTCAGCGGCATTCGCAGCTAACACAGCTTGACGCTCATCGTCCGCAATCACTACTTTCGCGCCCGCTTCTTTCAGCAGCGTCTTGACGCAAATCGAGTCCGGCTTTTGGCGGTCAGCGATGAGGATCGTCTGTCCGGCAAGGGACTCAATCAGGCTGGAGGCGTCCATAAACGGATCTCGCGCGCGGAAACGCGCTCGTGCAGCGCCTTCGATCACGCCCCTCATACGCAGCGCGTCATGATCGGTCCGGAGGGGGCGAACTTGCCGCTGAGGCAAGAACCACTGTGGCGAATAGTGTAGCACACGCCCAGCCGGTGCGAGGCTATTTCCCGGCTTCGCTAGGATGGTACTTTGCCAAGTGCGCCAGCAAGACATTGGTATTGCGCTAATCGAGGCGGATCCTTCGGTGCAGGATCCGAGTGCCGTGCGAGGTGTAACCGACAGTTGGGACACAAGCGACCGCTCAAGGTTGCGCTGTGCGAAATGCCAAACGGCGCTCGCTTTATGGCGAAGCCGTATGTGCCGAGCTGTTAAGCAAGCTACTCCACTCGCGCAACCACGCAACACCGAGCCCGCATTGCTCTCGATGCGTCGGACGCGAGATGGGGGCAGTGCGAGCCGCTTGATCTCTATGATGTGCCATAGATGTTGGTAAGCATCGGCGAGCATCGCCAAATCGAACAACCCTAAAACATGCCACGTTCGTGGTACGCGGCCTGTTCGGCGTACCGTCATGAAAGGCAATCGGGAAGGGCGCTGAACTCGCTTGGCAAGCGGCACGTTCTGCCATTCACGTCGCGTGGAGTCAAAGCTCCCATAGTGGCGCAGTAGCGGGCGCGCTGCCTTTGCGACGGCGAAACCCGTTCCGCCTATTCAACGGCTTCGGCGTTGAGATGTGACTCGGCAATCTTGGTAAGCTTCGAATCGGCCGCGTGCTCTTCCTTGAGCGTCTTATCAAGGATCTTCGACGCCGCATCGCGGCCGAGCAGGTTCGCCCAAGCGACGAGCGTGCCGTAGCGCGTAATCTCGTAATGCTCAACCGCCTGCGCCGCGGCGATCATGGCGGCATCGCGCGTATCAGCATCCTTGATCTCACCCATCAGCTCCTTGGCTTCATCCAAGATGCCATCAATCGCCGGGCACTTGGCCGCCCGAGGCTTGTGGTCGATGAGTTTGAACACCTGCTCCAAGCGAGCGACGTGCTCCACTGTCTGCGCCAGGTGGTCCTTGAACGCCTTCGACAGCTCGCCAGAGTCAGACGCCTTGATCATCTTCGGGAGTGCTTTCACGATGTGCTTCTCGGCATAATAGATGTCCTGCAGCGTATGCAGGAAAAGGTCACTCAGCTTTTCGATTTTCACGTTCGCCTCCTCTGGGGGTTGGTGGGATGAAGAAAAGGCCGGTCTGGGACCGGCCTTCCGACTTTGGGCGCTCACTCGTTCGTTAGAGCGTGCGGTTGATCTCTTCGGCAGCCTTGGTGGCGCCTTCCTTGACCTTCTCC
Organism: Hyphomicrobium sp.; assembly: GCA_039933175.1. GTDB lineage: Bacteria > Pseudomonadota > Alphaproteobacteria > Rhizobiales > Hyphomicrobiaceae > Hyphomicrobium_A. Next base: position 324 of record JBDTOR010000072.1, on the reverse strand, counting down.
TTGACGTTTCCGACGGCAACCTGTGCGTCGCCCTTCAATTCCTGCACAGCCCCTTTGACCTGCAGCTCCTCGGAACCGACCGCCTCGCCGACGCCCTGTTTGATATTGCCGACAACCTGATTGGTGTGCCCCGAAACCTTGTCTGCCGTGCTGCCCATGGGGAGCGCTCCTTGTGACCTGTCCGCATTGGTGCGGGTTATGATCAACGCGGAGCTATCCCGTGAGTTCCACGCACGATCTTATACGCGCTTGGCTTCGATAGTCGCCAGCGCACTGTCCGCTTTGGGCCAGAGCGTTCTTCGCGCTGCATGTCGGCTAAGGGCC